>CAZSPF010000035.1:0-3663 GCA_964608695.1 uncultured Fimbriimonadales bacterium | reverse complement strand
TATGTCTGATAAATAAATCCCGAATCCGACCCTGTCGTAATTCGCCCCCCCATCTTCTTGTAATCGTTTAACAACTTAAACCACACTTGATAAAAGTTCTTCCATGCGATTTCATCCGCAGTCGTCCAATAAAACCAATACGAACCATGTGCCGTCCTGCTTGGCTCGAAGAAATCCATCAAAGAGGGAAGTGTGTATCTCTCATGCCAGTCTGCATTTCTCGCACGCATCACGTCGCGGCTCGCGGAATAGATTGTCATCGTGGGATCGAACACTGTTCCCAATTTCAAATGCTCCTGCAGATACGCTTTCCATTCGTCGCTTCCGGGGGGGTGAATCTTGTCCCACAATCGCGCAACTTGCGCAAACCGCCATTGCTCGTCGTTATAATTCATGTCAGAGGGCCATGGCTGAACTACATAATCCTTCAGCAAAGCCTCGAAATGCCCATAAAAATGCGTCACTGTGTTTAATCCCAGCCTTGCCGCTTGAATAGCGTTCATCTGTGCCACTCCTGTCTGCTGTAAGTGCGCAGTTGAGCCCATTCCGTGCTTCTTTGCTTCGTCCAAGAGCGCTTCCATAATGTCCGGCTGATGTGCACCCAGTTTCAACCCATCTACGCCGTTCCCAGCCGCCCATTGCACCCATCTGCGCGCTTTTTCTGGCGAATCCACTGCACCTTCGCGCCACCCGCTTCCCGGACGCTGATAATTGTAAATCCTCGGTGCGACTATCTCATTCTTTGCGCTGCGCTCCTTCTCACGCACAGTAAAATCATGTGCCGCCAGCGGAACCCCACGTACAGTGGTAATCCCATGCGCCATCCAGAGTTTGTAGGCGTACTCCGCATCGGCGTTTTTCGGTGCGCCTCCCGCATGTGTATGCATGTCCACAAACCCAGGCAGAACGTACATACCTGTGGCATCTACCTCGTAATCTGCGTTCTGAGGAGGCCTGTTGGTTCGCAACTCTAATCCAGGCGTCCCCGCGCCCCTTATGGAAGCAATGCGATTCCCCTCGATGACGATGTCCATCGGTCCGTACGGCGGCGCACCTGTGCCGTCAATCACCGTGACCCCCCGAATCACCAGTGTCTTGAACGGACCCAATCCCTCATCAGGCATCCTCTCTGGTGCTGGTCTAAGGGCTTGTGATAAACATGGCAACACTAAGCAACAAATGCTAAATGTTATAGCTGACTTGAAAAACTTACTATAGAATGTACTCATCTTATTTTACCAAACTCAAATTATATCAGAAAAGTAAAAAGTTGTGAATAATAGCAAGAGTGTTTTTGACTTATTATAAATTCGAATAATTTTGCATGACTTGATTTAAGATCATTATGTCGAAGTTAGAGAGAGTTAAAATGAGAAAAATTGTAGCAGGTTTCGCAGTAAGCCTTGATGGCTATGTAGAAGGACCTAATGGTGGGTACAACTGGATGTATAAACAATTGGATGATAACTATGACATTAATGAACAGATCTATCGTTTCGACACCTTTGGTAAGCCCATTACAAGATAAAATGAATTTGTCTCTTTTAGAAACAAAAAGATAATCAAAAGGCAATGTTATCTTAACATACAGTGTAGAAAAAAAGTGAAATCATCTGATATTAAAATACTTCGCTTCCGGATGGTGGCAAATAATGGCAGACGTAGATTGTTCCGGCACAAGCATAAACTCCTCTGTCAAACTCACACCGATATCTTCCGGCTGTAAAAGTCGGAACAAAATCTCTTGATCTTCCAAGTTCGGACATGCGGGATAGCCAAACGAGTACCTGCATCCCCTATATTTCACCCCGAAAAGCGCCTTCACATCCGTTGGCTCGTTGTCGTTTATCCCCCACTCCTCTCGGATCTTCTTGTGCCAGTACTCTGCCAGAGCTTCCGCTGTCTCGACTCCCATCCCATGCACGAAAAGATATTCTTGAAACTCTCCTTTCTCGAAAAGCCCTCTCTCAAGTTTTGTAACTTCCCCCCCCACAGAAACTAAATGCATCGCAAGTGTGTCAATCTTTCCGCCCTTAACATCGGCAAAAAAATCTGCTATGCACAAGTGTTTATCTGTCGTTTGTCTGGGAAATCTGAAGCGTGCAATCTCATAGCGCTCATTTTCTGCATAAACTATTAAATCATTCCCATCCGATTGAGCAGGGAAGTATCCATAAACCACTCGCGGCTTCAATACATACTTCAATTCATTCTTCAAACGATCGAAATGCGGTCTTGCATGCTCCTCCAAGTACTCTTGAAACTGCACATTGTCCATATCCTTTGGTCTTTTATAACCCCACTGCCCTCGAAACAGCGCAACTTCGTTTATAAAAGGATAAATATCCTCAACATCAATATCTGTAACAACTTTTCTTCCGTAAAAAGGAGGTTTCGGTAAATCATTTAATTGTTTTACATCACTCCTTATACCTTTGTATTCATACAGTTCCGGTTCGGAGTCTGGCAAACGGTGGCTCGAAACCCTACGCGTTACCGAAACATCATCCGTTAATCCCTCGTAGCCAAACGCTTTACCATTACTTTCACACAACTCTTTCATTAGCCGCAGACCTTCAAAAGCATCTTGTGCATAAAAAACTCGGCCGTTAAAAATTGAACGCAAGTCTTGCTCCACGTATGCTCTTGTTAGAGCGGCACCACCTAATATCACTGGATAGTTCGTAATGTTTCTCGCATTCATTTCAAGCAAATTCTCTTTCATCACAATCGTGCTCTTCACGAGCAAACCACTTAAACCGATGACATCCACTTTGTGTTTTTCCGATTCGGAAAGAATGTTGTTGATAGGCTGCTTGATTCCAATGTTAACAACTCGGTACCCGTTATTGCTTAAGATAATATCAACGAGGTTTTTCCCGATATCGTGGACGTCGCCAGCTACTGTTGCAAGCAAAATCGAGCCCTTTTCGCTACCTTCTACTTTTTCCATATACGGTTCAAGAAATGAAACAGCCGCTTTCATCACCTCAGCACTTTGTAAAACAAAAGGCAGCTGCATTTTCCCTTCACCAAACAATTCTCCGACAACTTTCATCCCGTCGAGAAGAATATTATTAATAATATCAATGGCAGAGTAACTCTTTAACGCTTCGGCTAAACTTGCTTGCAGATTTTGTTTTACACCATCAATAATATGTCTTTTTAATCTTTCCTCCACAGGTAGGAAAGTCAGGTCGTCTTTTTGTGAGAATTGATTTGAAACGTTTTCAAATTTCGACATAAAATCAACTAATGGGTCGTAACCTTCCGCTCTCTCATCAAATACGAGTTTTCTTGCAACTTCCCAAATTTCTTTGTCTACTTTACTTTCAGGAAGAATCTTTCCGGCATGAACAATTGCGCTTGTTAATCCTGCCTCTAACGCGTAATGTAAAAACACAGAATTTAAAACATGTCTTGCAGATGGTTTTAAGCCAAATGAAATGTTGCTAACTCCTAAAATTGTGTTTACTCTCGGGTGTTTTTGTTTTAGTCTCTTTATCGCATTTATGGTTTCAATTCCTGCCTTACGAAACTCCTCATCTCCAGAACCAAGTGTGAAAGTTAAAAGATCGATGAAGACATCTTCGTCTTCAAGTCCATACTTTCTGGTTTGCTCAAGAATCCTTTCTGCGGTTGCAATTTTTTTTTCGGTTGTTT
>CAZSPF010000034.1:14879-21621 GCA_964608695.1 uncultured Fimbriimonadales bacterium | reverse complement strand
AATGATGTCGTATTGCTTGCAAAAATTCACGGCATCTTCATAAAATGAAAGCGGGGCAACTGCTCCTGTGGGGTTGTTCGGATAACATGTAAAAAAAAGTTTTGTTTTTTTTGCAACGTCGCTTGGTATATCTTCGAGTTTAGGTAAGAAGCCGTTTTCTTGCTTCAATGTTGCGTAAAATAGTTCAGCGCCACACATTTCCGCATGTATTCTGTAAACGGGATATGCAGGATCTGGAACAATAACAGCATCTCCCGGATCAATGAATGCCCAAACAAGATGTGCTAATCCTTCTTTACTTCCGATTACTTCAAGAAAATCAGTTTCATGATTCAGGTTAGTGCTGAAATGTTTAGCATGCCATTGGGCGGCTTTTTCCAAAAACTTTTTGTATCCGCGAGGTGACTCGTCATATCTGTGCGTTTCCGGGATGGTTACCGCATGTTGGGCGGACTTAACGATATCATTGGGTGTGGGGAGATCCGGATCACCTATTCCGAGGTCAATGATTGTTTCTCCTTTTGCACGCATCTCTGCTTTTATGCGAGCAATTTCCACAAAAAGGTAGGGAGGGATTTTCTCAAGTTTCTTCGAGTGTGAGGGCATTGCGCGCGAAGTTTACCGTTTCATAATTCTTATATGCCAAGTTGATCCCAGATATTGTTTATTTTTTGTTTGACATTTTCGGACATTTTAATGAGGTTAGGCCATTGACGTTGATATCCTTCGGATTGCCATTTGTGAGTACAGTCGAAGCCGATTTTGCCTCCGAATCCGATTAAATCACATGCATGGTCGAGGTGATCAAGGGGTCCTTTTATGATTAATGAATCTCGTGCAGGATCGCAGTTCGCTCCGATGCGGAACAGCACGTCTCGCAAGTCATGTACATCTACGTCTTCTTCGAAAACAAAGATAAACTTGCTGAACATGAGTTGACCAAGACCCCATAAAGCATTCATGACTTTGAATGCATGTCCGGGATAGCGTTTTTTGATTTTTACAAACGCCATGTTATGGAAACAGGCTTCGACGGGGAGGTTAATGTCCAAGACCTCTGGGAGAGTTACCCTGATTAAGGGAAGGAAGATTTTCTCGATTGCCTTACCTATATATCCGTCCTCCATGGGAGGGATGCCCACAATCGTAGCGGGATAAACGGGGCGTTCACGCATAGTTATGCATGAAACTCTGAAAACCGGAAACGGTTCGGGCAATGAATAGTAGCCCGTATGATCCCCGAATGGTCCTTCGATGCGTGTTTCGCTTGGGTCAATCGTGCCTTCGATGACTATTTCGGCATCTGCAGGCACTAAAATGTCGACAGTTTTTGCTTTGACGAGCTTTGGAGACTCTTTTCGAAGGAACCCTGCAAATAGCATCTCATCAATTCCAGGAGGTAAAGGTGAGATCGCAGAAAAGGTGTAAGCAGGGTTTCCTCCCAAGACAACACAAACTTCGATTTTTTGTTTTTTTTCGTTAGCGATTCTTGCATGTTCTGCGCCAACCTTGTGCATTTGCCAGTGCATTGCTGTCGTAGTTTTATCAAAGACTTGTATGCGATACATGCCAACGTTCCGTTTTTTCGTGTTAGGGTCGTGTGAGAATACAAGCGGGAGTGTAATAAAGGGTCCTGCATCCTCAGGCCAACAAGTGAGGATAGGGAGCATTGAAAGGTCAATGTCTCGGCCTGTGAGCACGACTTCTTGGCATATACCGTTAGAAACTTGTTTTGGCGAAGATTTCGCGAAGCGTGAGAGTTGAATGAGTTTTTTGATTTTCTCGGACAGACTTTCGGGAATCTCCGGTTGAAGTAAAGACGTAATTTCATCTGCGATTTCTTGAATATCTTTTACGTTTAATGCTAGTGCCATCCTTTTTTCTGAACCGAAGCAGTTTATGGCGACAGGTATTTCATAACCTTCAGGCTTTTGAATGAGTAGTGCCGGTCCACCTCCGGGCATTTTCATGCATCTGTCTGCTACTTCCGTTATTTCGAGATAAGGGCTAAGCGGGTGCACAATTTTTTTTAGTTCACCGTGTTGGTCTAACGTTCTCAAAAAGGCTTGGAAATCTTCCTGCATGGCAATTGAACATACCGCAAAACGTGCGGGTAGTTGTTTGAAGTATTTTTAGGGAGTACGATAGAATACTATCTCCGACATAGAAAAGGAGAGGTCGCATAGTGGTCTAGTGCGCCGCACTCGAAATGCGGTGAGGGTTCACGCCCTCCGTGGGTTCGAATCCCACCCTCTCCGCCAAGTTTAGAAATGGAAGTTTTCAAGAAAGTTTATGACCGTGTCCTTTTGTTCTTCAGTTAAAGAGACAAGAGGTGGTCGTACTTCTCCAACATCTATTCCTTTTTGTTTTAATACCCATTTGTGCACTGCAGGCTGAGGGTGAATTTTTATATTTGCTACTGCTTGATTGATAAAGTTTTGCAATACCTCAGTTTTCTCTGTGTATTGCCGCGAGATGAGTTTTGGGAATGAGTTTGCCAAGCCGCTAATTGTTCCGCTTCCCCCTTGTTTTAGGCTTTGCAAAAGCAGCCTTTCATCACCAACGAAAACAGATTTATTATATTGATTCGCAACTGTTAAGTAATTATCTAAAGTTTCTTTATCACCCGATGAATCCTTAACACCGATTACAGTGTCGTTTTCGAAAAGTTTTTTTAAGATTTCAGGCGATATGCTGACTCCAGTCGTTTGAGGAAAGTTATAGATGATCAGTGGCGTTTGTGCGTTATCAATTAATTGACTAAACCACTTTAACAAGCCTTCGTCAGTTGCTTTGAAATAAAATGGCGGAAGTACCAAACAGGCATCTACTCCTATTTTTGCAGACTGAGCCTCAAGCCATGCTGCTTCGGTTATAGAGCAAGTGCCTAGTCCAAGAATGATTTTTAGCCTGCCTTTAAACTCCATTGATAGCCGGGCTAAATCTCGTTTTTCAGTCGCTGACAAGCTTGGTCCTTCTCCGTTTGTGCCTGCAACAACTGCTCCGTGCATGCCTTCAGCCTCATGCCAAGCAAGCAATTTTGCAAGAGCCACTTCATTAATAGAGTCATTTTCATTAAAAGGTGTGACTAAAGCCACAAAAGAACCGGAAATTTTTTGCATAGACCATTTTAGCGGGTTTAGGGGTGTTAACGTTTGTGGGTGAAAAGGAGTAGAATAATTGTATGACCTCCGGCTTAACAAGGCTTATTTTGCGGGTAACGAAGTGGTTGATTATTCCTTCTTTGTTGATTTTAATAGGATTTGTTTTTATCGGGCCTGCACTATTGCCGAAGTTAGTGGACATGCAAGATCATGGTTATAAACAAAGGCTGCGACAAGAAGTGGCAGCTGACAAAGAAGAAGAAAAATGAAAATCGCTGTTATAGATTCAAATATATTTTGGACGAGGAGATTACAAAAATCAATAGAAGCTTTAGGGCATGAATGTGTTATTCAGTTAAAGCCATCGGGGTTGATTGAAGGAGATGTTGTTATTTTAAACTTGAGTGAAGAAAATTTTGATGTGTTTGAGATTATAAAGATTTTTCGTGACAAAGGTGTGCCTGTTATTGCTCATGTTGGACATAAGGAGAAGGAGTTAATTAAGAGAGGATATGCTTCAGGGGCTGACATAGTATCCAGCAATGGCGAGATAACGTTTCACATTGAAAAACTATTGGAGCAAGTTCATGTTGCGGGATAGTTTTGGGAGAGTTATTGATTATCTCCGTGTAAGTGTTACAGATAGGTGTAATTTGCGTTGCGTTTATTGTATGCCTGATGACGGTTATCCTGTTTCACCGAAAGATGAATTACTTACTTATGAAGAGATTCTTCGCGTAGTAAAAGTTGCATGTGAGTTAGGAATAAAAAAAGTTAGGCTTACAGGTGGAGAACCACTCATAAGAAAAGATTTGCCATTATTGATTAAAGAAATCAAGGAACAAACTAAAACGGAGGATTTGTCTTGTACAACCAATGGTTTTTTGTTGCCGGAGATGGCTCAGGCATTAAAGGAATCAGGACTTGATAGGGTTAATATTAGCCTTGATACTTTAGATAAAGAGAAGTTTGTTAAAATTGCAAGAAGGGGAAGTCTTGATAAAGTTTTAGATGGTGTTAAAGCGGCAGAAGATGCTGGTTTAGAACCTATAAAAATAAATTGCGTGCTCATGAAAGGATTTAATGACGACGAGGTAGTTGATTTTGCAAAAATGAGTATTGAGAAAAATTATCACATAAGATTTATTGAACTTATGCCTATCAGATGGAACATGGATGACACTGATTCGTTTACCCCTCTTTCTGAATTAGCAAACGGAAAAGGTTTGATACAAATCAGGACTTCAAAGGATGCAGGAATGTTGAGTGATTCTCAGATGAGAAAGATGCTAGTAACCGCAGAAGAAAGTTTTGATAAATTATCTGATTATTTTGGAGAACTTATTCCGACTGAAATCATAACAAACGGTCCTGCGAGAACATATAAAATCAAGAACGCAATGGGAACTGTCGGCTTTATTACACAAATAAGCAACGATTTTTGCGTGAAATGTAATAGGTTGCGGCTTACAGCAGACGGACAGTTGAGACCTTGCTTGATGTCTGATGGGGAAGTTGATTTGCGAACACCGCTAAGAAATGGTGAATCTGATGATTTTATAAAGAATTTATTCTTACATGTAGTGAAACATAAACCCGAAAGGCACTATTTGGCAGAGGGACAAAAAGTACATGGCAGGACAATGAGTCAAATCGGCGGATAGTATGGGCAAGCGAGTCGTAGTCGGTTACATGAAGGGGAGAGTTCATGGGTTATTGATGGAAGACTTATTACAGAAAGAAGGAATACCGGCATTCTCAGAGCATGGCATTGTTATGAGCCAGATTACCGAAAGCCAACCAAGTAGAATATTCGTTGACTCAGAAATGATGAAATATGAGTTAATTCCTGTTCTTGAGCACATTCTTGGAGAGGATGTTTCTTATGAAGGGATTGCAGAATTAAAACAGATCCTTTCAGAAAGCACGGATTGAGTTATTCAGTTTTTGTTAATTTTTTGCGGTTTAATTCACGGAACTTATCAACAAAACTTTCTGATTTGAATTGAAACAGATAAGTTGCTTTTTTATACCAGATACATTTTACTGACGCATGAGTATCTGAGCATCCTTTTTGCAATTCAAGTTCGGGTTTTAATTTAACCTTCGAGTACAAATAAACCAGAACACCTAAAGCGGGTCCTACGGCTAATGCAAGACCTGATACATGCGCAACCAAGGGTAATGCTACACCCCAAATTCCGATGTTAACACTGACCAACTTCCAAGTTCCCATCCATTGGCTTGCTTGAATATGAGCAATACACTCAGTGCAATATGGGACTGACAATGGCTTTTCGGGTAGAGGGAAGCCTTTTGGTCTTCCCGGGTCAGGGAGAACCATGTAGTTACTTGCTTCCCTTCCACAGCAAGCACATTCATTGGGAAACTCTGGTCTGTCTGTGTCCACAAACACTTTAAATGGGAACTTCATCCATCTGAGTTTACACTGCGAAGTTGATTTCAATTGTAGAAGAGAAGTAGGTACTCTAAATACCTGAAGTAAATCGTCTATGATTTAGTGAAAAATAAAAGGTGAAGCCGATGAAAAGATTCTTTTTGCTAATAACTGCTATGTTAAGCGCTTTTTGTGCTATGTCAAGTTTTGCAATTGCACAAGAAAGACTTGTACCGGGTGAAGTTGTTGTTTTAACTTGTGCGGAAGAGCCGGATTTGAATGGTGAGTACGCCATAACTCAAAGTGGCTTGATTCTCTTAAAATTTATTGGAGCGGTAGAAGTAGCAGGATTAACGGAACAGCAAGCAAGTGAAAAGATTGCTAAGATTTTGGTTGAACAACAGATACTTGTAAAGGCAACAGTAACCTTAACAAGGAAAGACAGCAAACCCCTACCCATAAGATATGGCGGGGCAGTTCGATTGTCGGGTGAACTTCCATATACTGAAGGGTTAACGCTGAAAGATGTTTTGGAAATTGCACAACCTACTTCAGTTGCTGATTTAACACAAGTACGCATTACACGTGCCACCGGCGAAGTCAGCACAATTGATTACACTCAGTTTTTAGCTGGAAATATGGCAGCTAACCCATTAATGCGCCCCGGTGACCAAGTTTTTGTTCCATTGAAGGTTGCAAGTCTCGAGGTGCTTGTTGTTGGCGCTGTTAACAAGCCTGGGTTAGTGGAATTTACGGAAGGCATGACTGTAAAGGATGCCATCGAATTAGCAGGAGGGTTGCGTTCGGATGCCAATGCTAGAGCAATTGAACACCGAAGTGTAGAAGCCAAGGTGTATATTATTGATTTGGAATCATCAGGTTCAGAAGCAAAATTAAAATCCGGAGATACAATCACAGTTCCCATAAGGGAAGTGCGAGAGACAGTGTACGTGCGAGGTGCAGTTGCGAGACCGGGACTAATCCCTTACACGCCGGGAATGACTGTGAGCAATGCCGTTAAAGATGCCTCACCTTTTGAGAATGCAAAGATTGATCGTGTAAAGATAGTTAGAAAATCTCTTGATCGCCCTGCCCAAAACATTTCTGTAAACGTTAGAAATATTTGGGAAGGAAAAACGGAAGATGTAATACTTATCCCAGGAGATATAGTGGAAGTGCCTTATCCTTCACGGAGTTACTCGACTGAGAATACTTTAAGGATCGTAGGGATTGGCTTGTT
>CAZSPF010000034.1:9573-14869 GCA_964608695.1 uncultured Fimbriimonadales bacterium | reverse complement strand
ACTTTACTTCATTTTTAGAAGGTAAACATCTATTAACGAAATGAAAAAAGTTAGAGAGCCAATATCGGCACTCAATAGAATTAAGTTAGTTGAAAATAATGAAGAGTTAGTTGACTTACGTGTCTTTGTACAAGAAGTGGTTATCGTTAAAGAACAGTGTATCCCATGGGTTAGAAAAACAGTTGCTTTAATGTTAAGAGAGGCTAATCGCTTAATGCCAAATGGAAATAGAATTGGAGTAAGGGAAGCGTGGCGATCGCGAAAAAGACAGAAACTTATTTACGATAGGTATTTTGAAACTTTGAAAAAAGAAAAAACTGATGCTTCATATGCAACACTCAGAAGGTTAACAAATCGCTTTTTTGCTCCATACGATCAACCCGCCCCCCCTGGTCATTCCACAGGAGGCGCAATTGATGTCGCATTATTAAATTCTGAAAATGAGGTAATTCCACTGGATGGTGAGGATGAAAGGTTTAAGTCATCAGCAACTTTTTATAAAAAGTTAAAGGATGAGGTGATTAAAGGAAGGATGATGGTTTACAAGGCAATGATAAAAGCAGGATTTTCTAATTGTCATGATGAGTGGTGGCATTACAGTTATGGAGATGCGGCGTGGGCTGTTAGGACAGGAAAAAAAGAGTGCATGTATGGGGAGGTGTTTCCACCAGAAGAAGAATATTTGGAAAAAGACAAGACTTTTGAGAAAGAATTTATTCAAAAAAGTTCAGATCCCAAGTAGTCGTGCAGAAATAAACATGGCAGGCTTCCTTAAAATGGTGTCCAATATTTCTGGTTGTCCGGCACTACGCAATAGAAATTGATCTATAAACAACACTCCTAACAACACAAGCATTCCTGATGACCTACTCCATTGTCCGTATGCTACACCTATTCTTGGCGGGAGTAATGCCGCTAGCAACCAATGGCCATCTAACGGTCCGATAGGAATTAAATTAAATAACGCAAGGGAGATATTAATTACAACTCCATAAAAGCAAAACCAAACGAATGTTTCCCCAACATTTGATGCAACAAACCTGAATAACAGTGCAAACACGATGGCAAGTAAGACATTTACCAATGGTCCCCATAATACGCTCATAAAATGATCCCATTTGGGATTTCTCATTCTGTGTGGACTTACCATAACTGGTCTACCCCATCCAATTCCATACCCAGAAAGGGAAGTTATAACAATCATTATTGTTCCGAGAGGATCTAAGTGAGCAAGGGGGTTCAACGTAACCCTTCCTTGGCTTCTTGGAGTCATATCACCTGCGGCGTCAGCAGATTTTGCATGCCCGAACTCGTGCAAAGAGACAGACATCAAGACGATGCCTAAAATCATTATGTTATCTTGTGTGATTTGCATTGCTTATAATTTGGGTATCTCCATTTCTGTTGCAAATATTTCATCGAAAGTTTCTCTTCTTGTTGCAAGCACAACTTGATTATTTTCAATCATTACCATTGCAGGTCGTGGAAACCTGTTGTAGTTGCTTGCCATTGATTGATTATATGCTCCCGTACATTGAACAGCAAGTATATCTCCTTCGGATGTAGTTTTTGGCAGGAAAACTTCTGAGAACAGCGTATCAGTTTCACAATGCTTTCCTGATATTCTAAATGGTGTATCATGTTTTTCATTTAACCGTGAGGCGTTTAACACGTGATACTTTGCATCATATAATTGGGGGCGCGGGTTATCTGATAATCCTCCATCTACTGAAATATAAGCACGTGTATTAATTTTATTTTGAACAGGGACAATTTTTATGACGCCGGCTTTATAAAGAGTGGTTCCTGCCTCTCCTACAATTGCTCTACCAAATTCGTAGGCTATTTGTGGTGTTTTTAGAGAGTGACTGCTGTATACGTTCGAGATAGCCGAGATAATTCTTGAAAAGAATGTATCTAAAGGCTCGACATCATCATTTGGAATGTATCTTATACCTAATCCCCCCCCGACATTCAAAATATTTGGTAGTCCACATATTTCTTTGTGTTTTATTGCAAATTGTGCTGTTATTTTTGCGGCTTCTTCGTGTGCATGAGCGTCTAAAAGTTGAGAACCGACATGAAAGTGGAATCCATCAAAGATGAGATGTTTCGACGAACATATTTTGCGCAGTGCTTTTTCAGCGCTGCCATCCGACAAATTTAAGCCGAACTTTGTATCTTCTTGTCCTGTACTAATGGCTTCATGAGTCTTGGGATCAATTCCCGGCGCGACGCGCAACAGCACGTTAATGGAAGCCGCTTCATCCTCGCAGGTTTTCTCCAGCCTATCAATTTCTGAAAGGTTATCAATAATCACATGTTCTAATTTTAATTGAACAGCCCTGCGTAGTTCATTATCGGATTTGAAGTTTCCATGGAGGTGCATTCTACTTGGGTGAAAACCTGCACGCAGACCTGCTTCCAATTCTCCTTCACTGGCTACGTCTAAATCTAAACCGCATTCATTAATGAGTGATAAAAGTCGAAGACTACTATTAGCTTTTGCCGCGTAAGCGATACATGAGTTTGGATGATGTTTTTTTGAAACGCTTGAAAGGTTATAGATTGTTTGCCTGATAGAGTCAGATTCGAGCACGTATAAAGGAGTTCCGAACTCGGATGCTAAATCTATAGATGAAACTCCGCCAAAAAAGAGTTGCCCTTGATGTTCTTTCTGTTGACCTAAAAACCTATGTAACATGCGCGCATGAGTATGGCACGCACGTTTGCCTAAAAGTAAACATTCAATGATAACGTTTAAGCGGCTTTCTTGTTTTCTGAGAAGGTAACAACTTTGTCGATTCTTACGTCTCCAAAGTCGAATAAAAGCATGCCGCCGTACATAGGCACGAACTCCACGTCCATGAGCATTCCAGTTTCCGTTCTACGCTGACCGTTTCTGTCCTCATACTCGATGGATAACCTCTTGCCAATATAGGTTTTAGCTTCTGAAATTGTCATTATGTTCGCCTCGTAAAGTGGTATTTCTTTGGGGTTGATAAGAATTTTCCATAAGCAAAGGATTGAAAGACTCGTAATTGTTTACGCAAAGGACAATCCTAAAGATTATACGAGCGACCTCAGAAAACTTTTTTTAACGCGTCTTCGTGTTCGGTAGGTACTAATACGAGGACAGTATCCCCTGGTAGTAGTTCGGTATCGCCGTCTACAAGTTTGCCTTCTTCGTCTCGGATAACCAAAATAATATTGGTTTTTGGCGGTAATTCCAAATTTCGCACTTTAGAATAAACTGCTAATGAACGGCTTGTGATGTTTACTTCTACCAATTCAATTTTCCCCATTTTTAATGGGGCGATAGGGATGATTTCATCGTGAGAGATCTCTTGCTCGATGAGATGGTAAAGAACATCGGTTGCACTAACAACTGCTGAAATGCCTAATTCTTTAAAAAGCCACATGTGTGAAGGGTCATTTACCCTTGCTACTGTTCTTTGAACCCCCCATGTGTTCATTGCCATTTGGCATATGACGAGGTTGTCTTCGTCTTCACCTGTGACTGCGGCGACGACATCTGCCCTGTTAAACCCTGCTTCTTCTTGGATTTGTGCCTCACATCCATCACCTTGCATCACAATGTCACCGAGTTGCGTTCTAAGTTCTTCTGCGGTTGCTCCGTCTTTTTCCAAGAGCAAAACCTCACGGTCCCCAGCAGCAAGTTTTTTTGCAAGGTATGTCCCTACTTTCCCCCCTCCAACAACTACTGTGTACATTTCAAATCTTATCCTTTATTGTATTTGATGACATTGTAATTCTCTATGGTTTGATAGTTTTCATCCAAGAGCCAAGAAAACATCATACCAGCGGTTAGAAGATTTGGTGTAATACAATAGAGTCCGATTTTTGTGTATTCGGCAGCACGAGTCGGGTCGTTGACTTTAACGCAAATCTTTGGCACTTTGAATTTAACCTTAGCAATTTGTGCAGCCATTAAATTTGAGTTGTCCCCTCTCGTGCAAGTGATGAAGGCATCTGATGATTCTATGCCTGCTTTTTTCAAGACGTCTTCATCAAGTCCATCACCAATAATGGTTTTACACCCATGATCATGACCTAATCGAATTAAAGCCTTAGGGTCTCGTTCTATAATTGTGACTTCATGTCCTGATTTTGATAGCATCCTTGCCAATGCTGCACCGGTTCTACCGCAGCCGAAAATAAGCACTTTCATAATTTCAGCGTATAACTATACCTATCTTTCAGCTTTTCCAAGCCTCCTTTCGACCTCTTTAGCAGTAATTGGCAGTCTATTTTTCTTTTCGAGATGGAATCTAGCAACCGCTTTGCCTGCCCACTGACCGATACGTGCGAACTGCACTGCCCATCCAAATTGCGCAAGCATTTTTGTAACTCTATATGGCATTCCACGCCCTAGTGGGGTTTCGATTTCCAAAACCGCAGGTTTTCCTTCAATAAACTTGTAACTTAACAGTGACTGTTTTCTGAACGGGTCTTTTCCATGAGATCTTAGAAAGTCATTAACTAGTATTTCATCTTGCAGCCTTGCTTTTAGTTCATTTGAAAGAAGCTTGCAAAGTGATAGGGGAAGAGGTTTATCGAAAAAAGTTAATGAAAGAACATCAAGAGCAACCGGAGATTCACCGGATGTTGAAGATACTCTTGCAGAATGAAGGCTAATATCAAGGGCGTATATAATGGCTAAGATTCGACTAAGTAAACCAGGTTTATCTATATCTTTCATACAAATTGTTACTTCGGTTAAGGATGCATCCGGTTTATGGTTGTATTCGACAGTTATTTCCCCTTGTTTTGCTTTTCGCACATATTCAGCATGTAAAGGAAGTAAGTCGAGCGGGGTTGCTAAAAAATAGTTTGAGGGCATTATGTTTATCATTTCTTCAACATGTTCATTGATATGCCCTCTGATTTCGAGTTGTTTTTTTGTTTGTCTTTGGAACAACGCGTCATCTAAGTTCATTTCTTCTGTGCCGATTAATGATGTGGCTCTTTCATATAGTTCATCCATAAACGAAAGCATTTGTGGTGTGAGAGCATCTTTGCTCACTGCAGACGTGTCAGCAATTGTGAGCAAATAAAGCATTGCGAGCCTGTCTTTACGTTCACAAAGTTTAGCAAGTGCATGTGCTGTTTTTGGATTTGCAATATCATGCGTTCTCGCAAAGCGTGCAAAACTTAGGTGCTCCATGACCAACCATACTGTTGTTCTCAAATCATCATCGAGAACTCCTAAGCGTTTGCATATTTTTTCAACTAAAATCGCTCCACTTTCACTGTGGCTTTTTCTTGTATCAGA
>CAZSPF010000034.1:4691-9520 GCA_964608695.1 uncultured Fimbriimonadales bacterium | reverse complement strand
TTGCGTTCGAAATTTCGTTCCATACGTGTTGATATTTATCATTGTTTTTTAATTCCTCTAAATTGCTCACTACTTTGAGAGAATGCTCTGCAACAGTGTAAATGTGCACGGGATCATCAGAAGCTAGGTACCGACATTTTGAAAATTCAGGAATTAATGCCTCTAATAATCCGCATTCGAACAGACATCGCATTACTTCATAACCAGAAACAAGCCATTCAACTGCTTTGGGAGCATCACCTATCGGTAGATCCCATTTTCTTTTATGAGTGTAAATGCCGAGTTTTTGCGCTCTGCCGATTCCAGTAAATGCATCAGATAATGTTAATTCTTTTTTAAAGAAACATTTTCCGTTTTTTGCGTTAACGTGGTCTGAGAGGGGGAAGGAAGATTTTAGTGCTAATTTCTTTGTTTGCTTCCAGAAATCATTTACTACTTCTGCGCTAGAGATTACCATTTCATGAAGTTTTTCGGATTTCACATTTAATGCTTTACTCACAAGGTTTTGTTTTGTGCGAACTAGTACGTCCTGTTTCTTGCCGCTCACTGAATGTGCAATGTTTCTGATTTTTAAAAGTAGTTCGTACTGTTGATACGGAATTTTTGCAAGTTTTAAGTTCAGAGATTTTGAAATCCATATGGAAGTTTGAAAATCCCTAAGACCTCCAACGCCATCTCGCAGATGGAATTCAATGATTCTTGGAGAGTTATAATACTTTATCCTGTTTTCTGATCTTTCGTTAATTTTTGAATAGAGAAATTCCGCATGTGGAAATGTTTTGTAGAAGTATTTGCTAAAACTTAGCAATGCGTTTTCCTTTCCACAAATCAGCCTTGCGTCTAATAATCCTGTGCGCGTATCCGCATCTAATCCAGGACAATCCGATCGTAAACGATATGCATACCCAATTGGCCAATCTAATTGATGGAATACTTCAATCAAAAGGCGATACAACAACCTAACTGACTCTTCGTTATCTGGGTCTAAATCATCTTGAGGAATAAACGTAATGTCCAAGTCACTATAAGGCGCGAGTTCTTTTCTTCCATATCCACCAACTGCTACTACTGCAATATTTGGCGCGGCGTTCATCTCTCTTGTTGCAATGCGATACGTTCCGCGAACAATTCTATCTGCTAAATTTGTGTATGCCTTACACCATTTATCACCGGAAGGGTTTTTAATTAATTCGTCGAATAACTCCAAGCGTTTTCGCTTCGCCTTCTTAATTAATCCCGAAACGAGTAAGTTTATTGTTGGGTTACTCGAAATGCCCTTGGCTCGTTGTTTATCCATGATTCGACTACAAGTTGGAGATTGTTATCAACATAAAGACAGATTGGAACAAGAATGACTATGAGGAAAAGAGTTAGAACAACCATTCTTCTGCCTAAATGACTTAAGATAGCGCCAAGTACTGATGGAATGGAATAGTCATCTTTATGCGCCCAATTAAACGATAGAAGCGTACTTAATCCCACAATTAATAATCCACCCTGCAGCCAAAGAGAAGGTGTTGCTACAAAGACGCTTAGAATTCCTGCTTGTTCAGATAAAAACAAAGATGTGGGATTAACTCCAAAAACCCAAAGACAAAACAAACAAAGAGAAACTAAACCAATAAATGTTATCAACATGCTTTGTTGTTTTGTGAACGCGACAAAACTAACTTTGCTTATACTTTTAGGCAGTGTTACGAAAACCGATAACAAAACAAATATCCCAGAAACGTAAAAGTCGCGAAATATAATGTAAAATATTGCCCCGACAAGTAAACTAATAAACAAAACCATTTTTATGTTAGATTTTGAGTTTAAGTTTATGGAAGACATAAGATACTTCCCTAAAACCATTATAAGCAAAAACATAGATCCTGAATACAAAATCATGCTGGGCAGAGAGGTGACAAGTACAGACAATCGCGATACATATCGGTGGGCATTTTTTATATCTTGCTCACTTTTCAGTAAAACATGCCATGCCGAGGTGCTCCTCAATTCTCTACGCATTCGAGAAGCCATGTCAGGTCCCAGAGATTTTTCGATGGTATTTACAAAATCTACTCTTTCTGTTTCAATTGCGCTTGGGGTCATACCTTCATCAGGGTGGAGGCGAGACCCTGCTATTTGAAAAATTGCTTTGGATGCTTCTTTTCCATCATGTATTGTTGTAGAGAAATCTCTTATTAAACCTGCATTTATTATGAAATATGAGCGGAACTTCATTTGCTCATATTCTTCTTTCTCACGCCATTTGACGTCATTTGAGATACTTAACATTAATGTTGTAGTATCAACAGGTTTAAACCGAATTGCAAACAGCCCTTGCCATGCAAAGCGCTGATTTTGCAGACTTTCCATCCTTTTCCATAAGTCGTTTACAATTAGCACAGAGCCATTATCCCAATAATTCTTTTTTGACGCTTTTTCTAAGTAGCCTAAACACTCTTCAAAGTTTTTTGATTTACAAGATATGCCTGCACTGAGTTGAGGCCAAAGTGCGTTGTCAGGTTCTTGTTGTTCTAATCTATGAAAAAACTCTACTGCCAAGTTATAATCCTGTTGATTAATTGGGTTTATATGGTAAGTATTTGTATTTCTTGCAATCAAGTTTGCTATTAAAAAATATTTTTCAGGAATTCTCAGATCATTTTCTTTATACTTAGGCAACGGTGAAGGTTCTTGAAGCAAAGGATTGTTCAAAATTTCACTTTTGATTCCTTCAGTGTGCCATGGCTGCAGCAAGAGTGAACGTGATGCAGGATGAATAATGAAAACGATAAGAGCACCAATTCCAATCCCGAGGAATACGCTTTGAGGCTTCGTCATATAAGGCTAATTTTATTTTAGCCTTCCCGTGTTAGTGGAGGTTGAGTTTTTGGTGGTTCAAATATGGGAATCTCTATTGGGTTCTCTGAAGATGCTCGGGCAGAACCAGATGGATTAAGGTAGTTCACTTCCGGCCGTGATGTAACCATTTGGAGAATCAAGAAAAGCAATACTACCGCAGCTGCAGCACCGGCAAACGCTGGCTGCCAAACCTGTAATCTCCTTGCCACTCTTTCCGCTCTGAGTGCGTAAATAACGCGGTCTGTGAACGAATTTGAGCCTGTGTAGCCTGTGTCTCCATTTTCCCTCAATGCCCTTAGAGATTCGGTAAGTTCTTTTTCAAACTTGCTACAGATGGGGCATTTTTGTATGTGGTGAAATAACGCTGAAATGTCCCGTCCGGTCAGTTCAACGGTCTCATCGCGAAGGCGTAACCGCCTGTATTCACTACATAGTTTGGAAGTCATAGTTTTGACTTTTAGTCAATATCTATGTCGTGAGCAGCCACCCATAAGGTTCGAAACCTCTCCCGAGCAGTGTGAAGCCGGGACCTTACGGTACCTACAGGCACTTTCATCACGACAGCTACCTCTTCATAGCTCAATTGCTCAACTTCTCTTAGAATCAAAGTGGTTTTTAGGTCAGGAGGCAGTTGAGCCAGAAGTTTTTCTATTAGAACCTTATTTTCAATAGAACCATTTTGAGCCTGTTCCGATGGTTCAAGCGGGGAAGGTTCTGTGCGCCTTAATCTCAATCTGTCTACACAGAGCCTGACGCAAATCCGGTATATGAACGAGGCAAATGCTCTGTCTTCCCTTAAGCGACACAGCTCACGATAAGCCTTAAGGAAGGCTTCCTGAGCGACATCCTCTGCTTCAATAGGGTCTCTGAGTATATTGGAGGCTGTCCGGATAAGGCGGGTTCTGTGTCTGTCTATGAGTTCTTTGTATGCTGACTCATCACCATTACGCACACGGACAACGAGCAATGCCTCGTCTTCTCGAGCATCGCGGAAAATGCCTTCTTGAATTCGTGAGTTAATCATTATGTCTTTTCCGTCGGGCATCTCGGTCCGTATGCATAGGATACATGATTTTGACGGCTTTGTGCCTGTGAATTATCCCAGTTTCGCTTTTTCCTATTAGATACGCAAGAAACATGCCGAATTTGTCACAAAAATGCCCAAAACTATGTTCAAGGTATATTTTATCTTAGAAAATGAACAAGCTCAAAGCCCAAAACTTGATTCGTGATATTCCGGATTTTCCTAAGCAAGGAATAGTTTTTAAAGATATCACTCCTGTTTTACAAAACCCGGAAGCCTTTAAAGAGGCAGTAGAAAAGATGACTGAGGTTGCGGAAGAGTTAAAGCCGGACGTAATAGTGGGGATCGAGTCAAGAGGCTTTTTGTTTGGAACTCCAATGGCTATAAGTCTCAATGTGCCATTTACCGTTGTTAGAAAGTTAGGGAAACTTCCTTATGATAGGATTACGGAAGAGTATGCCCTTGAATACGGAACAAACACTGTCGAAATTCATACTGACGCTGTAAAACCGGGAGATAAAGTTGTAGTTGTTGATGATTTGCTTGCCACTGGAGGAACAGCAGCAGCGACAGCACGCTTGGTAGAGAGATTAGGCGGTAAGGTTGTTGGTTTTATTTTTCTAGTAGAGTTGGCATTTCTTCCCGGACGTTCGACGTTAATCGGTTACCCGGTTAAGTCGTTAATCGAGTATTAAGATAAGGAGAAAAAGATGGGATGCGAAGTCATGTTATCGGGTAATCCGATTAAATTAGAAGGTAGCGAATTAAAAGTAGGTGACAAAGCACCTAACTTTAAACTGTCAACCTTACAAAATGGAGACTTCAAAGAGTTAACTTTGAACGACTTTTCCGGAAAAGTGCTTGTGTTGTGCACTGTGCTTTCTTTGAGTACTTCTGTCTGTAATTCAATGCTGCACAGACTCAATGAAGAAGCAAAGAAAATGCCTGATGTAAG
>CAZSPF010000034.1:0-4681 GCA_964608695.1 uncultured Fimbriimonadales bacterium | reverse complement strand
TTTCTTAGTGATAAGTATGGATTTGCCGTTTACGCAAACCTCTTTTTTAAAGAACAATAAAATAGATAATGTTATCATAGCGAGTGATCACATGGACTGTTCATTCTCAAGAGCATATGGGGTGCTCATTCCTACTTTAAGGTGTACAGCACGTTCGGTGTTTGTTATTGGTTCTGATGGGATAGTCAAACATGTAGAGTATGTGCCGGAAATTGCAAGCGAGCCTGATTATGAAGCAGGCATAAGCTCTGTTAAATCGTTATTAAATGTTTGAGTTTTAATTTGATGGTAAATGTATTAGATCTTGAGTTTATGGAGTATTTGCAGTGTTTTGATTTGCAAAAGTCATTATCAGAATTACGTTCAAAAAACAAAATAAGAGACACTTTGATTTTAGTAGAGCATCAACCTGTATTAACTTTAGGCTCAAATTTTCATGAAAGTAACCTTCTTCATTCTATTGAAGTTTACAAAAAAAACGGAATAGATGTCATTAAAACAGACCGTGGAGGGGATGTAACCTTTCATGGCCCAAAGCAACTTGTTATTTATCCGATATTCGACATTCGAAATTACGAAAGAGACGTACACAAATGGCTTCGAGCATTAGAGCAAACAATAATTAAGTGCTTGAGCCTGTATGGGTTAGAAGGATACCGCTTTCCACCTCACACCGGTGTATGGGTACATGAAAAGAAGATTGCCGCAATTGGGATTAAAATATCAAAATGGATCAATACTCATGGAATTGCGCTTAATTGTAACAATGATCTCTCACCGTTTGCCTTGATAATTCCATGTGGAATACAAGGTTATGGAGTTACATCACTTTCGAATGAAACCGGCAGAGAAATCACTGTGAGCGATGCAAAGTCAAAAATATGCACGTCTTTTGAAAGTGTATTTGGTTTAAGTATATGTAACATAACTATAGACGAGATACAGAATAATCAACACACAGAGAGTGCGTAATGGAATATAAAAAAGATTGGGTAGGCGTTGATGAAGCAGGAAGAGGACCGTTGGCCGGACCTGTGGTAGCAAGTGCTGTTTGGATGCCAAAAGAGTTTGATTTTTCCGGAATTAAAGATTCAAAGACTTTGTCTAAATCTCAGCGTGAATATGCTTTTCACAAAATAGAAGAAAACTGTGCTTATGCAATTGGTATTGCATCGGTAGATGAAATAGACAAAATAAATATTCTGCAGGCATCTTTACTGGCGATGACACGCGCTATTGAGCAGTTAAAGCATAGCGCGGAAGGTTTTTTATTTGATGGTGGATTTGTTCCTTATGATTTTAAGAGTAATGGAATCTCTGTGATAGATGGAGATGCTAAATATGTTCAAATATCTGCTGCAGGAATTGTTGCAAAAGTTGTTCGTGACAAAATGATGACCCACTACGCAGATGAATATCCTGTGTACGGTTTTGAAAAGCATTTTGGATATGCTACAAAGCAACACCTTCGATCATTGCATGAATATGGAGTATGCCCAATACATCGAAAAACATTCTCTCCAGTAAAGGAAATTGCCTCACAAAAATGTCTCGAATTCACAGAAAAGGTGTAGACAAAGAAGCTCAAGCAGTGAGTTATCTTGAAAAGTTGGGTTACACAATCATAACGCGAAACTATCGTGTGAGAGGTGGAGAAATAGATATAATTTGTTTGGATAATGAATGTTTAGTGTTTGTAGAGGTGCGCTCAGGAAAACATAATCCATACTTTGCCGTTGAAGAAACCATAAATACTCGAAAGAAAGGACGCATTATTCATACCGCTGAGTCATACATGAGCAATGTTGCAGAAAAGATGATGCCTATGAGATTTGATGTTATAACAATTACAGGAGAGACTCTCAAGCATTATAAAAACGCGTTTAATTAAAGAACTCTTTTTGCCATTTATTTATGGCTTCAATGTAAAGTTCATGCTCTAATTTAAGAACTCTTTCTGCAAGGCTTTCTGGGGTGTCATTTTCTAACACTTCACACTGCCTTTGAAGAAGTATCTCTCCTTCATCATATCTTTCTGTAACAATATGGACAGTGCATCCTGATATTCTGTCTTTGTTCATGATAACTTCTTTATGAACTTTCATTCCGTACATTCCTTTGCCGCCATATTTCGGCAAAAGAGCAGGGTGAATATTTAAAATTTTGTTTTGAAATTTTTTTATAATTGACTCATGTATCAGTTTCATATAGCCTGCAAGACATATTAAATCTACTTCATGTGTTGCTAAATTATCTAACAGATTTTTTGCGTCAAGAGGCTTAGATGGATCACAGGTAAAGACATTCAGATTTCTTTTTTTTGCATATTGTAAAGCCAAAGAGTCCGGATTTGAACCAATAACCATCACTACTTTTCCGTATATTTTTCCTGATTCACATCCTTCTATAATCGCTTTCATGTTTGAACCGCGACCTTTTGTGCCCACAATAATCGCAATTTTGATTTCTTTCATTTTGATATCCAGATAGCAACAGCAACCGCATTATTTTTGCTGTGAGAAATTGACAACATAATTTTCCCATAAAAATCCGGCACACCTAATATTTCAACTTCCGGCATGCCTACTTTATTGTTTAAGATTTGAACATTGTGCCATTTTAAAGTGAAGATAGTAGATTTAGAGATTGCTTCTTTTGAAGCCCATCTACCGGCAACGTATTCTGGGGTCATATTCGACAACATCTCTCGTTCAGTTAATATTCGCTTAAGGAAACGCGGGTTATCCATTGCTTTTTTGATTCTTGCTACTTCGATCAAATCTATACCTATTCCTAAAATCATTTGTTTGCTTCTCTTAAAACCTCTGCAATATCAACAAGTTTTAATTGTTTGCTTGATTCTGCTTGATTCAAACTTGCGTCGAGCATGATTCTACAAAACGGGCAAGCCACAACGACGGTGTCTGCACCTGTTTGTGAAAGCTCCTTCAATCTACGCACAGCAGGTCTTTGATTGGGTCCTTCTTCCATCCACATTCTTCCTCCACCTGCACCACAACACAGCGTTTTCCTTCCATTGTGTTTAGGCTCTATGAGGGTATTTTGTTTATCTATTTCCTCATTAATTAGCGCACCTAATGGGGTTTCATATCTGTTTTTGTTTGAATGTACTCCTATAGTCTTCCTTGGTGCGTCTATTTCTTCATTAACTCTCCCCAAGTAGCATGGATCATGAATTGTATATTTTCCATTTTCTAATTCAGGAGTTTTTAAAATCCCTTTTTGAACCAGATGGCTCAGGTATTGAGAATGGTGATATACATCGTAATTTCCTTCAAATTCAGGGTATTCGTTTTTAAACGTGTTAAAACAATGCGGGCAAGTTGTAATAATTGTTTTAACACCATAATTTTCAAACGTAGCAATGTTTTGTTGAGCAAGCTCTTGGAAAAGAAACTCGTCTCCGATTCTTCTCGCTGGATCTCCAGTACAAGATTCTTCTTTTCCCAAACATGCGAAATTGACATTAGCCTTCTTCAAAAGAGCAGACACACTTTTAACAACTTTTATTGCGTTTGGATCACATGCCCCTGCGCAACCTATCCAGAACAAGACATCAAACTTTTCACCTTTAGAAATACAGTCTCGCACAAGAGGGATGTTTTCATTTTCCATCCATTTTTCTCTTTCATCGGAAGAGATACCCCAAGCGCTTTGTGTCGACTGTGATTGCCTTAAAACAGTTGCGGCAGTTCCCGATAGTTTTCCTTCAGCAACTAAGAATCTTCTTGCATCTACAATCAAATCTAAATGCCGAATTAAAACCGGACATGCCTCAACGCAGGCATTGCAGGTTGTGCATTGCCATAGTGCTTCTTCACTTACACTTTCAGCAACACTTGAGTCGGTATATAAGGCACTTCGAATATCCTGCACCACTTTCTTAGGGTTCAATACTTTGCCTGCATTCCATGCAGGACAAACTTCTGTGCATCTCCCACACTCCATACATGCGTCAAGAGACATTAAATGCCAACGTGTGTACTCTGACGGTTTTTCAACTCCAATTTTTCCTGTCTGCTCAACTTCTTCGATTGGAATCGTGGGTAGTCTTCCGAGGGGGTTGTGATAATTGGCTCCAGAAGTCGAAAAAATTGCATAAATAATATGCCTCAATCGCAATCTCGGAACAATAATAATAAAATAAAAAACAAGAACAGCGTGAATCCACCAAAGAGCGATATAACTATTTGGTGTAATTGTAGGTAAGTATGCGGATAACCAATAGCCTATTGGCGCTGATGTGTCGAAGGGTTTAGGGTTAACATTCATTCTTGCCGCTTCTAAAATAAAGCCCGTTATTGTTAATGTTAAAAGAAGATATATCGCATGAAAGTCAACGAAGTTACTTGTAAGTGATTTGGGTTTTGCAAGCATCCTTCTGCCTAATGCCCACAACAAACCAGTGAGCAGTGCTATACCCATAATATCGAGAGTAAACTCATAAACAATGTAGTAAGTGCCTTTATGAAACTTCCAAGGAGAATACGTATTGATTGCCAACAATGTAGTGCCAATAAACAATGTTAAAAAACCATAAAAAATTAGAAGGTGCATAGGCGCACCGCTTTTGGGTCTTGAAGTCCTTACTTTTTTTTGCGTTAAAACATATTTAATAAATCCACCAATGTAATCGGGCTTCCAATCAATTTTTTTTCCT
>CAZSPF010000033.1:11302-23783 GCA_964608695.1 uncultured Fimbriimonadales bacterium | reverse complement strand
AGATATGACAGAAAAATAGTTTTTTGCATGAAAACAAAACATAACTTATCTTACGAAGAAGCACACGAACTTCTTCTGGAGAAAATAATTCCCCTCGATGAAATAGAAACGGTTTCATTAGGCTCAGCAAATCGTCGTGTCCTTGCAGAACCTATTAATGCTGTTTTCGATTATCCTTTATTCGATAACTCTGCTGTAGATGGTTACGCAGTATCCTGTGAACAAGACGCGCAACAAAACTCAAAGTTAAAAGTAATTAAAACTATTTCAGCCGGTGATTCTCCCGAAGAAGAAGTTCCATTAGGCTGTGCTGTTCGCATACTTACAGGTGCAGAAGTACCAAAAAACACATACGCAATCATCATGCAGGAAGATGTTGAAAAAGAAAACAACGTCATTCATATTCTATCCACAGCATATCAATATCAACACATTAGAAGAAAAGGTGCAGACTTTAAAGCAGGAGAAAGATTAATTGAAAAAAATGAAAAGCTGAACCCTGCCGGCTTAGCAATCGCCGCGTCACAAAACATCCTTCAGATAAAGGTTTACAGAAAACCAAAAATCTCCATTCTTACAACAGGCGATGAACTCATCAACCCCGGCGAAGAACTCCAACAAGGGAAAATCATCAACACAAATCTGTTAATGCTGAAATCGCTTTGTGAAACCGAAAATGTTGAAATCATCACAACAGAATCTTGGAAAGACGATGAAGAACTGGTAAAGTCAAATCTCTCTCAAATTGCAAAACACTGTGATATCATCCTCATCTCCGGAGGAATGTCTGTGGGTGATAAAGATTACATACCAAAAGCATTAAATGAACTCGGAGAAACATTTCTCCACAAAGTGAAAATAAAACCCGGAAAACCTTTTCTGTTTGGAAAAATGCATTCAGCATTTGTTTTTGGCCTTCCCGGAAACCCTGCCGCCTCTTTTGTGTGTTTCGAAGTTTTTGTGCGAGAAGCCATTAGAAAAATTTCCGGAATCAAAAACTATTTGCATCATTGGTTTGAGTTGCCATATCTTAATGAACACACGATACACGAAAGAAATGAATTCGTCCGTTGTGTCATAACAAATTATAAAAACCAGCTCGCCTTGGAAAAAATACACGAACAAGGCTCGTTTGGCTTATGGTCGCTTCAATCTGCACAAGCACTCGCACTCCTTCCCAATAAAGCAACTCATACCCCCCCCTCAAAGGTCAAATGCCTGATGTTGAAGTATTAATAGGCTCGTCTTTTAATTTTTTTTCGATATCTTCTTGTGGTAGTTCTTTTGGTTTCTCTTTCGGCATCAGTGATTTTGTGTTTTTTACTGCATCAGATGTGTATATATTTCTCGGGTTCCACAATAAAAATTCGTAAATCCCCAATTCATAACACGCTTGAATCTGTGCTTGAACTTCAGACCTTCCGTACTTCAAAAAAAAAAAAAAATCTTGCAACCAAGGACGAATAGGCTTATCAGGTAATCGTTTCAAAAAATCCGCAAGGCTGGCTTTCACAATAGCATAAGGAGAACTGTTTGGATCTTTTATTCCGTATTCGCCTTTTGCATAATGCGATGGATACACCATCGGACATATCAAGCCAAATGGCTCAGCCACCTCTTCCAATTGCTGCCCAATGCCTTGGTCATCTTGTCCTGAACTAATGATTCCAAAAAGATCCGCAGATATCACCGCTTCATGTTCATGAACCAAATCACGTATATAATTGGCAAAATCTCGAATCACCTCTTGAGGGGGGGCATCTTTCTTCGGATACTTGCTTTTTGCAGGAAACACCATATTCTTTACGTCGCCTTCACTTGGAAAACGCACATAATCCAGTTGAATCTCAGGAAATCCCAATTCTAAAGCATACAAAACAACTTCACTTAAATATTGCCAATTTTCTAAATTATAGGGATCAAGCCAAGGACTACCGCTCCTGTCTTTCCAAATTTTCCCGTCAGGCTTTTGAACGGCAAGGTTTTTATCAAACTCCGGCACAAATTTATCTTTGAAGCATGATATGCGCGCAATGGGATAGATGTTGTTATCTTTCAACAGCTGCATGAGCGCTTTCGGATCCCGAACGGCATTATGTGAGGCTTTCGCATTATCGGCAAGATCAATACCGGTTTTAAAATAAACATTACCCGCATCACGAATATCAATAACTAATGCATTTAAGTCCGTCTCCTCCAGCATCTTTAAAACATTTTCCATCTTGCGCGTACTGCCTGCAGACCACGCTGTTAAATAAATCCCTCGCACATATTCAGGTTTCTCAAACTCAATCCATTTTTTGGGCTCTTCAGGCTCTCCATTCACCTCAACGCTTTCTTTATCAACACTCGAAGCGACTTGTGAACAATGAACACACAAGAACACAACCATTAAGGTCATGCAAAGTGATAAAATGAATTTAAACAAGTGACTCATAAACTACTGCTTTTCGTGTTATTTATCTGTTCATTACAAATCGGGTGTAGCAATCCGGAAATCATTTCGGTTAAAGAAGCAGAAAAACCTCCTAAGCCGCTTCCGCGCGTCACAGATAGACAAGCTAACCCAAATGGCTCTGTTATCATTGTAGAATACCATCGCATCGCCAAGCAAGAGGCAAGGTGGGACAGATCGGTAGATAAGTTCAAACAAGACCTTAAACGCTTTTACAATATGGGATTTCGCCCCGTTCTCCTCACCGATTATCTAAACAACAACATGAACCTCCCTCCCGGGGCATCCCCCATCGTCTTCACCTTTGACGACTCAGACGTGTCCCAATTCCGTATGCTTGAAGACAGCTCAATCGACCCCGATTCTGCTATAGGCATCTGGCAAGAGTTTACAAAACAACACCCAGACTTCCCCATAAAAGCCACCTTTTATATTCTTCCGCCTACTCCTTGGGGTCAATCCAAATGGCTGGAAGAAAAATTGAAATTATTAAAACAGTGGGGCTGCGAATTAGGAACGCACACATACACCCACACTAATCTAAGCAAGTTAACCGATGAACAAGTGAAAGAGGAACTTGCTAAATCTATGGATTACATTACGGAAAAAGGTTTTAATGTGAATTCGCTCGCATTACCTTATGGGATTTTCCCGAATAATCCCAATCTTTTAAAAAGTTTTATCTATAAAGGGAAAACTTACACCCTTGAATCAGCTCTCATGGTGGGGGCTGGACCAGCCCCCCCTCCAAATAGTGGGAAACTTAATCCCTTCCGCCTCCCTCGTATTCAAGCCATTGATGAACCTTATGGAATCACGTTCTGGTTGGATAAAATCGAAAAAGGTGAAGTAGAAGTATACGTTGCACCGTAAAGTTTAAATTTCTGTCTTTTCTTTGTCAGATAACGTGCGAGATGCGAGATACATCCTTACACCTTTTCCGCTAATAACAGAACCCACTATACTCATTACTAACAATAACCCGATTCGTAAAAATACATGACCGAAATCAATTCCTATCTGAGTAACATCACTTGTGTTTTTGTCAATCAATTCCCTAGGGGGGGTCGAAAACAAATCAGCAGCTAAATAAAACGTGAATCCTAACAAACCCACACCCAACAAAAAAACAAGCGCACCTAATGCTGATCCGAAGAGGTCGCGTCCTTCTCCGTCACTCACTCACAATCCTCACTTCATCGCCAGAGCGAACTCGTCCGCTTTCATATACTGTCGCTAACATTCCGCGTTTCCCCATCATCTTTTTGACGAATTTCTCTGGCTCTTCGCCAAGTACCTCCGCCATATGCCTGCAAGGATGACAGTCAAAAGTTATCTTCAAAACCGCATCGCCAACCTTTAGTAAACTGCCTTCCTCAAGAGATTGCAAAGGGGCAAAATCAATCAATATCTGCTCCCGCAAATCTCCCGGTTGATATTGATATTCACGCAATGTTTGTAAGTTTAGTAGCAAAACTTGCCTATTTTCGTGACCGTAATACATATCGCCTACGATGCCTTTTTCTTTATGCAGCTCCAATTCTGTTTGATCTTGCATCTTCCCTTCACTATTTTTAATTCGGACAGATATAACTGAGCCAGACATACTATCAGTCTACCTGCCAACCACCTCACGAACAGGAATAAGATCAGGTTCACCAGCAGGGTTTCCCTGTCCCCCGTCGTCCTTGCCGTTCTTTCCATAACTGTAGAGCTTATAGTCCATACCGCGTGGAATATACTCAAATTCTAAATGTGAATAAGGATCTCGAATAATCTCTTGTGGTAGTGATTTAATGTTTACAGGTAGTGGCTTTCTGGATTTTGTTTTTGCTAATAGCCATGCGTCAACTGCCATCAATCTCGAGCGTGCTAACGTATCGCACCAAAGCTCTAACAATGGAATACCATTGCTAAAATAATGAAATGCGAATCTCCTCCATGGCCTTTCACCTTTTGGGTCTTCAAATGACTGCCATAAATGCGGAGGTTCCGCAGACATTTGAATCCAAAACTTAACACGTTCCTCAGCCTCGTTTGCAAATCTATTGAAATACTCCACCTGTTTTTCTTGCGATTCTTTTTTCAAGCTTTGTAAATACTTAAACGCGGGTTCTGATTGTGTCCCTAACGCTTTCTCGTATGGCTGTAAATTATCCGACAAAAAAGCTTCTTGTATTGATTGTATCACCTGCTTCATTGTTATCAATTCATTCTGTAAAGTCATATCTATAGGGGGGGCTGACTGTAATGATTTTATTAACAACTTTGATACTCGCTCTAACTGTTCAGAACTGAAATGCGCAAACTGTTTCCAAATGGGGTGTAACGTGTCTTGAATAATTGTCATGCCAAGGTTGGCATCCAGCGCGTCACCGCCACACAAATCCCAGCCGAATCTCTGTGCAATTCCGAATACCTTTATTGCTCTGTCGAAATCATTTAAAGCAATACTCTCCTCGATCTCCCAAAGCATTACCCTGCCCAAAAACCTCCAACCCCTGCGTTCAGGCAAGGGACTAAGTGGTGGATAAGGGGCAAAGACGAATGAAACTCCTTCATTCTGTGCCTTTTCCAGATTGGCGATTACAGGCTTAAACTGCTCAATCGCGGTGCGCTTTTGACCTATCGTCCAAGAGAGCCTGCGAATTACTCCCGACGCTAACTTTTCGGCTTCTTGTGCAGCGTTTAAGTAAACACTAAACCCCTTATCTACATCTCCGGTATGATAACCTTCGAGATGATTTGGGAAAGGAGGAGGATTTGGCTTTTCGCATCCGAAAACGAATGCCAATAATATCACAACATAATAAATCCGTTTCCAATGCATAAGGCATCCGTGCCTTCTCATACATTTAATAAGATACACCAAAATCCGATAAAAATATGAAAGGAGTCATTCTCGCCGCAGGAAAAGGTACTCGCCTCTACCCCATAACTCAAATCATCCCCAAGCCTTTACTCCCCATAGCAAACATCCCCACCTTACAATACGCATTTGATAGATTAAAAGAAATCGGAGTTACTGAAATTGCTCTCGTCGTTGGCGAAAATGAGCCGCTCCTCAAAGAAGCGCTTAAAGACGGAAAAGACTTCGGTATATCATTAAGTTACGTCACTCAAACCGAACCAAAAGGTTTAGCACATGCTGTTTCGTTTGCAAAAGATTTCGTAGGACGTGATGATTTCATACTCTATCTCGGAGATGCAATTTACGATTCTCCGCTTACCGAACTGAAAAACCGATTTATCAAATCAAACTGCGAAAACCTCAACATGGTAATGCCCGTGGAAGACCCGCGAAGATTCGGAGTAGCAAACGTTGAAGGTGAACACATCGTTAAACTTGTGGAAAAACCGCAAAACCCCGAATCTAACCTCGCAATGGCAGGAGTGTATTTCTTTAAACAGAAGATCTGGGAAGTCATTCCTGAATTAAAGCCAAGTGCTCGCGGAGAATACGAAATAACGGATGCAATACAACTTCTCATTGACAAACACTACACTGTACTCGCAGGCGTCTACACAGGCAAATGGTTCGACACAGGCACACTTGATTCTTTTCTCGAATGCTCCGCTTATTTAATCAAGGGGGGGGTAAAAATCGGAGAGAACGCTTTTGTAAATGCTGTCTTAGGTGACTCTGTTTGTGTAGGAGATAACTGTAAAGTGGAAGCATTACATATCGAAGATTGCGTCATCTTCCCAGGAAGCAATGTGAAGACAAACGGAGCAATCAAGCATTGCCTTATCTACGGAAATGTCGAACACGAGGGAAACTTAACTAATCAAATTATTTGCGAAAGCGGTCTCTAACAAGGTCGTCTACCGCATCAGTTCTCTCCCATGGAAACTCCGGATTACCAAAATGACCGTTCTTTGCCGTGGGTAAATACTTGAACTTCCCTGTGCGAAGACCCAAGAATCCTGCTATGCCGTCGGGGTCGAAAGGAAACACTTTTCGCACCCTTTCCTCAATCTCTTCAACAGGAATTGTCTCTGTACCAAATGTTTCCACAGTGATTTGAACCGGATCGCGCACACCTATCGCATACGCCAAAGCAATCTGCGCACGTTTTGCCAAACCTGCCGCAACCACACATTTCGCCGCTTGCCGCGCCATATAAGCCGCACTTCTATCCACTTTCGTCGGGTCCTTCCCGCTGAACGCTCCCCCCCCGTGAGGACAAAATCCGCCATACGTGTCCACTATGATTTTTCGTCCTGTCAAACCGCTGTCCGCCATAGGACCGCCGTTTACAAATCGTCCTGTAGGGTTTATTAAAAATCGAATGGAATCCGGCACATCTACATATTTTGAGTAATCATCCAAAACCGGCTTTACCACATACTCTATAACCCTTTCAATAACTTGCTCCGTGAGCAAATCTTCACGATGCTGACATGAACACACAATAGTGTGAACATACTTTGGAGTACCGTTTTCATATGCTATTGTAACTTGTGATTTTGCATCCGGTCTCAACCCTAAATCAGGTCGCTCTCTTTTCACTTGCGCCTGCTTGCGCATAATCGCATGAGCTATCGCAATGGGCAAAGGCATCAATTCTTTTGTTTCATCACAAGCCATCCCAAACATCATGCCCTGATCTCCTGCCCCCCCTGTATCAACGCCCATGGCAATATCACCGCTTTGCTCATGAACGGAAACTAAAACACCGCATGTTCTGCCGTCCATCCCAACACTTACATCCGTGTATCCCACCGAAGTAATCACATCACGAACCACTTCTGCCATCTCAACATAAGTGTCTGTTTTAACTTCTCCCGTAATGACGGCAAAGCCCATTCCCAATAATGTTTCAATGGCTGTGCGGGAGTTTAAATCTTTAGCAAGACACTTATCCAATATCGCATCGGATATCTGGTCTGCAAGCTTATCGGGATGTCCCTCACTCACGCTTTCGGATGTAAATAATTTAATAGACATGACTGAGAGGAATTATACCGAGGGTTCCAGATGTTACACACCCGAAACCCTACCGGTAATGAAGGAGAAGGATTAAATTTTTATGTCAATAATCGCACTTACTCCCACACCTACGACTCTTTTGATGTTTTTTATATCGTTGGATTCAATGGGAATCAACGCACGAAGACGAAGAGTTCTGCCCATAAAGTCACCCTCTATCGCGCCAACTGCACGTACCTTGTTCACAAGGTTTGGTGGGCCCATAACTTGTGCCGCACCGATATGACCTCCGGCACCCACCGAAAGAATCGGAACAACCTTAGTCATTACCGCTTCGCTGTCTTTAAATCCTTGTAGGTCATTCACACCTTTGTTGATATCTTTCCCAAAACGGTCTACCAACAGAGCAATACCACCGGCTTTGAGAATGCTTTCTATTTGAGAGTTGGCAATCACTCCCATACCAAGAACAGCCATCGCTGTTAAAAAGATTTTTAGTTTTTTCATCTTAAACCTCCTACTGAAATTCTACTTAATTCTACGTTAAGCAGGCATAAAATAGACGAATAAGCCGGTTGGGCTATTCCCCAAACCGGCTATTCGCGTTAGTTTGTTATGCGATAACTACTTAAGGATCTTTGACCACTGGATGGTCAAGAAGCCGCCTCGCATATCTGTGCCAAACCAGAAGTCGTCCTTAGAGTCGCTAAACTCATAGAGGAACTTCAGGAACGAAGTAGCATCGGTGTTGTAGTTGAACCCTACTCGGAACCACGTTGTTCGATGAGTAGGCACGGTCCAGACGAGATCCATATTCACATTTTCGAATCCAAGCATGACTGTCCAATCAGGATTCACTGCAAAGTTTACGTCTGCCATGATTCCGGTGATTTTGTCACCTTTATCCCACCAAACTCCGCCGCCGCCGCCGGTGTTTCTCAAGCCTTCATAGTAGTAACCGCCAACGTTGATATCAACGTTGTTGCTTACCTTGAAGTTCACATCACCGAAGAACCCTTGATGGTCAACTGGATTTGCCAGGTACGCGATACGTCCCCAGTCACCAGGTGCTACGAAGTAAGGCTCGATTCGGCGGTAGCCCACATTGACATTAACCCTATCAGAGTTATAGCCAAGTTGCGCCCACCATGCGTAGTTCTCTTCATCCAACACATTGGAAGTATTGTCTTTCCAAACGGAACGGCTATATCCACCGTTGATGTTGAAGTTTTCGAATAGACCGAAGTTCACTTCGCCGCCATAGACTTCAACTCTGTCAAAGGGGTTGCCGTTCTTAGGATCAACGAAGCCTGTGGTATCTTCCAAGAAGATATAGTTGAGCATCACGTCGCCTCTATCACCAATATCAATACCAAGGTTAAACCCGAGGCTGACATCTGTGATTAAGAATCCGGCTCCACCAAAGTTCCAGTATCCGAATCCCGGGTTAGGCCAGATCTCTGTGCCGTCAGTTGCTCGGCGACCCCAATGTTTACCAGCCCAAACGTTGAGGTCAACTGCGCCCCAATCGAAGCCTACTCGGCCTCCATCGAAGTACCAGTTGCCGTCATCCCAGCGTGGGTTGTCAAAATACGGTGTGTTGTCAGGTCTCTTGAAGAAGTAGTTTCCTGTTTGGTATCCGATTCGACCGATTTCAGCGGTAAAGCCTTGACCACCGAGAGATGTGTCAAGCATAACCGCGAAGTCTTGAATGTAAACATTAGTGTTGACGTCTGCAATGTAACCCGGACCGCCGAAGCCAGTTATACCCCAAGAGGACTGGTCGCCATAGAATGCGTCACCTGTAGCAGAATCGAAGCCAAGCAAATTGCCTACGACAACTGTTGCCCGCCATTGAGGACCGGTGTCATTAGTCCCACTAAAGCGAAATGCCGCTTCATGACCCGGATGAAAATCACGTGTCATTCCGACAGGAGCACCAGGGAAGTTTGGATTGAAGCCAACAAACTTTCCATCAACAGTAATACCAAACTTGCCATCGGAGCCATGACCGGCATGAGCGACGAAGTTCACATCACCTGTGATTTGAACAGGCGGCTTGATTTTCTCAAGCGCCGTCAATCTATCGTTGATGTCAGAGAGGTCTTTCTTCATAGTTTCGACGTCCACGCCAAGTTCAGCCAAGTCCTTTTGGAACATATCTGCCATGCGCTTTAAGTTAGCGATGTCATCGCCCCAGCCGCGCATTGCCGCCATGTCCGACTGCAACTTGGTAACCATGTCGCGGAGTGCCGCAAGTTCATCCTTTGTGGCGAACTTATCGGTTTCCATGCTGTCGATTTTCTGATTGAGCATGTCAATTTGAGAACTTAATCCCATGAACATGCCTTTGAGTCTTTCATATGCCGCATTGATGGCTACTGCCATTTCATAACGGCTCGCCATTCGGCCGCCTCTGAAGAACCCGTCTGGGTAACCGACCAAAATGCCCTCATTCTTCATGTTGAGCAAGGCACGGTAAGCCCAGTGATATTCGGGAGCGTCAGGGAAGTTGTCTTGAGCCATCATCGGGACTAAAAGCCCGGTGGCTAAGACCGCGCCGAATGCTAATTTCAGCGTTTTATTCATATCAACTCCTCCTTGAGTGATGTTTGTTAGCCTCAAGGTTACGCTGTCGGAGGATTGGGGCAGATTTCCTTTGTTTCCCTGCTACCTCACACACCGAACCGCATAGCCTTTCGGCTTCTTGTTTATACCACAACCGTAGTTGTGACAGTGTCAAGTATATATCGAACCTGTCAAGTTCTGCAAGGGGAAAATGGCACTTTTTTGAAAAAAGTTCATTTTAAGTTCAAACTACTCTCGAAGAGGCGTGTAAAATCACCTCAGTCATGCCCAAAAAACTCCTTGCCGGAATGACTTCTAAGCAAATGGAAGCCCTATTCCCAAACGACCCTCTCGCCTCTGCACGAGGTAAGCAGTTGTCGAAATGGGTTTACCGTAAGTTCGCTCCGAGCATTGCAGAGATGACAGACATTCCTGCCGAAGCAAGAAACCGCCTTTCTGAGGAATATGTCGTTCAACCCTTGCAAGTCGTTAGACACCTGAAATCCAAAGATGGTGTTGACAAACTTCTCGTCCATTCAGGAGATGAGCAAGGTTTCGAGTGCGTTCTCCTCCCCTATGAAAAGAGGGTGAGTTGTTGTATCAGCACTCAAGTCGGATGTGCGATGGGATGCACGTTCTGTGCAACGGGCTTGGGAGGCTTCGACAGAAACCTTTCGGCAGGAGAAATTGTAAGCCAATATATTTTATTGCAAAAACTTTCCGACAGGAGAATCTCACACGTCGTTTATATGGGAATGGGTGAGCCTTTACACAACTACGACGAAGTCATAAAATCTCTCAAACTATTTCATGAAGAAATAGGCTTGAGTTATCGCCACATCACTATCTCCACAGTTGGGTTAGTACCTCAGATTAAAAAGTTAGCCAAAGAGAATCTGCCCATTCATCTTGCCATTTCACTGCATTCGCCATTGGATGCAGTGCGTTCTCAGTTAATTCCGGCTAATAAAAGGTGGGGCATCGCCGAGCTTTTGGACGCATGCAGGGAGTTTACGAGAACAACAGGAAGAAAACTTACGTTTGAATATTTACTAATTGAAAAGGTTACGGACACTCCTGAGCAAGCTGAGAAATTAGCGAAACTCTTAAAAGGGTTGCCTTGCTTAATAAACCTTATACCATTTAATTATGTCGTTACAGGTCAGAATTACAAGCGGCCTTCAACTGCAAGAGTAAGTGCATTTCGAAACATTCTTAAAAGCAAAGGAATGAATGTAACGCAAAGAGTGGAAAGAGGTCATAAAATATCAGCCGCATGCGGGCAACTCAAAGGATTACATGATGGAAAATACGCGAAACGGAGGTCGTCATTAGAACTTTCTTTATTACAATCGCATTGATTGCGATTCTGTTCGGCTGTGGTAAACACCCATCTCCGAAAGAAACAGCAATCACGGAAGAATCTCCCAAAGAGCCGGATCTGGAGTTTATCTCTTCCACGCTTGCACTTACCGCGATGACAAACGAAGGCGAAACGATCTGGAAACTTTTTGCAGATGAAGCGGATGCAAAAATTGGGGAAGAAGGCTCTTACGGAAACTTAAAAGGTGTAAAGGTCATCCTGTTTCGAGACAATCAAGAGATAATCTCCATACAGTCTCAACGAGGCTGGGCAAATCAAGTTTTAAAGCAATTTAATTTGGAAGGCGATGTAAACGCCATCACAAAAGATAAAAGAATTCATTTAAACGCAAACAGAGTTTCCGGCTCGGCGGAAGAAGGAACTCTTGCCGCATCCGATGAGGTACGAGCATTCTTCGATGGTATATCAATGGGGATTGCATCCATTGTCAACGCACGATTTCATGGCGCAAGCAATACCAACAGAACAACTGATGAAGAAAACGTTCGCTTGGAATATCTCACATTTCAAGGTAGTGATGTATGGTTTACGGATCGTGCAAAAAACATGCAAATTAGCAACGTTCGTTCAGGTGAAATGCGCTCTTTGCAAGACGGAGAAAAATTCAACATCAAGGCAGAAGGCTCACCCATAAAAGCAGAATGGAAAAGGGAAGGTTTATATGTGGAATGCAGTAATCTGGACAGCATACTCCTGCCACAAACAGGTGCAGCCACCGATTCATACAAACTATATACAGCAAACTTCAAAGGGGGGGTAACAATAAAAATTGACCCTGATAAGTCCAAGAACCCAAGCGCACCGTCAAAATACGTTATCACCATAAAAAGCTCGAATGCAGTTTACGATGAAGCATCTTCTACATTGAAATTTACTGGGGGGGTAACGGTTACATCCACACACTCATCGCTCGTTGGAAACATGCGAGCATCCACTGCTACTGTACACCTGAAAAAAGGAACATACGAACCTGATTACCTTATCGCCGAAGGGAGCAATATCACATACGTGGATGATTCTTCCGGATTAAATGTCTCCGGTTTAACTTGGATGAAAATCGGACCCGAACAAAACGGAAAAACAAGGAAACTGGAAGGCAGAGGTTCACCCGTGCGTGCAGTCATCAAAGACAAAGAGTTCG
>CAZSPF010000033.1:0-11177 GCA_964608695.1 uncultured Fimbriimonadales bacterium | reverse complement strand
TCGGGAGAGATAAAAACAAGCACGGGAGCTATTCGAAAATGGTCACTCAGTGTGAAATGCCCGGAAATGAGATACGAAAAATCCACATCCAGTCTTACACTCCTGGGGGGGGTAACAATTGAAGGCGATCACCCGATTCTTGGCGCAGGAGGAGGAACCGCATTCGCTCCGCGTGCAAGACTGGAATTTAAAAAAGGAACATTCGAACCTCAATCCGTAAGAATGGAACGCGACAACGCAAAAGCAACCTCATGATTATTACAACTCAGAAACTCGCAAAATCTTACCGAAGTCGTAAAGTAGTAAACGATGTCTCAATAAACGTTGAAACGGGAAAAGTCACGGGATTATTAGGGCCAAACGGAGCAGGAAAAACTACTACCTTCTACATGATTGTCGGATTAGTTCGTCCGCAAGAAGGAAAAGTGTTCTTGGAAAATCAAGAGATAACTCACTGGCCTATGTATAAGCGAGCCAGAGCGGGATTAGGATACCTGCCGCAGGAAGCATCTGTTTTCAGAAGATTAACAGTTGAAGAAAACCTGCGCCTTGTATTGGAACTGCACAAAGTTTCAAGACAAAAACAGCAAAAAATTATTAACGATTTAATCGAAGAATTAAAAATGGGACACATTCGTAAAAGTTTGGGGGGGGTGCTTTCCGGAGGTGAGAGGCGAAGAGTGGAAATTGCCCGAGCACTTGCCACAAACCCAAAGTTCATCCTGCTCGATGAACCCTTTACGGGAATTGACCCACGCACCATAGACGAACTCCAAGGCATTATAAGACAACTTACACAAAAAGACATTGGAATCTTAATTACCGATCATAACGTAAGCGCAACTTTAGGCATCACTGATCACAACTACATCCTCGTGGAAGGAAAAATTATTGCTCAAGGCGATAGGGAAGCCATTATCAATAATGCCGACGTGAGAAAACATTATTTAGGAGATTCATTCGAATAATGTTTCGCCTCTTAGACAGATTAATTTTAAAAGAATTGTTCGGTCCTTGGATTTTAGGAGTAGTTTTATTTTCTGTTATTTTACTTGCGGGGACATATCTTTTTCGTTTAACGGAATTAGTCGTGAGCGGAGTAGATGTGATGACAGTTATTCAACTCTCTCTGTACTACGCTCCCGGGTTAATCGTAAAAACTTTCCCTATGGCAATGCTGCTTTCCGCAATGCTCGCTTTCGGAAGGCTCTCAAACGATTCAGAGATCGTTGCATCAGTGGCATCAGGAGCAAATCTTTTTGATATGATGCGCCCGGTAGTTTTGTTCGGAATCGGAGTTTCACTTCTTGCATTTAGCGTTAACGAATTCGTCGTCCCAGGAACAAGCATGAAAGCCGTTACATTGCAAGACAAAATTGTGAAACAACTTGCCGAATCTAGCGGAACCCCGCATCATCAGCCGCTTTTTCAAAACGGAAAACTCAAAGGTCAAATCGTTGCGCGAGATGTCTCGCTTGATAGTGGAAGAATGTTTAATGTTCTTATCGAATGGTATAAGCCCGACGGAAAACCCGCATGGATAGTCATCGCAGATTCCATGGACTACACCCCTGAAAAAGAATGGGTTATCAAAAAAGGGCAAGTCATTCATTTTCAAGAAGACGGCATGACAACCGCAACATTCGAGCAAGCATCTCCCCCCGAAGGTGCAAAATTCGAATTCACTCCCAAGGATGTTTTCACCGTTCGAAATAAAGACCCGGATGCGCTTTCGATGAGAGAATTAAGCGAGCAAATTCGAAGACTATCTGCAAATCCACTCACAAACGAAGCACGCTTGCGCGATCTGGAGGTGAGTTTCTGGTCAAAAATCACAGTTCCGTTAAGCGGACTGGTGTTCGGTTTGGTGGGTGCTCCTGCCGCCATCAGACGTACACGACAAAGCTTTGGTGTAGGCATGGCTGCAAGCGTCGGTATCATTTTTGGATATTACATGTTTCATAACTACATGACCATCATCGCCAAAGGAGGCATAGTGCCGCCATTAATCGGTGCGTTTATGCCTCTAATCTTAGGAATGATTGCGGCAGTAGTTTTGCTTGTGCAAAAAAACCGTTAGGAGAAAACAATGAGCAGTTCGGCATTCTGGATGGTAATTCTCATGATGTTCATGGGAGGTGTCGTCGCATATCTCGGCGACATCATTGGCAGAAGACTCGGAAAGAAAAGGCTGAGGCTTGGGAAGCTAAGACCAAGACACACAGCAATTTTCTTTACGGTACTTGTGGGTGCGTTTATACCACTCGCTACGACTTGGGCGGTATCCACCATAAGCGCAAACGTGCGACAGTGGATCGCACAAGGTACTGCACTTGTCGAAAGTAACAAAAAACTCGAGCAAGAAAAAACTTCTCTCCTAACAGAAACGCAAACTCTTAATCAACAAGTAACAAACATGCGAGAGTTAGCCATATCGTTGAAAACAGATATCGAAAAACAAGAGAAAAAACTTGCCGAGACAGAACACACATTAACTCAAGCGCTCGAAAGAGAAACCACGGCGCTAAATAGGGTCGAACAACTCAAGTTACAAGAAACAGGCTTAAGAAAAAGAAACGAATCATTAAGAGAGCAACTCGACGAAAAAACAAGCGAAATCGAAACAGCAGAAATAGAAATCAAAAGGATAAAACAAGAAATTGAAGAAACCAATCAAGAATCTTTAAGAGTGACTCAGGAGATTCAAAGAATTGAACGACAACTCTCTTCAACCACCGAAGAACTCAACACCAAAGAAAAACAAATAATGGAAACAGAAATTCGATACAGCGACATGCTTGGCCGCATCGGTGATTTACGAGTTGAAGAACAAGCATTGCGCAGAAACATCGAAACTTTGATAAAAGAAAGAGATACACTTATCCAAGGAATTGAAGCTCTCTCAATCACAATTGAAACAGTAAGAATCGGACAACTGATTTTCCATCGAGGTGAAGAACTCGCGCGCATAGTTGTACCACCTCGTGTTGGAGAAACGGTCGCAAGAAGAATGTTAAATGACCTCCTTAGAGCATCACATATTACAGCATTACAGCGCGGCGTATCACCTGATAGGCAAGGACGCTCGGCGGCGATGAACGAAATTCTGCGCCGAATGCCCGACGGAACAACACAGCGCATCACTGTCGAAGAGCAAGTAAATGAAATCGTAAATGCCATCACAAACTCGCAAGAGGAATCGGTTTTAACATCAAACGCTTTTTATAACTACTTCAAAGAAGATATGTTAAACAGCCTGCCTGTTCCATTGGAAATTGAGATTTTTAGAAATAACGTCGTGTTCCGTGAAGGCGATATTGTTGCAACAACTTTAATTGACGGCACGAAAAACGAAGATGAAGTCACAAGCCAAGTCATACGTTTTGTGAGTCAAGAAGTGCGCACACGTGCACATGCTTCCGGAATGATTTCGACTTACAGACAAACTGAAGCATTGAGTGCGATAAGTCCGTCAGATTTAACCAATATCGTGAATCAAATAAGAAGGCAGCGTCGTGTAGTTTCTTTGGAAGCTATCGCAAAATCCACCATCAAAGCATCTCAAGTTTTGGATCTATATTTCCGAATAAAACGTATCGAATGAAGAAGGTTTTGGCAATTGATCCCGGAAGCGGAAAATGCGGTATCGCAGTAGTGCAAGGACAAAACAAAACTACAGAAATCCTTGAAAGAGCCGTCACCGACATTAAACAATTACCGGAGAAACTAAAGACTTTATGCAATGCACATCGCTTTGATTTTGCAGTTGTAGGAAACGGAACAAACACAAAGCAAGTGCAGGAAATTTTAAGAAGCGTAAACCCCGGTTTATCTATGTTATTGGTGGATGAAAAAGATACAACTATTCGTGCAAGAGAAAAATATTGGGAACACACGCCAAGAAGAGGATGGAGAAGATTTCTACCCAGTAGTTTGCAAGTCCCCCCCGTTGCGTATGATGACTACGTCGCAGTCATCCTTGCCGAACGCGCGCTGCACGTTGAATAACCCCCCCTTATATCGCTCTCCTACATGCATCCACAAATACTCGAAACAATCTCAAGGAATCATCCGAAATGCCATTCGCAGCAGGCGTCCGTTCAGGATGCCATTGCACTCCGACCAAAAAAGGATAACTTTCGTGCTCAATCGCTTCAATACATCCATCACTCGATTCTGCAGTAACCATTAGACCACAACCTTGCTCATCAACACGTTGGTGGTGATGACACTTGCCATAAACCTTTTCTTTTCCAATAATCCCTCTCAATTTTCCTTCATTAAAAATTTTTATCTCCGTTTCCACATCCTGTTCTTCGTTTCGATGAGATTTTTCCTTCATGTCTTGGATTAAAGTCCCTCCAAATTTTACATTCAGATACTGCATCCCCATACATATTCCAAATATAGGTTTTTTCTCATTAAAAATTTTTGCAAACACACTGTCCAACACGCTCAATCGTTCTTTTGAAATTAATTCTTCACATCCTGCATTTTCTTGCCCGTACATTTCAGGAGGCAAATCAGGACCACCCATAATTAACAATCCATCTCCTTCATCATCGTATATATTCGTTTCCACATCAATAAATCGCACGGCAGCGCCGCTCTCAATTAATGCATGCGCATACGATCTCTCTTTTTCTTCTTGCTGGTTGGGAAATTTCGTTACTGCTACCCAAATAACAGGTTTCTTCACGTGCCAATATTACCCATGAGGTACGATATTCACACTCGGGCGGTTGGCTCAGGGGTAGAGCGCCTCGTTCACACCGAGGAGGTCACTGGTTCAAATCCAGTACCGCCCACCATTTTCATAATCTAATTCTAAAACTAATTTATCGCATTCAAAATTTCTCGCATATCATAAACAAAGAAGTTGCGATCTTTGCTGTTCATTACCACAAGGATTCCCTTAGGAAGCTGCTTACCCAAGGGTAAATGAGAGGCTTCTATTCCGTCTGTGCCATCTGCACGTCCGAATATCTCTGCAACCAATTCAAAGTGGTCATGAGGATTTTGTCGTGAACCCTCTCTTCGATATACACGATATATACTTCCCTCTTTAATCTGATCGGTACAGATTATAAAACCGGTCCCTGCACCAGTAGCGTAAAGGGCTATCCCTTCTCTATCACCTTCCCATTTTTCTTTAGTTGTTAATACCGCTAATTCTTTATTTGCATGCGGATGATTAGGATCTGCATGATACTTCCGAACACCAAAGGTCTCATCACTGTAATAAACAAACCCTAATTCATCATCAACAGCTATCGCTTCAATTTCGTCACCACCGGAAAATTTCCCGAATGAACGCACTTTTTCTAATCCTACTTTTCCATCAAGATTCAATTTCAAAAGATACTGGTGAAGGTAACCATCAGCAGGGCCACCTTTCCTGCTCACTATTGCATACACGTTTCCTGTTTCAGGGCTCTTGTAAAGTGCAATTCCCATAGGTTCGCTCGCATTTTCGATTTCACCAGTGAACACCTTTGTGCTTCCTATCGAAGTAACATCTTTCAGCATATTGGTCTCAGGTTCAATTATAAAAATGCGCAACTGTTTTTCGTTTCGTTCTGTAGCAACAGCGATGTCTACAAGTCTCCCATTAAAATTAAACCCATATTCTACATCCACGTTGTTCGCGTGATTCATTGGAACATGTTGTTTGATTTTTCCTGATAAGTCAAACACATAAAGCCCCCCCGAAGGTAGAGATGCCTTATCTGTTCCAATAATTAAACTCTTAGAAGCATCGTGTGGATGAACCCATATCGCAGGGTCGTCTGCGTCTTTCGAAACAGACTCTGTCTTTATTATGGGTTCAACAGTAATCGTCACAGGCTTGTTTGATCTGTTAGGCTTGCTCTGATCAATACCTCGCGCAACAAACCTGCCCTCTCCATTCTGGCAACTGACAACTGATGCAAGAAAAACAAAAAATAATATTTTTTTGAACATATTTTTTACCCTCGTTTAAACTTAATCTTCATCATCCCAAGCGGGTGCAGTCCATTGTGCCTTATCACCTGATTTCCCACCTGAGCCTCCAGGAGGAAATACCCAGTTCTTCCAGTTGGATTTGTTATTGTTAAGGAGCACAACTTTATGCCACTTAACGTGCGTGTCCATATAGGCGATGTTCGTTCCACCGTTGTGTGGATACCTTAATTCATCTAACTCATCTCCTTCAATATCAGGATCGTTACCCTCTAAATACATGAAATTAAATGATGGGTTCTCCCATTGCGAGAAATATGGCCACTGATCAGTTATATGTTCATTAAGTGCATAGTTACACCAATAAGGCCATTGTCCGTCAGCACGCTGTTTTAAGCCCCAATAAGTCGTTGCAGGCTCAGGAGTAACTTCTTCTGGATCGTTTAGTAATTGCAAAACTAAATCGCTTGGACAACAGTAAACATTGCCTTGTGCTTTAGTAAAATCATTCGGACCCTTCTTTCCTATATAAACCGCTGTGTGAAAAGGCCAATAGTGTTTTCCCCAGTCACCATCCGGACTTGTGAAAAACACCTCATCCCAATCTTGTAGATATAAATGTGTTGCTATGGCAATCTGTCGCATATTGCTATGGCATGTGGTTTGTTTTGCTTTTTGTTTTGCTTGAGACAAAACTGGAAACATAATCGCCGCAAGGATCGCTATAATCGCGATAACAACTAATAGCTCAATCAATGTAAATGCACGTTTAGTATTCATGTTTGCTCCTTCTCAAAGAAATGCATGCCATTTAAGAATTAAAATGTTAAAAACATGTAATCAAAATATTAAATGTAAAAAAACAACTCCAATTGTTAAATTTATTATTTTGCTAAAGTATCGATAACAAAAACTTATTGCAAATTTGAAAAATATTTAACATTACTGATTCAAAACACTTAAGTCGAAAGACAAAATTCTCGAAAAATCGAAAAAAGGAGAAAACATGAATATCAAATCACTGATATATACTGCAAGTTTCACCCTTGCCGCTGTTACATCTGCCAACGCAGGTGTTAAGTTCAGCGAAATTTTTGTTAACCCACCCGGCACAGACAACGGATTCGAGTTCATTGAGCTCGTTACTGACATCCCCAACATGAATATGGACGGATACACCATTGTTATCATAGAGGCTGAAGGGGCTGTCGCAAGTGGAACAATAGACGTCGCTCTTTCACTCGATGGAAAAACATCAGGCGCAAATAGACTCTTCTTATGGAGAGATTCTACACAAGTCCTTATTCCCGCACCTGACCCACAAACCAAAGTCTTCGTCCAAGATTTTAACCCTGACCTTGAAAATGGTGCACAAGTCTATTTAATTGTGAAGGGGTTCACAGGCTTCATTGGGCAAAACCTCGACCAAGATGGAAACGGAATCCTTGACCCTCTCGAAGGCGTCGGAGCATTCCCTTGGACAGAGGTCGTTGATGTTATAGGTGTCGCAGAAGAAGGGGACGTCAACTTAGGAAATGACAAAATCTATGCTGAACAATTAGGAGGCTTCACAATCATTGGAACGAACGAAAACCCCGCAGATGGATACACCCCTGACGTTGTCTTCAGACTTAAAAACATGGAATACGCCGCTTGCGACGTTCTCTATGTTGATGAAAACAGCACCCTTGGTCCTTTCACGTATGATCCGCTAGAAAAAACTGACAACGTTCCTGAGGATTGGATTCTCACACCTGGAAGTGCAGATTACGATGATTCCACAGCAGAAACAATCCTGCCAATCGGATATACACTTATCCGAGGTGAATATCAAAGTGGATCTCTCAGCGATCTCTTCACCAGCGATGACTCAAAACTCGTCATCAAAAGAGAAAGAACTTCGTCGCTCGGTGCAGTGCAGATCATGATTGACGTAACAGGAGAATCACCCATAATAAACGCATCAGAACTAAAATTCGTCTATGAAGGGTCTTCATCGCTCGCGAACGCAACGCTCACCATCAGACTCTTTAATTATTCAACTAGTCAATACAACACAGTTGAAGTTCGAAATATCGGAACTACAGACGAAACCGTCGAAATTATCCTCACTACAAATGCAAGTAACTACATCAATCCGACTACCGGTGAAGTCAAAGCACGCATTTTGTATGAAAAATCCGGGTTTGTGCCTGTCGGATGGAATGCAAGACACGACCTCGTAAATTGGATGATTAAACAACAATAAAAGATTCTTCCTGATTGGTTGTGGCTGAAAAAAAGAAGAAAGGCGTGCTTCAAGCACGCCTTTTATTTTTCAACCTAACCCATTACCACTCTTTCACAACACGCAAAAAATGTAGCACGTCATTCTCCTTTTTCCAGTATCCTTAAAAGAGCAAGGAGGATAATATGCCCTACATTCCGCAAAACGAAAGAACAGGTCTGGATCATTTCATCCACTCCATCGCTGATGAAATCAAAAACACGGACGACCCACAAAAAATCGAAGCGCGATTCAACTATTTCCTAAGCAAACTCATACGAATGGTGTATGGAGAACCGCGTTACACCAAAATCAATTCCGTACTCGGAATGCTCGAAGCGGTAAAGTTCGAATTCTATCGCATGTATGGAGCACCATACGAAGAGGAAAAAAGAAAAGAACACGGCGACATAGTTATCTGAAAACTCACTAACACGCCCCCCTAAGTCGTTCCCAAGAAAAAGGAATTCTACTTCGGGAGTGCATGAATTCATTCGTGAGATCAGTCCAACCCCTGCGTCCTTCCCGCTTTCGCGGGAAGCCAAAATGAATACCCTCTCTTTTGTTGCAACTAAAACAGAACAAATTACATACGAGCCGGTCTATAAGCCGGGTTCTGTCTTCCCCCTCGAACTAACCGTAAAAGAGGGAACGACGGCGATTTATCTCGTTTCGATGTCGCCACCGAAATCTAAGCGGCTTACCCGAAGGGTCGGCGGGCAGCGTCATACCCTTCCTATTTAGCCTTGCTCCGAGCGGGGTTTGCCCATGCGTCCTGTTGCCAAAACGCCGGTGAGCCCTTACCTCACCATTTCACCCTTACCACGAGAAAACCCGCGGCGGTATCGTTTCTGTGGCACTTTCCGTACTCGACCGTTTGCACAGCCAAGCCCCAGACGTTATCTGGCGCCCTGCCCTGTGGAGCCCGGACTTTCCTCCCCTCGATTGCTCGAGGAGCCGCCGTCCAACCAGCTCGTATCTATACATATTAACAAAAAAAATACACAAACTTCTCCCTAATTTGGAAATGTGCGAATTCATTCGTGTTTTCAACCAGCACCATCGTCGTCCCAACCGCCCCACACGCGTGGGGATGAACCGAGCCCGTGTCTTGGTAAATACTTTTTGCATCCATCAATACTCAGCGAAGCGCAGTGTTGAGGGTAAAGGTATAATATTTTAAGTTGGAGGATTAAGAATGAATATAACAATATTCTTCCTGATGTTGAATTTGAATCCTATTGCCCAAGATCAAATTCACCCTGCTTTAATAGCAGACTACAATCAACTTATAAAATGCTGGGATAAAGGCTATTCAGATGCAAGAACCATAAACTCAACTGATAAAGTATTAGATGTCTCAAAAAAAAACTATCGGACATACTCGAATATCACTGCTGAGGACGCAGGATTGCAGTTGGATATGGTGGGTGAACCCGAAAATATATGCTTATTTGCAGGGTTATTTGGCAAGAAAACAGTATTGGGGAGATGAAGAAACAGCAAAATCAAGATGGCAATTTAAAGAAGAAGCTTATCAGAAACCTTATTATCTGTTTTTTTACGGCGAAATTCATGAATTACCGGGATTTGGGGGACCTTATGGCAGAATGGATAAACCAGCAGACATAAGAGATTTAATGGATGTGCGAGTAGTGCTTAAGGTAGGAGAGAAAATTTATCAGCCATTGCAACATCCCGGAGATTTAACTATTTCAAAAGGCGAAGGCGTAAATTACTTCTCTTTTCCGGTAACGACTTTTGGGAAAGCAGAAACATACGTATGGGGGAAGGGAAATGTGGTTACGAACTATCAAGAACTGACATTCCAAAGAGAGCAAGAAAATTACATATATTATTCCGGAACTTTTGCCGTTGCATTTGAACTTTATGACAAAAAAGGTAAGCCGATCATTACAAAAAAAGATAAAGAATTTACTGTAATCGTAATACAGCGCTCACATGAAGCAAAGGCAACATATAACCTTGAGGAATGGGCGAGTTTTAAGAGTAAATAAAAATTATTAAATACAAATTTGAACATAAAACATCATGAATAACAAACAAAACATTGCAGTTAAAATTGGCATGATCACTGTTGCACTTATTCTATTGTTTCCAAGTTACGAAGGAAAAGATTCTGAAGACTACAATTGATCCTATTCCATTAGGTTACCATTTCGTTTTTTCACCACCACCTCAAGAACTGATTGTAGATCTTCTTTATAAAAATATAACTTTGTCCCAAAAAACTGAACAAGCCAAATACTGCTTAATTAACGCAAATTACCTTGACTCAATATACAAAGCATTAATAGCTATCATATTATCACTTTTTGCAATCTTTTTTCTAAAAACAAACAGCAATACTCCAACGGACACAAAGGCTGCACGCTCATCTATTTCTTCAACTCCGAAAAACTCATAACGAAATGAGGAGAACAACTACTCCTCATAAACTCTCAAATTATCAATCAACCTCACCCCCCCCAACCATCCTGCAGAAATCACTCTTGCACTCTCGTCGCCGATTTCACTCACACGCTCGAGCGTTTCTTCATTCACAATCGCCAAATAATCCACTCTCTCAAAACCATCCAATAGCAATCTCTTCAACGCCATCTCCTCCGAATCGCGAGGATTACTCCCCCCCCTGTATTCCTGCGCGCATAACTGCATGCATCTGTAAAGCGCACTCGCTTTCACGCGCAACTCCGGTCGTAACCGCGCATTCCGCGACGACATCGCCAACCCGTCATCTTCTCTCACTGTTTTCCCCACTCGCAAAATAACTTGATAGTTCATATCATCCACCATTTTTGAAATCACGCGGCACTGCTGCCAATCTTTTTCACCAAAATACACATAATCTGGTAAACACATGTGAAACAATTTCGCCACTACCGTCGCCACACCATCAAAATGCCCCGGTCGAAACTCCCCTTCCAACTTTTCGGAAATTCCCGCA
>CAZSPF010000032.1:255-24689 GCA_964608695.1 uncultured Fimbriimonadales bacterium | reverse complement strand
GGCACGTGGAGCGGTTCTTTTGCTTACGGGGGGGCGTTTGGGTATCAGAGTGATGGTGATTCGGGTTTGATGTTATTGGGACATCGTTATTATGATGCGAGTACGGGGAGGTTTTTGTCGAGGGATCCGGTGGGTGATGGGTGTAATTGGTATGTGTATTGTAATAACAACCCAATAACATTTTTCGACTACTCAGGAGAAATTGCTGTACCCGTTATCGTAGGGGGGGCATTATTTGTAGGAGGACTTTTATGGACAGCATATGATATATGGACAAATCCCGATGACCCAATGTCATACGTAAGTGCTATCCCGATTACCAAGTTAGCAAAACTTGGGATTTTCATGAAGAAAGTCATAGATCCCATAGTAGACGGAATATCAAAAAGTTCAAAAGGTGGCAGAAATGGTTGGAAAGTTGGAGATGATATATTCAAGCCCACCTCTAAAGGAAATGATCCCGCTTGGAGTACGACACGAGAAAGGTATTGGAAAAATGAAGCAGCAAAACCAAATGCTGAAGATGTTTACGACGGCAAAGCAAATGTTGAACGAATGAGAAGAGGAAGAGCACCACAAAAATATAATCCAAGAACTGGTAAAGTTGAGTCTATGGAATTAAGTCATGAACCAATACCAAAACGGTTAGGGGGAAAAGACATAGTTCCTCGATGGCCAGATGATCATGCAAAAGTTGACCCAAGACGCCGTGTTAAAGGAGATTAGTACTGAGTATGAGAAAAACTTTATCTGCCTTATTTAGGGAGAACGGATATCCAGAATCACTGATATACAAAAATGTTCGTATTCATCAGATTTACAAAAAGATTATTCTCAAAGAATGCGAAATAAAGGTAAATATCTTACAACACAGATCCTGTCCCCAACAAGGTTTTCGTCTGTCAATAGATGGTGGTTACATGCAGTGCAATAACTTCAAAAGTACAGATTTTGACTATTGGTGTGAAACGACACCTGGTAGTTTTGTAGTTCGCTGTAAATTAAAAAAAGGTGCTGAGAACGGAATATTGTATTTTAAAAATTTTTGGCGAATTAAAGTTGACAGCAAAGGGCTTGTTGCCAGATGGCCGTCTGATAGAGAAAAAATTGATCCTTTTTGTATGACTAAAAAAGATAAAATGATGCAATCATGGGTTGGAAACGCAGGAATCCTAGTTGATGAGTTTCCTGATAACGTAGTTCTAAGGTGTAACAGTGGACCAACAGATGTCACATTTAACGACCTAAAAATTAAAATCGAATTCTTATAGGAGTTTTTTTCTACCTACAATGTCTTTACGTGAAATTAAAACAATTGGATTTAAGAAGAGTCTATGACAAGAGAACATAATCTAATCAGGGAATAATAAGTGGATGATATCAATAGGCTTTAAAATCTTCTGTATCAGCATCGCATTTCTATTTTTCTTTGAAGCTGCGTTTTCAACTGATTTTATTGACTATTCCACTGGAACGGATACATCCATCTCTTATGATGATGCGGACAGGGTGAGGGGTGTGACGGACTTATCTGGTACGACGAGTTGGACATATAACGCAGCGTATGAGCTTGTTGCATTATCTATGCCTCAGGGGGGGCTGGAATATGAATATAATGATGCAGTTCCGTACGGAACGAAAATCACGTTTGGCGTCTTCGGCAGCGGTTGATGTGTTAGTGGAGTAGATTTTTTTGACTTATAGATGTACAAGGCTGAGTTCTCTTGAGTGAGAATGTCGTGAAGAGCAGATGGTTCTCTGTGTTAGAGTTGCTTATCATGGCGGCGATCTTCAGGTGAATTAAGACACACCAAATTGAACTATTCCGATTTATGCGGCTCTCTTGTACCGAGTACGCCTTGCTCTTCCCTTCTTTTCCTTCTGAGAAGAAGCGACTCACGCGCCATTTCGAGGTGATACAGTGCTTGAGCGTTCTCTTCGCACGCTAAATCTCGACCTTGAAAATCCAGTAATCGGTCTACCAGAACATTGATGACACCCTCGATCCCGCATCCATTCACCCCGACTTCGTTCGGGTTGCCGTGTTGGAAGATGATTTTGATGAAGTCTTTCTCGACTAGTGCTTCGCTGCCGTCGAGACTTCGAAATTTTTCCATTTGTTCGCTCATAAGTTCACCTCGTTAAATTGCTTGTATAGCTTATACCATAGGATAGGGCTTTTTTGGGTTTATGCTAACGTGATTCGCAGGTATAACCTGAACCGGCATGGAACCGATTCGAAGCAAGGCAGACCCTCGTAAAGAGGAGTTCCAAAAATACAGAGCGGCATATTGCGCATTGGAAAAGGAGCTCATCGAAAGGCGTGATTTGGTGAGGAAAGGTGGAAGCGATAAGGCAATTGCATTGCATCGCGAACGAGGGAAATTAACCGCACGCGAACGTATTGACGTCTTAATTGATGCCGAGAGTCCGTTCTTGGAGTTCTCGATGCTTGCAGGGTGGGAGATGTATGGAGGTGAAGTTCCTGCGGGCGGGATTATCACGGGAATCGGTTATGTATCTGGGAGAATGTGTGTTATCGTAGCGAACGATGCCACCGTTAAGGGGGGAACGTATTACCCGATTACTATTCGCAAGCACTTGCGAGCACAAGAGATAGCGCTGGAAAACCGTTTACCAATTATTTATCTGGTGGATTCGGGGGGGGTATTTTTACCCATGCAAAGCGAAGTGTTTCCCGATAAGGAGCATTTCGGCAGGATTTTTTATAATCAAGCAGTGATGTCGTCTTTAGGCATACCACAGGTTTCTGTGGTGATGGGCATGTGCACAGCAGGGGGGGCATATGTTCCCGCGATGAGCGACGAGAACGTGATAGTAAAAGAAATTGGCACGATTTATCTTGCTGGTCCTCCACTGGTGAAGGCGGCGACAGGGGAAGAAGTATCCGCAGAAGAGTTGGGCGGGGGGGCGATGCACTCGCGTATTTCTGGTGTAACCGATCACCTTGCGGAAAATGATGAACACGGCTTGGAGATTTGCAGGCGCATCATTGAAAACTTGGGATTTAGGAATCCGGTGCCAAAAGCGCCTTATGCAGTAGAGGATCCCTTGTGGTCATCCGAGGAGATTTATGGCATTATCCCCCCTGACACAAGAACACCATATGATGTGCGGGAAGTGATTGCACGATTGGTGGATGGCTCGCGTTTTCACGAGTTTAAGAAGGAGTACGGCACAACTTTGGTTACTGGTTTTGCGCGATGGATGGGATGCCCGGTGGGGATACTGGCTAACAACGGCGTTTTGTTTTCCGAATCTTCGATAAAAGGTGCGCATTTTATTGAGATATGTTGTCAACGAAAGATTCCATTGGTATTTTTGCAAAACATCACCGGCTTTATGGTGGGCAAAAGATACGAAGAGGGGGGCATTACGAAAGACGGTGCGAAGATAGTGCAGGCAGTTTCTACTGCACAAGTTCCAAAAATTACTGTGATAATCGGAGCGTCGCACGGGGCGGGAAATTATGCGATGTGCGGTCGTGCATTTGGCGCAAGGTTTCTTTACACATGGCCTAATTCGCGCATATCGGTTATGGGTGCGGAGCAAGCAGCACAGGTTTTGATTACTATTAAAGAACAAAAAGGAGCAGTTTCCGAACAAGAGAAAAAGGAGATTGGCGACCCGGTACGAGATCAATACGAGCGGGAAGGCTCACCCTATTACGCTACCGCACGCTTGTGGGATGATGGGATAATCTTGCCAACGGAGACACGCATGGCTGTGGGTTTAAGTTTGATCGCAAGCCTGCACTCATCGATTGGCGAACCCCGGTTTCCGGTATTTAGGATGTAAATTACAAAGTTAGGTTAAAAACCAGATAATTCTTACATCTGAATTTCTCTCATATCTTTTAACTGTTAAGCCATAATCTCCCTTCGTGGCTAAAGAGAAACTATTGAGTGGCATGCAGCCGACACAGGCAAAACTTCACCTTGGCAACTTAGAGGGCGCCCTGCGTAATTGGGTCAATTTACAAGAGACGTATGAAATGTACGCTTGCATTGTGGATTGGCATGCTTTGACTACGATGATTGACAGGACAGAGGAAATAGGCGCAAACACGCTTGGGATTGCGATAGATTATCTTGCGGCAGGCATCGACCCGGAAAGGTCGGTGATCTTCGTTCAATCACATGTCAAAGAGCACGCTGAGCTCTATTTGCTTTTGAGCATGACGACCCCACTGGGCTGGTTAGAGCGTGTTCCAACTTACAAAGAGAAGCGGGAATCGTTACAAGGTGATGCGGAAGCGAGCCACGGTCTCTTAGGGTATCCGGTACTTCAAGCGGCGGATATTTTGTTATACAAGCCTTATGGTGTTCCGGTAGGAAAAGACCAGGTGCCCCATTTAGAACTCACGCGAGAAATAGCAAGGAGATTCAACCACCTTTTCGGGCCTGTTTTTCCGGAAATTAAGAATATTTTGGGCGAAATACCGATTATGAAAGGGACGGATGGTAGAAAGATGAGCAAGAGTTATGACAACGCTATTTATATTGCAGATAGCGAGGAAGAGACTCAAAAGAAAATCATGTCTGCTTTCACCGATCCACAAAAAATACGAAAAGATGATAAGGGTCATCCCGAGGGGTGCTCTGTTTTCAGTTTGCACGAAATCTATAATAAACAGAATCGAGACGTAGTGGAGCACGAATGCCGCGAGGGCTTGCGCGGTTGCGTGGACTGCAAAAAGGAATGTGTTTCCGCAGTGAATTCAGAACTCTCAGCGATACGCGAGCGTAGAAAGCATTACGAAAGCCATCCTGATTTGGTATTAGACGTTTTGAATGAAGGAGCAAAACGTGCGAGAATTGTTGCAGAAAGCACAATGCAAGAAGTTCGAGAAGCGATGAAATTATTATGAGCAAAGATATAAAAGCAATTTTTTTTGATTTAGACGATACACTTTGTGATTATTTATATGCATCACACACAGGATTAAAGAAAACTTTTTCCGAATACGATTTAGGTGTTTCTCCAGACGAAGCGTTTCAAATTTGGCGTGATGTGTATAAAACTTTTGCGCATGAAATCAAATCCGAACGCTGGTACGAAAGGTATTTAGAAAGCGGTGAACCCACACGAACAGAACACATGCGCAGGATGCTTGAAGCACTTAACAAACAAGATGAACAATTAGCGAAAAACTTGAGTGAAACTTACGCTAATCACAGAAATGATTTACTGAAACTCTTTCCTGAAACAAACGCACTGTTATCTTATCTGCATGGCAAATATGTTTTAGGAATGATAACGAACGGTCCTGCAGATATCCAACGTGAAGAGGTTGAGACACTTGGCATCGGGCATTATTTCGATCATATTCTTATCGAAGGCGAGGTAAAAATTGGAAAACCTCACAACGAGATTTTTGATGAAGGTATTCGAAGAACGGGATTCACGCCTGAACAGCATCTCTTCGTAGGGAACGCATTCGAACATGACGTTCAAGGTGCGAAAAGTGCAGGTTGGTATTCCTTATGGGTGAACAAAGAGAACGAACAAAATCCCGGCACCGAACCGCAACCAGACGGCACAATTATTCATCTTTTTGAAGTTTGTGATTGGTTAGGGATTGAGAGGCCCATCGAGCACGCAGTTACTTAACGTTCATCGAGTTCGGAATACAGTTCAGGTCTGCGGGATTCGAAGAGTTGCATCTCGTATTCTCCGGCTTTTTTCACGATGTGCTTGTTGTTTGCAAGTTCTGGGTTTATGTCAGCAAAGATAACTGTTTCCTCCTCATTATCCGCGGATGAAATTATCTGCCCCCCCGGAGCGATGATTTTACTTTTCCCTATGAAGCTAAAGCCTTGTTCTTGTCCTACTCGATTAGAGGAAACAATAAACAGATGATTTTCGATGGCACGTGTTGGACAGACTAAGTCGCTTGCAGATTGCGCGCCTTCAGGCCAATTGGTGGGGACGAAGATAATTTGCGCTCCATTTAAGGCAAGAATGCGTGCCGCTTCTGGGATGCGCACATCGTAACAAATTAAGATTCCAAACTTTAGATTTTCGTATTCATAAACAGGCAGTGCATCTCCCCTTACAACGAACTTATCCAAACCCAAAAATGGCAGGTGTGTTTTTCTGTAAACGCCCAAGAAACCGGAAGGTGAAATAATTATCGCAGAATTAAATAGGTTATTTCCTTCTTTTTCTGCGAATCCGACTATAGATAAAATGTTTTCTTTTTCACAAGTTTTTTGAATGCTTACAATGCATTCATCGTTTTTTTCTAGTGCGTTTTCAAATGCTTCCTGTTTCGAAGAAAAGCAGTAACCTGTCAATGCACATTCAGGGAAAGCAATTATTTTTGCGCCTTCACTTGCGGAGCGTGAAATTATCTCTGAAATTCGCAGTGCATTATTTTGCGGATTTTTAAATTGAGGATAGAACTGACAAGAAGCGACAATCATTTTTTTACGGGGAAACAAACAGTATAGGTTCGCCCTCTTGAATCATCCCGCCATCTTCAACTGCGAATCGTAATACAATCCCGTTTTGTGTGGATTCAACTTCATTAAAAACTTTCATGGCTTCGATTACTCCGATAACTTGCCCCGCTGTTACCGTATCCCCTTCGTTTACAAACGGTGGTTCTGACGGAGTGGGTTTGCGATAAAAGATTCCTGTCATAGGTGAAAGTACGGGAACACCTTGCTTTTCAGATGTTACTGCAGTATGGGTTTGTGGAAAAGCGTCTTGCGCACTGGAAAAAATCACGGGCGGCTGTTTTACATCTTTTCGCACTTCAATGGATGTATCGCCTTCTTTCCATTTCAAGGCAGTTAATCCTAACCTTGATGCAAGTTCGCTTAGTTCTTTTACTTTAGAAATAATATCCATCAGAAATAATTGGCGCGGACGAAGGGATTCGAACCCCCAACCCTCAGTTCCGAAGACTGATGCTCTATCCGTTGAGCTACGTCCGCAATGTTATAGATTTTACCGTGTTTTAGACTTGTGAAGCGTGTTCTTGAGCGTAAATGTAAGGATGTTTCGGATATAATTCTCATTGTTCGGGGCGTAGCGCAGTCTGGATAGCGCGCTTCCATGGGGTGGAAGAGGTCGCTGGTTCGAATCCAGTCGCCCCGACCATTTGGTATTTATGAAAGTTTTTTTTAAAACGAGTTTTATATTAATCGTTACTTTATTTTTTAGCATGGTATGCTTGAGTCAATCCTTATTGGAGCAAGCATTTGATGCACAAAAAAAAGGCGAACACGAAAAAGCGATTAAATTTTACAATCAAGTTATTGAGGCATATTCCAAAAATTTTGTTGCACACTTTAATTTAGGGTTGATTTATTTCCAAACAAAGAGATTTTCTGAAAGTATAAAACATTTTAACGAAGCGATAAATATTGACCCTAAACGACCCGAACCCTACTTTGGAAAAGCTAACGCATACATTGAGATTCAAAACTCATCTAAGGCGTTGGAAACATTGCGTTCTGGTGAACAAGCATGCGAGAAGATAATTCCCTATTGGTTAATGCGTGCTCAAATGGAGATTCAATTAGAAGAAACGGAAGTCGCTAAATTGAGTGTAAATCGTGCGTATTCTCTTAATCCAAACGAACTTGAGTTATTAATACACATAGGGAAACTCTTTTCAGAATTAAAGGAATTTGCAAAAGCCGAAGAAGTTTTTGATGCTGCAAAACAAAAACATCCCGACAGTTTTTTAGTTCTTTCTGAACGGGTTCGCTTATTTGTTACTACGGGCAGAGCGAACAAGGCAATCCAAGAAGTGGAATCCGAAATCAACAAAAACAAACTTAACGCAAGGCTGTACGTCTTGGCAAGTTCGATTTTTATAGATCATTCAAGACAATCAGCGATTGAATGGTTAAACAAAGGTTTATCAGGAAACGCACAGCCGAAAAACGAACTCCTTTTAAGGCTTGCAGAGATTTATTTTAATGATAAAAAATTAGACCAGGTCATGAAAACTATAGATGAAGTTTTGCTTAGTGAACCTGAAAATCTCCTTGCTCTAATACTTAAAACACGTGTTCATTTACAGAAAGATGAAAATGATAAAGCACTTGATGTGATTGAAAAAGTATATAAGCTGAACAACCGGCACTCTGAAGTTCATGAGTTACGATTTATAGCATTACAAGCAAACTCAAAGCATGAAGAAGCATTTTTTGCGTTGCGAGCTTGGATAACGCAACTACCTCATGATCCAAAACCTTATCGCATACTTGCTAATTTGCTCATTGAAAACAAAGCGTTCGGTGATGCGTGCTTGATTTTGGAATCTTTGCTATCGTTTCGTCCATTCGACATGCAGGCTTTGGAAATGTACGCACAATCGGCTACATTAATCGGCAAAGCTGATGTGGCGATAGATTTTATAGAAAATGCAATTGCTAACGGACATAAAAGTGCGGATTTACTTTTCAGGTTAGGTTTGTGTTATAGGCAGAATGCAGAAAGCGTAAAGGCAATCGCAGTTTTCAAACAGATGCAAAGAGAATATCCTTCCGATACGCGCGGATGGATGCTGGAAGCATCAACACATGAACAGAGAGCAGACTTTGAAAACGCATTAAAGGCTTATAAAGACTTTGACGAAAAACATCCGCGCAACCCGTTTGCAAGAGAAGGTGTTGCGAAGATGCTCAGCGCATTGGAACAACACGAGCACGCCGCTGAAGCATGGCTCTTATTTGCGGAAGTCGCACCAAATCCGAATCCATCCTATCTCAGAGCCGCAAATGAGTATGTTCTTGCCGGTAAAAAACAAAAAGCTGATGAGATGTGGCAAGAACTTCTGAAGTCACGTGAAGATGATTACAGATTTCTCGCCGCATACGGAACTTACTTAATCAATCAGGAAGAATACAAAACAGCAGAAACAATTTACGGAAAACTGATGCTTTTAGAGCCTGACAAGTCCGGTGCATTTTTAACGACTGCTGAGATTCTCGTTAAACAAGATAAATTAAAAGAGTCATTCGCCTTTCTCATTGAGCATATCGAAAAGTTTTACAACGATGAAAGATACATAAATTATCTTAAATCAATTGCACAAAAATTAGAAGCCTACGAAGAATATGAAAGCATCATCAATAAACTCATTGCAAACGAAAAGTATTCCATGGCGAATATGAGAGAATACGTGGATATAGCGTTTAGAAGAAATAAATTAGATGAGGTGATTGTTACACTTGAAAAGGCAGGTGAGAAGTACCCGAAAAACACCGATATTTGGCTGGCACTTGCTCGTTGCAGTGCGTACAAAAATGATGCGCATCAATCGCTTATTTACATAGAAAAAGCAGTGGATTCCGACCCGAAAAACGGAGACAACCTACGCACTTTTGCGTTAGCAGCAGAATCAGGCAACGATGCAAGACGAGCGGTAAAGGCATATGGTATGTTATTAGAACTTCATCCGGAAAACACAGGGTATGCCTTAAAACAAGCAGGGTATTTAATACAACTCAACGAAAAACAAAAAGCAAAAGAAGTTATTGAAAAGATTTTAAAAAGTGACCCAAGCAACGAAGACGCTATTGCGCTGTTAAAAATTATTGAAAAACAGAGTTAATGAGCAGATTCTTTTGAAAGAGAAACCGCTTTCCAAATACGCATGAGTTTTCTCAACAGTTCTTCTGCGTGATCCAGCCGCCATTGAGTTTGCGAATCACTCTGCGCTTTTTCCGGATTAGGATGAATTTCCATAAAAATCGCATCTACCCCCACTGCAACAGCCGCACTTGCAAGAAACGGTATAGAGTTTCTATCCCCCCCGCTGATTTTGTTTCCTGCTCCCGGTTTCTGCGCACTATGAGTTGCATCAAAACAAATCGGATAGCCAAACGAACGCATGATGGGAATGCCCGCCATATCCACTACAAGATTGTTATAACCAAACGATGTTCCTCTTTCCGTTATCATGATTCCGCTTGCGTGAAACTTTTCTAATTTTTCGATGATATTTTTCGCATCCCATGGTGCAAGGAACTGACCTTTTTTCACATTTACAGGTTTTTTTGTCTCGGCGCATGCTTGGAGTAAGTCTGTTTGGCGACACAAGAATGCGGGGACCTGTAATAAATCCACTCCTTCGGCAACGATGGACGCCTGCTCTGGGAGATGCACATCGGTCGTAACAGGTATACGGAACTCGCGGCGAATCCTTCCTAATACATTTAACCCTGCGGATATTCCCTCCCCTCTCGGTGATTCGACTGCCGTGCGGTTTGCTTTGTCGAAACTCGCTTTAAAAATATAGTGAATAGAAAGAACAGAACAGATGCGAGTTAATTTTTCTGCTACTTCACGACAAACATCATAAGATTCCGCAAGACATGGCCCGGCGATAAGAACAGGGTGTTCTCCGCCAATCTCCACCTCTCCAACTTTGCAAATGTTCATTTTATTTTTCTGAGACAAGACTATCGGATTTTAAAAACTCCAAGAACACAGCTTCGCTTCTTGTTGATCCCTCAAAACGTTTCAGCGGTTTTCCATCCGGAGTTGCAATCACATAAACGGGCAGCGTATCGAGTCCTGTCATTTCCAATTGCAGGGCAAAGTTTTTTTTGTCATCCAGTGTTCCTCTATCGGTGTACAAAGACACAGGAACATATTGATTAATCGCTTCAATCACAGAAGGGCGCGTAAACATGTTTTGCTCCATCCAGCGACAGTTTGTGCATTGAACGCCTGTAAAGTCAATAAACAACAGTTTATTCTCTTGTTTTGCAATTTCTACGGCATCTTCATAACCATGCACCCATGGAATTGCGCCTTTGTATGCAACCGCTGCTTTAGAGCCGGCTTTGTATGGATAAGGTTCGGGGGGGAGAAATGCGTTGATTTCACCCATTGGTGTGCCGGCAATTCCCGCAAGACAATAAACCCCTACTGCAGTCGTTGCAATACCAAAGAAATTTCTGGTCGGTCCTCTGGGGTCATGCGCTGGTTCTTTTGGCATCCTTAACCAACCCAGCAAACACAATCCGGAAATAATAAAAATCATTGCCCACACCGCAAGAAATACAGGACGAGTTAGCCATCCTAATTGCCACACCAAGTCTGCATTTGAAAGAAACTTAACAGCGGCGGCAAGTTCAAGGAATCCTAAAAATGATTTTACGGAAAACATCCATGCTCCTGACTTCGGGTTCTTCGAAAGTAATTGTGGAAATATGGCAAGCCCGAAAAATGGAATGGAAAATGCAAGCCCGAACGCCGCCATACCGATTAACGGATATGTAAAATCACCTTTAGCCGCCGCCGCGAGAAGCGCACCCACAAAAGCAAATGTACACGTAAACGAAGTAAGCGTAAACACCATGCCCATAGCAAATGGTCCTACAAGCCCCCCCCTTCCTGCTTTAGATTGAATGGAATTAATCAACCAACCTGGCAAACGAATTTCGTACAAACCGAATAAATTTAATGCAAGTAATATAAAAATTAAAGCAAGCGCCAGATTCGTGATGGGGTGTCCTGCAAACGATTGAATCCCCCCCGCCTTGAAAATCGCCGCACTAAAAACTCCCACAAAAGTCCAAGTACTGATAATCCCAAAGCAGAATACTGTGGCTCCGGAATAATCAGTTTTTGTTTCTGTTCCTCGTTTCGAAAAATAAGAAACCGTAATAGGAATCATGGGAAACACGCAAGGAGTAAGCAGTGCAAGCAAACCTGCAAGGAAAGCCAGCTTCACAAATGCGATTAGTCCCTCTGTTTTCGCTCTTTCAATTTCGCTCGATGACGCTTCACCTGCAATTGTTTGATTCGTTTCATCTGTTTTGCTTTCGCCGCCTGTGGGAATTACACCATCGGGTAATTCGCTGACTGCTGAATAAAAGTTTTGTGGAGTATCTGGTTCTGATATAAAAATCTCTCGTGCCGTACCTTGTTGAATTTTTATGTTTACTTTTAACAATGTTTCCATTGGACGGGTGCACGTGGTATCAGTGCAAGCCATCCAACGCACTATGATGTTTCCTGATGTCGAGCCTTGTTCGTCTTTCTTGATGACCACAGGAACGCGAAAAGTTGCTTTGCCTGAGTGCATTCCTACCACAATTCCAAAATTTTCGTCATGTTTAAAAATAGGAAGCGATTCGGAATACGTTCCGACTTTTTCGAATGCTCCCATTTTGTCTGTCTCGAAACTTGTGGGCAACGGGCCTTCGGTTGGTCGAATGGAATAAATTCGCCAGCCTTCTTCGATATTCGCTTCAATGATTGCTACCGCCCATTCACCTGCACGGACATCTTCGGATTCCACGTACGCAGTCCAAGTAACTTGCGAGTCTTTAACAACCGTTCTAATGGGCACTTCTTGAGATTCTTGATTTTTCTCAGTCTGTTTTTGTTTTTCAGAATCAGGTGTTAATGCAGGGGGGGGTGTGATAGGTGTTTCCTGAGGAGGTTGAGCGCCGCGAGGGGTATTATCTTGTTGAACTGTTTTTATTTGTACGTTTGCATTAACTTCGACGCTATCAGGCCGTAAACAAATACTGTCATCACACAATTGAAAATCAACTTTTAATTTGATATTTTTCGTGCCCGCACTTGGATTTAATAAGTTAATTTCAACCGGAATCCTAATTATGCCCGTATACACTGCTGTCTCTTCGGTGTCATCCGGGAATATTTTTTTCAACTGCCCCTTCGGGTATTTCGCTCTTACTGTGTAAGAAGAAGACAACGAAGAAATTTCAATCGGCACTTGTCCCGGTCCGGAGGGGGGGTTCTGATAAGCATGGTAACCTTGAGGAACACGCATCTCCACATTGCCGGTGATTTTCTCACTTAATGTGAACTCTGATTTATCAAAATGTAACTTCGCATCAATTTTTTGTGAAAACAAACTTGCCGGTAGAAGCAATATCATGAACACAAACAAATATAAAGAACTTTTTTTCATCATATTTTTTTAAGACAGCGCGCGTAATGGTTTTTGCTTGATTTACTTTTCAACCTCTGCATATTTTAACGCACGAAGGCTCGTCTTTCGTTCCTAATCTTAAAGCGTACACTCCACGCTTTGGTTTAACTCCGCACTTCTAAATGCGGACTCGATAACGGCAATCGCTTTCCGAACATCTCTTGGCTTTACCTCTAATTCAGCACCTTCATTTAGGTGCTTGCTCACATTTTCATAAAACGCGTCCCACTGACTGTGTTCAACTTTCACGTCTTCTTCTATAGTTTCCTCTCCTGACAGATACTTGATGCGTGCATTTTCCCAATCAGGCATGATGAATGCACCTTTTTCGCCTCGAATCAGCCATCTGGGGCGAGTTATGTGACTCACACAGCCCACGTCAATTTGGGCGAAGACGCCACCCTCGAAGTTAACCGAAACCGTTGCGTGCGTCTCAGTATCCACTGGCTGACCACCATAGTGCATTTGAGCAAATACAGTTTTCGGTGTTCCGAGATTAAGTTGAATAAGTTGATCTATGAGGTGTGCACCCCAGTCGTATAGCATTCCGCCTCCGTGCGCCTTGATCGCACGCCAACCGGGAGGTGCCCAGAAACCATTCACGCTCGATTCTATTGAAAAAACTCTGCCCAAAACGCCGGAATCCATCACCTTTTTGACCGTCAGATAATCTCCGTCCCAACGCCTGTTTTGGTAGACCGTTAACATTTTCCCTGCTTTCTCTGCTGTTTCTATCATCTCATCAGCCTCAGCAACACTCAAACACATCACCTTTTCTGTGATGACATGCTTTCCGGCTTTGCTCGCCATGACCGATAGTGGTTTGTGTGAATCATGCGGCGTAATCAAAACTACAAGTTCAATTTCATCGTCTCCGAGCATATCTTCATACTTATCGAATACTGTTGCCATCGGCTGTTCTGCCTTTGCTGCTTCTCGCCTAATGGGGTCTATGTCAAACACCCCTTTCAACTCAAGACCCTGTGTATTGTGGATATGGTCTGCGTGGTGTTTACCCATAGAAAACTGAGCTCCATATCCAACCAAGCCAACATTTATGCTCATAAGAGTTGAAATTCTACCGCCAGTAGTGCCCTTACACCGCATAATGCTCAAATTCGTGGTATAATTTACAAATCGCCATACCCATGGGTCGCCGTTGTACGGAGAGGATGGGGAGCCCTTTGCGTAGAGCGGCATTCCGAGTGGGTGGCGACAGAATTGAATAAAGAGGCTTTTGTAAATTATGCCGCTTCCAAAAGAAGACAAGACACAACTTATCAAGCAATACGGAACAAAGGAAGGAGACACCGGTTCTCCTGAGGTTCAAATCGCACTGCTTACGGCTCGAATTCGCCAGATAACAGAACATTTGCAGACCAACAAAAAAGACACGCATTCGCGTGCGGGGCTGTTGAAGTTAGTTGGTCAAAGAAGACGCCTTGAAGAGCACCTTCGCAAAAAGGACATCGAAAAATATCGAAGTCTTGTCAGGGAGTTAGGTATCAGAGAGCAAAAGTCTTAGTAGGAGGCTTAAATGATACATACCACTTCATTTGAAGTCGGGGGTTTTGAACTCTCGATTGAAACAGGACGGGTGGCGAAACAGGCTAATGGCTCTGTTCTCCTTGGAATGGGAGAAACCATAGTTTTGGCAACAGCCACAATGAGCAACGACCCAAGAGAAGGCTTAGATTTCTTCCCTTTGGTGTGTGATTACGAAGAAAGAAAATACGCTGTGGGGAAAATCCCCGGTGGGTTTAACAAAAGGGGGGGGCGCCCCAGTGAGAAAGCGATCCTCACTTCTCGATTGATTGACAGGCCGATTCGGCCACTGTTCCCAAAAGGAATGCGCAACGATGTGCAATGCATCGCCATACCTTTATCAGTTGATCAAGATTATCCGCCCGATGTTCTTGCGGTTAATGCGGTGTCTGCCGCGTTGATGATTAGTGACATCCCTTGGGAAGGTCCTATCGGATGTGTGAGAGTGGGCTTGGAAAACGATGATTTTGTTCTTCTGCCAAATGTCGAGCGAGCGGAATCGGGAAACCTCGACCTGATTGTTGCAGGAACAAAAGATAAAATTATCATGGTGGAATGCGGAGCGATTGAAGTTCCAGATGAAACAGTTGTTAACGCGATGCGATTTGCACAAGACGGAAGTAAACTGATTTGCGATCGCTTAGAAGAGTTTAAAAACATTGCAGGAAAAGAAAAACGAGCAGTCACGCTTTTTAGTGTTGATGAAGAGATAAAACAAATCATACGTAACGAATCAGGCGCGGAAATTGAAGACACTATTCAAAATCCCGATAAAGCATCACGCGAAAGCGCATTAAGTGATTTGCTGAAATCCCTTGTGGAAAAATACGCGACTACTACTTTTGCCGAAGATGACGCCAAGAAAGCACAACTTCCCGAAGCAGCTGATACAGTCATAAAAGAAAAAGTTAGAGAACTGATTATCAATAAAAACCTTCGACCGGATGGACGTGGACCAAAAGACATTCGCACTATAACGATTGAGCCGGGCTTGCTTCCGCGAGTTCATGGTTCGGGAATTTTTACAAGAGGACAGACGCAAGTTTTAACAGTATGCACACTCGGCGCACCTGGAGAATCGCAAATCCTTGACGGTTTGGAAGAAGTTGATGATAAACGCTATATGCACTTTTACAACTTCCCACCCTATTCGGTGGGTGAAGTTCGACCATTGCGCGGACCGGGACGGCGCGAAATTGGACATGGAGCTTTAGCAGAGCGTGCATTAAAGGGAGTGCTGCCATCGGAAGATGAGTTCCCTTACACTATTCTGCTTATGAGCGAAGTTTTGGAATCCAATGGCTCTACGAGCATGGCAAGTGCATGTGGTTCGACCATTGCGCTTTTGGATTGCGGAGTACCGATTAAAAAACCCGTAGCAGGAATTGCAATGGGATTGATGATGGACGGAGACAAGAGCGTTGTTCTCACTGATATTCAAGGCATGGAAGATTTCTGTGGAGACATGGATTTCAAAGTTGCCGGAACACGAGAAGGAGTTACCGCATTGCAACTCGATTGCAAAATAAAAGGTGTTCCGTTCGATGTTTTAAAGAACGCGATTTCTGAAGCTTTAAGTGCAAGACTTTTCATTTTGGATAAGATTGATGAAGCCATTCCTGAGAGAAGAAAAGACCTTAACCCGAATGCACCGAGGATTTCGGTGATTAACATCGATCCGCAGAAAATCGGAGAAGTTATCGGGCCGAGCGGAAAAATGATTAAAAGAATTACTGCAGAAACAGGATCTGAAATTAGCATCGAACAAGACGGCCGCGTGTTCATTCTTGCGAAGGACACCGACTCTATCGAGCAGGCGAAGCGTTGGATTCTTGGAATGACAAAACAACCGGAGGTTGGTGATGAATTCACCGGTCCGGTTACTCGCATGTTTGCAAAAGGCGTGATGGTTGAGTTCCTACCCGGAAAAGAGGGCATGGTTCCCATCGAACACCTTTCTGCAAAAAATATTCGAAGGCCGGAAGATGCCGTTCAACCGGGAGACATCATCAACGTTCAGGTGCTCGACATTGACCAGATGGGGCGAATAAATCTCACCGCATTGGGCTTGGAGCAAGAACTTCCTTCACTTGAAGAAAACGTTAACGCCAGTCCGAAGGCTGTGGTTCGAACACCTTCTTCGGGGGGGCGAGGAGAACGAGGTGGGGGTCGGTTCGATAGAGATAGAGATCGAGACAGAGGGCGACGAGATGATAATCGGAGGTCACCGCGCTCCGATGACAGGCGAAGCGAAAGGACAACTGATCAAACCCCTGAGGCACATTTTCGTCCGAGAGGCGACTCCTCGTTCCCGAAAAAGGAACAGCCAGCCGAAACCAAAGAACCCGGCGGCGGCGCAAGGTTTAGACCGAAACGGTAAATGAGCCCTATTTTGGGCTTCATTTGCTGAGACTGTGCAGTGGGGAAAAGAAATGATCTTCACCATTTTTATGGCCAACGCTTCTTGCTTGCTGCTACTGTATAATCGAAAAACATGAAGACATACGATGTTGCGCCTTTGAGAGGGTTTCATCCGGAACTTGGTTTGCTTGCGGCGGCGCTGGAGGACAGCACGCGCGAGTGGCGCGAGAATCTCGGACGGGTGAACCCGAAGGCGGTCATCTGGCAAGCTTATCCGAATGGTCCGAGCATTGGCGGGCTGTTGCTTCACCTTATTGATTGCGAAGCGTATTGGCTGAAAGAGGTTGGCGACGGTGAACCGCTTTCGGGCGAGCACCCCACGACGATTTACAACATGTCTATGGATCAGTACAAGCCGTTTTGGCCCGCCCCCCCTGCGCGACCGCTGTCTTGGTATTTAAAACTTCATGACGAGGTGCGTGCGGACATTCTTGCAAGGATTCGAAAACAAACTAATCCCAAAAAACGCTATCCGCGAAGGCGGATTATCGCCACTTATCGGTGGATACTTGCACACGTATTGGAGCATGATTCGTACACGGGGGGGCAAGCAGTGCTGCTGCATGAAATGTGGAAGAAGGTAGGAAGAAAGGAGGGTGATAAGAAATAAAATTTCTTGGAATTCTTACCTGTCCTACAGCATATGAACCTTCAATACTGCGCTTCACTGAGAGTTAGTGGATGATAAATGGGTGACTCTACCTAAGCCCAAACGTTTTCGCGATGTCGTTGTTCGTATGGAATGAGGCGGATTCTGTGGGGGTGTCGAAGACAACAAACTCCTCTTTCGGGTCTATTTCGCAAGTTACCCAACCATCGTCAATCATGGCTTCGAGTGTGGCAAGTGCGTAATCGAGCGCCATTTCGATGGTGGGATATTTGGGATTTTTGAAAAAGTATTCTTGAAGCCAATCGAGACAATCTATCATGAGGCTTTCGTTTTTCAGCATTTCAACTACAACACCAAACATTCCGTAATTGGGCAGGAGTTTATTTTCTCGACGATAACAGGGCATCGTCCAAACTTTTCCTTCGGAAAACACCGGGAATGTGTCTTCTTTTGCGCCGTCGAGGTTCAGTTTGAAAATGTTATATTCCGCAACTTTCCAAGTGGCTCGTGTTTGGCTGATGCGCGCGAGTTGAATTTTCACGGCTTGTATGGCGAACCCGCCAATCATGGGTATGACGGGGTCATCGTTAGTGAAACCTCCGGTAGCCATCCATCCGAATGCGGCGTTGGAGCTCATGTCGTGCCCGGCTTGATTGGCGATTTCTTTACAGTAATCCACCAAGTCGGTGAATGCGCCGTTTGAACTGTACCAAAAGTCAGCAAATTTTATGTGCTGGCCAATTTGGCTTCTTTGTTTTTCGGAATAATAATCCTTCAGCCATTTGCCATCGTGCGTCCCGCGCATTTCCGCGATGATGGAATACGCAACTTGTCTTGCGCCGTACATTGCGAGTGTTAATCCTGCGGACAGTATGGGATCTGCAAAGCCACAGCTGTCTCCTGCGAGGTACCAGTTTTCTCCTGCTAATCTTTCCGCGATGTATGACCAGTCGTTTGTTGTGCGGATGATGTTTTCGCGCGACGCGTTTCGGATTAAATCCGAAATGAGCGGGTCTTGTTTGACTGCAATTTCATAAAGTTCTTCCGGTCTTTTTTCGGATTTTTTGTAATACTCTAATGGGCAAACCAGTCCGAGACTTGTTTTTGTGGGTGAAATGGGAATAAACCAAAGCCATCCCCAGTCAATGGACATGACGAGAATGCGTGTTCCGCTTTTGCCTATTGTGATTGCCCAATCTGCATCTTCCCAATAATCCCAGATGGCGATGTTGCGCAATGTAGTAGGGTAATCCGCTTGCACTCCCATGGCTTTTCTCAAAATACTGGACACGCCTGAAGCATCCACATAATGCTTTGCGATTATTTTTTCTCCATTTTGAAGAACAAGCGCATCTACGCGGTCATCAGTGGTTTCTATTTTGTTGACTTTTGTTTCTTCTCTCACTTCGCATCCCATTTCGTCGGCGTGGTCGAGGAGTATCTCATCGAAAATAGGTCTGTAGACCTGCCAAGTAGTGTGAATTCTTTGCCCTTCGAATTTTCCGGGTCGCTGGTCTTCTTTGAAATAAGGCGCAGGGATGAATTCGAAGTCCCACAGGTCGGGGTTTTTGCCCCAGCGATATGTTGCGCCGATTTTGATTGGGAAGTTAGCGGCTTCGATTTTGTCCCACGCTCCCATCTCATGGATGACTTGCGGCACGACGGGGAGCAGGCTTTCACCAACGTGGTCTCTGGGGAACTTTTCCCTTTCCAGAATAACCACTTTGAGTTCCGGCATGTATTTTTTCAGGAGCGTTCCACAGCAACTTCCTGCGGGACCTCCCCCAATGATGGCAACATCATATTCCTGCATAGTGCACCTACCCTTTTGAGAATATTTTATTCTCGATGTCTGTTATTATGCTACAGATTTGGGTGGTTTTCAGCTAAATGAATCTTCATTTAAATTTTCATCAAACCTTTATAGGTGAGGTTTATGGTTTTAGTTGTGATATTCATTCGTAAAATAGACCTCACTCCCTCTTATCATACACATTCCCCAATTGATTCTGTTGTTGTTCTCTGTCATGGCCGAGAAATCCCATGCTTCTGAGGCGGTTGATGCGTTGGCGCGTGGGGGGGTGGGTGCTGAAGAGATTTGTTTCGCCGAGGAATCCAGTTTTCTTGAATGGGTTTACGATAAACAGGTGCATGGTTGCGCGGTTTGCAGCTTCGAGAGGCTCACGGTCGGCTTCGAGCTTTTCCAGCGCATCCGCGAGAGCGTCGGGGTATCGCGTGAGCTGCGCGGCTGTGGCATCCGCAAGGTATTCACGTTTTCTGCTGACTGCCATTTTTAGGAGAACAGCAAATAATGGCGCGAGTATAAGAAAGACAATAACAATCACCATGATTATCCCATCTGCTTTTGAATCTCTGCGTGAAGTTCTTCTATGGAGTCCGCTCCTGAAAATCGCATCACGCAAGAAAACAATTACTCCTACAGTGAGCACAAGCGCCATCATCAATCGTGTATCGTAATTTCTAATGTGCGCAATTTCATGTGCCATTACTCCTTGTAGTTCATCTCTGTTAAGTTTTTTTATGATGCCCGTTGTGAAGCAGACTGCTGACTTTTTTGGCTCCCAACCTGTGGCGAACGCGTTTGGTGCGGAGTCCTCAATCACATAGATATCCGGCATAGTGATTCCTGCTGCAATCGCCATTTCTTCACCGACGTTACGCAGGATTTGGTCTTCTTCTTTGGTAGCAGGGCGTGCTTGCGACATATTCAGAATCCACTTTGATCCAGAATCCGCCATCATCGGATAGTAACTTCCCATCCCAACAATGGGTGCGCCAGCCCCTATCCACCAAAATTCCGGTTCGACAAGAAACATAACAGATGCTCCTACTCCTGCAAGCAGCAGCGCCATGAAAAAGATAAGGAAAAACGTCGCGCGTTTATTAGCGTCTATTTCGCGAAAAAACGTGCGTCTTTGCACTTTTAATTATTTACGAAGTGAACTTCACTTGAACAGGTTCGCGTGCAGTAGGCTCTTCGATTTCGAAAAGTTCTTCTTTCTTGAAACTAAACATATTCGCGATGATGTTCGATGGAAATTGTTCAGTTTTCACGTTGTATTCCATAACAGAATCGTTATAAAACTGTCTTGCAAAAGCGATCTTGTTTTCGGTGGATGAAAGTTCTTCCTGCAACTTTGCCATGTTTTCACTGGCTTTCAAGTCGGGATAGTTTTCTGCCACTGCGTACAGTCCTCCCAATGCACGGGTAAGCGCGTTTTCTGCCTCTGCCTGTGCACGAACTCCTGAAGCATCCATGGCTTTTTGCCTAGCGAGCATGACCTTTTCAAGTGTCTCTTGCTCGTACTGCATGTAGCCTTTGACTGTCTCGACCAAGTTGGGAATGAGGTCATAGCGGCGCCTGAGTTGAACGTCAATCTGGCTCCAAGCGTTTTTCACCCTGTTTCGAAGTTGAACAAGGCTGTTGTACATCCCTACAACAGCAATCAAGAGCACGACTACTGCTCCTATAAAGATCCACAAACCGGTACTCATTTATTTGCCTCCAATATCTTATTTTACTGTAGTTTTCTATATTTACACCGTAAAGAGGCATCGGGTTGCGTGGTTTGAGTGTGTTTATGGAGTAATACAATACTATGTCCGGTGCGAGTAAAGGCGAACAAGAAGCCATGCAAAGGTTAATTGAGGTTGTGAAAAAGACTGGGCGGATAACACGCGATCCTGGCATTCGCAAAATGTTCGCAAGTTTACCACGCGCTCCGATACGGATAATTTGTTGTGAGTTGGATAAAGGGATTAATCACGGAAACATTTTGCGCATTGCGGAATGTTTTCGATTGGAAGAAGTGTGTTTCACACCTGTGCCAAGAAAAAAGATGCGTGATTTTTCCGGATGCGTGGCGGCGTTGAAATGGCAAAAATATCGCTGGATTTCCGCAGTTGATGCTATACAAGAAGCAAAATCTCATGGATACACCATCTACGGATTGACTTTGAAAGGGGGGGTGAAAGCGCTACGCGATGTGAAATGGCGATTACCATGTGCGATCGTGCTCGGCAGTGAAATGGAGGGTTTGGAAGAAGACGTGGAAAAAGGTTGTGATGAATTTGTTTCAATTCCACTTTATGGAATGGTTCAGTCGTTAAATGTTGCGGTAACAGCCGGAATCGTTGTGGAGCATTGTTTTTCGGAATATGTAAAAGACCATCCGGATTTCCTGCCTGCACGAAAGGCGAGCAGGAAATTGGTTGAAAAAAACACAAAGCGCTCATGAAAGTCATGAGCGCTTTGACGATTCGCTATCGAAGTCAGAGGTTAGCTTCCTCCTCCTCCCTCGTTAGTGGCAGGTGTTTCTCCACCGCCGCCTTCTTCGGTTTTTTCACCGCATCCACCGGCGATAATGCCACCCAGTACGGCGATCGTCATCAAAAATACTAGCCATCGTTTCATATGTTTTCACCTCCAAATGATTGAATATCTCGCTTCATCCGGAGGCTCCCCTCCTTAATGAGCGACACTGCGTTTATACCCTCTAAACACATAAAAAAAGTCAATAGCAGCGGTATTTCTGCGGTATTCTTTGCATTCATGCGTTCCGAACCATCCATTATCTCAGGAATTGTTGCCTCTTTAGCGCTTGCTACTTTGACCTTAGGCGTGTTCTCTATGAACCAATCCATTGGGCCTGAGGGGGCATTACACAGTTTTTTCCGGTCTGCTCAGAAGTTAGATTTGCAAGGCGTTGTTTCAGCAACAGGCGGTATGGACGGGTTACCAGTCAGGGCATTGGCGAATGAAGTTTCTGCGATGTTAAGGATTCGTGGGGCGTATTACGAAGTTGCAGAGATAATGCGAGACGGAAACGAATGCATGGCTCGCGTGTATTTTTACACCCCACGAGGGATTGAAAGCACCTTTTGGTTTTTGTATCGTTCGGGGAATAGGTGGTACGTGGACGCACCGCGCACCGCTATGCTTTACGCTGTACCTGTGCAAATCGAAGGAAGAAGATGAGTCATAAGAAAGCAAAAATCAGATTTGATGTTGTTTTGTTATTGCTTCTTGTTTTAGTTATTGGTGCATTTGCGATTTTTGCTGTAAGACAACAATCACCTGAGTCTGCGGCTCAAGAGTTTATGGTTGCGCTTGCAACAAAGGACATTAAAAAATTAACGGAGCTGAGTCATTTGGAAAGTCCCATAGCACCGCTGGAAAAGCAATGGGATTTTTGCGTAAACAACGCTGCGAAAAATTATGTATTTGTGTGGAAATGGGTAGGAACAGTTTTAACAGAAGAAGACCGAGCGGTTTTGAAAGTGGATGTTTATTCTTTTTCCGGTCCTTTTCCGGAATTGCCCGACCCATTTGAATTTCCGCTGATAAAAGTTGATGGGCAATGGAAAGTGGATTTGCAATCACTTACGCGCAGGTTTTTCCCTGCATTGCCGAGGTGACGGGTTATTTGAAATATACTATTCCGGTTCCTGAATGATGACCTATCGAGGTGATGTCCTCTTTTGGTAAATCGATTTCATCCCATAGTTTTTTTAGAGGTGGAAATTTATGAATATCATCAAGCACAAGAATTCCTCTCCATTTATATTTCCTTAAAAAGTTTAGAATTTCTCCTTCCAGCACGCCGTCGTGCAAGGTGTCCAGAAAAATAAAATCGCTATAAAAAATATCCTTTGAAAAACCTCTTTTGTAAACCACAAACTCTATATTTTCAGGTTTGCCGTTTAGTTTTCTTTTGTTTTTAATATCATATGAGATAACTTTATTTTGCTTGTTATATGAAAGTGCAAGTGCAGATGCTCCTCTAAATGTACCGATGTCAGAGATGATGATCCCAGAAAACAAAGTAGACAGGTATGCAAGGAGTTTATAGTGTTCTACTCCGGGTTCTTCGAGGAAGTATCCCTTCGCCTCTTCGTGAGTGATATAACATGATAACTCGTGAAGGTCTATGCTTTTGATTTTTTCGACGACTTCAGTTGTGAAAGCAATCACAGATGGATTATACTACATTTAATTTTTAGAGACTGTGTCTTGATTTTAAGCAAGGTACTAAGTAAGATGTGAAGATAGATTCAAAGAAGGGTTCGGCTTAAAAAATGTCTACAGAAATATCTCAACAACACACCGCCTACATTGGAGATAGCAGGAATATGTCCGAAGTTCTCCATGGTAGTGCAGAGTTAGCTGTTACAAGTCCTCCTTATTATAGTTGAAGGATTATGGGCATGAGAACCAAATTAGTTTCGGTGATTCTTCCGAAGATTATATTAATAACCTCAACTTTGTTTGGCAGGAATGCATTCGCATATTAAAACCTGGGTGTCGCTTGTGCATTAACATAGGTGATCAGTTTGCGCGTGCAATTATATATGGAAGATACAAAGTTATCTCCATCCAATCTGAAATCAACCCAGAGTGCCAAAATGTTATTCAATCAAGAATGGCAAAAACAAAAAGCTTATTCGAAGGCGGCGGTGAAATAGTATTCTTGCAGTATAAAAAAGATCAGGCAACGTCACCGACACGATAAAAGTCTTTAAATGAAAATCATCTTAGATGCTAAAGAAATAATCGCATGGATTACTGATGCATCACAAGAGTTTCCTAAATATACACCTCATTTAATAAATTTTGCATTTAACTACACCCGCTCGTAGCTCCGCAGTTGTCACATTTAAGGCATGTGCCGTTTCGCACCATGGTGAATTGTCCACATTCTTCGCATGGGTCGCCTTCGTAGCCCTTCAGGCGGGCGGCTTGGATGCGTGATGCAAGTTCTCCTGCCCCCCCCACAGGCGAGAGTTGCTTTGACTCGGTTACTTGTTTTTGCGGTGCGGCGAAGCCTTTCCCCGTGTGGTCTTCCACGGTTTGACCGGGGATCCAATCAGTGGTTA
>CAZSPF010000032.1:0-239 GCA_964608695.1 uncultured Fimbriimonadales bacterium | reverse complement strand
AGTGGTTAACCCTTCTGCTACCACTTCTTCTTCAAATTCTTCTTCGTCAACCGGTCTGCCCACCGTATCCCCGCGCAAGTCTTCGGGCGAGACATGCATAAAATCCGTACGTCCCAAATATGTAACTGCGAGCTCACGGAAGATATAGTCAATCACCGAGGTTGCCATTTTAATGTGGTCATTGCCTGTAACCATGCCGTTTGGCTCGAATCGGGTGAACACAAAAGCTTCCACAAACT
>CAZSPF010000031.1:23657-24936 GCA_964608695.1 uncultured Fimbriimonadales bacterium | reverse complement strand
GCATTCGAACTCACAACTTTATTAGGCGGCGAACACGATGCAAACAACGCACTCGTGGAAATACGCGCAGGCGCTGGGGGGACGGAAGCATGCGATTGGGCAGAGATGCTTTTTCGAATGTATTCGCGCTGGGCGGAAAGAAACGGTTTTTCCATTGAGATCTTAGCGGAAACGCCGGGAGACGTTACGGGATATCGAAGCATCAGTTTCAAGGTTTCTGGAAATTTTGCTTATGGTTATTTAAAATCAGAACACGGCGTGCATCGTTTGGTGCGCATCAGTCCTTATGATGCATCGAACAGAAGACACACTTCATTTGCAATGGTAAATGTGCTGCCAGAAGTGGAGGTTTCGGAGGCGCACATCGAACCCGATGATTTGGAAATTGAAACGTATCGCGCAAGCGGTGCGGGGGGGCAGCATGTAAATAAAACAGAATCCGCTGTACGCATCATTCATAAGCCAACAGGAATTGTTGTAACTTGTCAAAACGAACGCAGTCAACACAAAAACCGCGAATCTGCAATGAAAATTCTCGCCGCAAGATTGGCGCAATTGGAATTGGATAAAACAGAAGAAAGTTTGCGTCAATTACGGGGAGACTTAACACCTGCAGAATGGGGACATCAAATCCGCTCTTATGTTTTACAACCGTACACTTTGGTAAAGGACACACGCACCGGATACGAAACCGGCAACACCATCGCGGTTCTCGATGGAGAAATCACCGAATTCATCAGCGCGTACCTTCGCATGAAACCCACGGGGAAGTAAATTTTCCAATCCAAAAATTTTCGAAAACTTAATAACAGACCGTTTTGAGAAAAGTTTACGTAGTGCGGCTGACGTATACGCCGTTTTTCATAAAAGCGTTGACGGAAGCGTTAATGGAGTTTCCGGTTATAAACGATGCGTATACGGATGACGGTTAGGCTCGGAGATTTTTCTTGATTTATTTAAAGGGTGGTTGACGTTTTGGTGAGAAGTGTCCTATAAGGGTATGAGCGAAATCTTTTACGATGGTGAGGAGGATGAGATTAATATATTTGGTCTCGAAGAAATGATGTGGAGTTTTGGAATGAAACAGAGGATTGACAATGAAGATTTGCAGGCAGTACATGCTGTGCATATACCCATAGGAAAGATACTTTTTTGGGGACAGGGTACGCCAAATGAAATGGAGAATCTCGATGTTTACCTTATGGAAGAAATACAGAGCGGGTATCAATTTACTAACTATGAGAAGGTAATAAAATATACTGCAGTGGGCACTATACAA
>CAZSPF010000031.1:17416-23636 GCA_964608695.1 uncultured Fimbriimonadales bacterium | reverse complement strand
ATACAACCTGGTGTCAATGCGACCGTTCCCGAGAAAATTGCAAAAGATGTCTTGGGTGAGTGGGAAGAGATTGAAGACGCAGAACTGAGTATGCCTGTCTACCCTTTTATATATCAAGTTGCAAATAATAAAGTTTCTATGCGGTCAGAGATTACAAAATCTCTGTAGAAATGAAAACCTATTCTCTGGATTTATCAACTGAACAATGGTCAGTGGTGCAAGATTATTCAACAGCGGGTCATTACAGCTTTAATCCAATTAACCGTTGTATTTTGTGAATTTGTTTGATTCTTATGATATCCGTCATAGATGATTCCCACCATTAAGCACATATTAGAAGTGAATCATGTCTACTACGGAAACAAGCAAGGGTTCTACTTGGCTGACGAGTTGGACACCTGAGGAGAGAACTTTTTGGGAATCGGAAGCGAGAGTGATTGCTTGGCGCACGTTATTTGTCACGACGTTCTGCTTGATATTGGCATTTGCTACTTGGTTTATGGTGAGTGCGATAGTTGTTCGGCTTCAGGGCATCGGATTTAAATTTACCGATGCACAGTTATTTTGGCTGACTGCGATGCCTGGATTGGCGGGGGGGATTTTACGATTAGTTCATACTTTCTTGATTCCCATATTCGGAACGCGCTATGTGATTACGATTTCGACCTTACTATTGGTGATACCTTGTTTGGGATGGGGGTTTGCAGTGCAGAATCCTGAAACTCCTTTTTGGGTTTTAATGGTATTTGCGTTTCTTGCCGGATTCGGGGGGGGTAATTTTTCTTCGTTTATGCCAAGTACGAGTTTGTTTTTTCCGAAGCGTTTACAAGGGACGGCATTAGGGATTCAAGCAGGGGTAGGCAATTTTGGAGTGAGTGTTGCTCAGTTTGTAGTTCCTTGGATAATCGGCTTTGCGTTGTTGGGTTCCGTTTTAGGTTCTCCTCAAAGTTACACACAGAACGAAAAAACAACCGAGATGTGGCTTCAGAATGCGGCGTTTGTTTGGGTGCCATTTATTTTAATTGGTTCGGTAATGGCATGGTTATTTTTAAAAAGTGTTCCTGTGCGAGCGAACTTTAGACAACAAACAGATATTTTCAAAGACAAACATACATGGCTGATGACATCGCTTTACATTATGACGTTTGGTTCTTTTTCGGGATTTGCGGCAACGTTTCCGATGCTTATTAAAACCACTTACGGAAAGTTTGAAAATCCCCCCGATCCATTGACTTATGCTTTTCTGGGTGCATTTGTTGGGGCGTTGGTCAGAGTATTGTTTGGTCCTATAAGTGACAAGTTCGGGGGGGCGAGAGTAACCCAATTGAGCGGAATAGGGTTAGTGGTATTTTCTTTGTTGGTTACAAGGTACACGACGCCGAGTTCATTAGAAGAATTTCCTTATTTCATTTGGATGATGTTAGGTATTTTCTTTTTTGCCGGCGTGGGAAATGCATCCACATTTAAACAGATTCCGATGATATTTTCTCCTAGACAGGCGGGGGGGGTTATTGGATGGACAGCGGCAATTGCAGCTTTTGGTCCTTTTGTGTTTTCGGTATTGTTTGGCAAGATTATTGAAGCGACCGGTTCTCCCACAGCATTTTTCTATGGTGCGGCAGTGTTTTATTTGATCAATATCTGGATTAACTGGTGGTACTACACAAGAAAAGGCGCGGAGAAACCGTGTTAAACAGTTAAGGAATAAGAGATTTATCAATTTGTTTTAATATTATTTTCTCTGCATGTTGATATAACTCTTCTACAAACTCTACGAGATAATATCTTCCCTGTGATTTTGCGTGAGAATACCATGGATTCATTAAAGTACTTCGCAATAAGACTACGCCGTTTTCTTCGTAATCTTGTTTGGTAATGTTTATTTTTTGCAGGAATGACGAGACAGTTTCGTAACTGTATTGTTGTGCTGTTAAGACTGTGCGGCTGATAAAAAATTTCTGATCGTATACTTTTTGCCTTAATTCTTCTTTTATGCTGAATTGGTCGTAAAGTTGCTGTGTATAGTGATTGATTTCTTTTAGTGTTTGCTGTTTGTTCTTTGCGCGAAAGAGATAGCAGACGATGTTTGATTGGGGGGGGCAAAGGCAAACTGCTTGAACACTTGTTGGGTCGGTTAATTCATTCCAAGATTCCAAGAGAGTGTGGAGTTCGCATGCGCTGCGTATTGTTTCTCGCATGAGCCTTCCGTGACCGTTATTATCCAAAGGAATCACCGAGTGGCTGAGCCAAACAGACGCCGCAGATGCGCCGGGTTTACTCCCTTCCAAAACGTACACACCGATACCTTGTGAGCTGCTTTCCGATCTTATGTCTGCCGGCGATTCTTCGAGATATGGTGCATCTTGACGCATGAGTGGCTTTACCAAGTTTGATTTGAAGCATATTGCTCCGGCGGGGTAAGGCACGTAGCCGAGTTTGTGCGGATCTATTGCGATTGAATCACACTCGTGAAGTTTTTCCAATGAATCGCAGGTTTCTATTTCAGGAAGATTCAGGCTTATAGTGGTTTTATTGTTTTTAATGAAGACTATTATTTGTTTTTCTCCCAGCCCGATTCTGGTGGGGATAGTTAAGGTGCGCAGATACGCGCCATAAGCAGCATCGGCATGAAACCAAAACGATGATTTTCCTTGATGTTCTCTTTCGGTTCTCAACGCAGAGATTTTTTCGATGGGGTCTATTGCTCCTTCTTCTGTTGTTCCTGCAACTGCGACGACTGCTATGATGTGTTTATTTTTTTTCTCTTGTTCATCTATGATCTCGTTAAGCGCAGAAACATTCATTCTGAAAAACTCATCAACAGGAATTTTTATCATCGCGTTTCTGCCAAGTCCGAGGAGGTCGAGCGCTTTGGGCAGACAATAATGGTAAGTTTCTGGCACGAGGATAACAGGTTCGCCTTGTATTTGTTCAACAATTTTCGAGATTCCATTTTGTGAGACATTGAATTCTGATTCTCTGAAACAGTCTATAAAGTCTTTTAGCGTGAGCGGGTTTGACTGATCTATTGTGATAAGGTGATATACTTCGTTAAACAGTGAAAGAATGGATTGTGGGTTCAAACTCAATAAATGTTGATCTGTGCAAGTAGTTATTGAATGAGTTAGATTTAATTTTGTAATCAGATCTCGTAACACAAAAGGCAGATACTTTACTGAACGTGCAACCCAGAGGGCTTCGATGTTTGCTAATGTTCCTCCGCTACACAAGTGAGACCATGATGTATCGGGGTTGTAACCCAACATTTTCGCAAGCATTTTCCCTGCTTCAATTTCCAGTTTGACTGTAACGGGTGCAGACTCACGTGTTACGTTGTTGGGGTTGTATAGCATGGCGGAAAAATATCCTGCAATGCTTGGCAAAGTTTGTTCAGATAACATGTGTGCGATGTATCTGGGGCTCTGAAACGGGAAGTCTGCTTTTAAGTCAGCAAGAAGTTCTGTTAATTTATCATAAAATGCGTCATTCCACTCGTCGTGTTTTCTGCGCATTTCGGAAGTGATAATCACTCCGTCTTCAGGAAAATAATTTCTTCTCCAATAATAATAATCTTGAATGATTTTATTAAGGATTATTACAAAATCATCTCCATTTTCTGCTTTTGGTCCCGCAAACCAAGCACTGATTGGCGGCGTAAACTCTTTCATAAAGTTATTTTAAATGATAGCAATCCACTATTTCATGGAAGTTACGGCAGATTGTGATTCTGTATGCTGCACGTGCGGAGGCGTTTCGAGAATTCCTTTTAATGTAAAAAGCCCTATCATCAATATTATTCCTATGCCTGTAACGATGATCCATTGTCTGCTTGCGGGATGACGCGATTTTGAACGGTCAAGCCATGGCAGAAAGAACATGCCCAGTGTAACCAATCCCGGAATGATGATAGTTGCGACTACTTCCCATCCCGGCGGCATGATTTTTAGCAATTCATAAAGACCAAGGAAGTACCATTCTGGGCGCGGAGTGAAATCCGTGCCTGTGGGATCTGCGATGGCTTCCAACGCTGGCGGAAAAGCGATAGCGAGATAAATAAGCAATCCTGCACCGAATAGCACAACTACTGCATCTTTAAAGAGTTGGTTAGGATAGAAAGGAGTTGGCTTTCCTTTTTGTGGGACGACTGGTCCGGCGATGTGAAGTCTTCGCACCAGATATAGGTGTAAACCAATGAATATTATAAGGATTGCAGGCAAAATCATGATGTGCAATGCATAGAATCTTGTTAAAGTAAGTGCACCAACTTCTTCACCCCCCCTAATCAAGACCATGAGTTGATGTCCAAATCCGGGAACTGTTTCTGCTACTTTTGTGCCGACAACCGTTGCCCAATAGGCTTTTTGATCCCACGGTAACAGATAACCAGTAAACGAAAATGCAAGGATGATGTTAAAAATAACCACACCTGTTAGCCATGTAAGTTCTCTGGGTTTTTTGTATGACCCCCAGAAAAATACACGCAGTATGTGTAAAACAACTGCAACGACGATTAAAGTAGAACCCCAAACGTGAAGCCCTCTCACAAATGAGCCAAGTGTGACTGATTCCGTAATGTATTTTACGCTGGCATGTGCGCTCTCGGGGCTGGGCGTGTAATACATTGCAAGTGCAACTCCCGTGATAAATTGGAAAAGCAGTAATGTGAGAAGCAGGTTTCCTAATGTCTGCCACCATCCTACTCCGGGCGGCATAGGTTCATCGAGATTTTTGCGCACGAATCCCCACCACCCCAATCGAAGTTCGAGCCAATCTCTAAGGCTTGGCCTTTCTCTCCTTACCTCTTCTTCAGGAGTAAGGGGGGGGAGTTCTTCTACTGTGGGTTTTTCTGGCGTAAGAATTCTGTTATCCATTGCTACACCTTCTTTTGTATCCAAATTCTTCCGTTTTCAATTTTCACAGGATAGGTATCGAGTGGGCGTGGTGGAGGACCTGATACTACATTTCCTTGATCATCGAATACCCCCCCGTGACATGGGCAGAAATACCTTGATTTGTTTTGCTGAAAACTGATTCTGCATCCCAGATGTGTGCAAGCGGGATTAAATGCCAGTATTTGATTTTGCTCTTTCTTCAAGAAAACCGTATATTTCATTTCTGTCACACGATAACCGTCTCTCACCATGAGTGAAACAAGAACTTCCTTTGTTTCCCCTACTGAAAGTTCGTCTTCACCTAAGACATCTACCCATTCATCCCTGCGTTTTACTTTTAACGGAGAGCCGATAAATCCAAGAACAGGTCCGATAATTGCTAAAATAATGATGCCATTAATTGTTCCGATTATCCAGCCGAGTACTTTTCTTCTCGATGGCTTGTCCGAACAGTTTGTGCAATTTTTACATTTATCATTATTGTTCATTGTTTGTTCCTTTATGGGTAATAACGAATACGAATACGCCCTTTGAAATTCGGGTCAATTTGTTTTGCCAAGTCTTGTGCGATTCGCTCATTTTTGTGATGTTTGCCGGGGGTGGGTTCGCGTTGGAAACCTAAATCTACTTTCGCATTTCCTACTGCTTCTGTTAAACGTGTTGCGGCGATCAAAACAGGCACGACAAAAGCGTGTGAAAATCGAGTAAACGGTGCAGTTAAAATGAGTAATGCTATGGAAACAAGATGATAAATGTAAATCGGCATCACCCACCCAAAAGCATCAGTTCTATTGATAACCATTGTTAAAAATCCACTTATGACCGTATGAAACATAAGGTTTAGAAAAAGAAAATCTCGACCCATCGTTAGCCCGTTGTCAATATATTTATCAGAACGATAGCGGTACATGACATAAAACACGCCTAGCATTAACGCCATTCCTGAAACGATAGGAAGCATTTTTAAGGGACTGATTAGAGGCATCTCCGCTCTTGTAGGATTATAAATTTGTATGAGCACGTCAGCCAGCATCAAGCCAAAAAAGCCGTAAAGCATTAGTCCGTGCATAAACCATCTGTGTTTATTTGTTTTCCATAAGGAACGCACAAGGAACCCGTCGAGAATGAGAGATGAGATTACGATGTATGTTGATTTTATGAATCCTAATTTTTTAATGTATGGAAACAGATTTGTTAATCCCGCACATTTTAACCAGTACACGATGACATTAATTGATAGCAGGAATGCGAGACCAAAAACGAATAAAAATATTATTCCCACATTTCTTGTAGACATGAGCCTGCCCACCTGAAAGGATAACGGTATT
>CAZSPF010000031.1:0-17406 GCA_964608695.1 uncultured Fimbriimonadales bacterium | reverse complement strand
GAGATTCGTCGAGAGGTGTGTTCTTTAATTGAACATACATCTTTTCTATTTCTTCATCCGACAAATCCGAAATCGGCGTGGCAGGCATCATGCCCTTCCCCTCTCTAACAATCAATTTGAATTTTTCTAATGTCAGGTCTGTTTCCACAATTGGTGGACCCAGCCCCCCCATACCGGTTATTCCATGACAACCCACACAAGCTGTTGTCGAATATGTATCGTGATCAACTTCAGGTTCTGTAATTGCATACATGGAAAGAAACATTAAAACAAAAGCCAAGACTCCGATTAATTTCATCATCATCCCTGTTAAAGAATGAGTTAATGAAGGCTGTCTGTGAGTTTCAGGCTTGTCGTTCATCTTTATGGGATCTTTTCCTTCTGCTCTTCCGCCTAAAGTAGATGGATTCATCTCTGCCATTGGTCCAAGGTAACAGCCTGCTGGTTTTGTTTTGGCTTGAGGGAGTAGGTGAAATGTTTCTCTTCCCGTAAATTCTCTTTGTTCGACTATGTACTTTGAAATCACGCTATCAGGGTCATCTAAGTCTCCAAAGATACGTGCTGTTGTGGGGCAAGCCACAACGCAAGCCGGGTCTAATCCTTCATCAACTCTGTGTGCGCAATACGTACATTTCCTTGCAACATTGCATCGAAGTCTTGGTTTTACAAAATCTTTTTCATACGGTTCGTCATCCGCAAGATACCATTCGTCTTTTCCACTTGAGCACAAGTAAATATTTCCGTAAGGACATGCAGAAACACACGCTCCTGTTCCTTTGCACCTGTCTTGATCAATTAAAACAATTCCGTCTGGTCTTCTAATGATGGCTTTGTTTGGACATGCTTTCAAACATGGTGCGTCATCGCAATGATTGCAAAGTACGGGGATATACATTCTTTTTACATTTGGATAATCACCGTATTCGATATTTAAGACTCGCGCAAAAAACACGTCCACCGGTGTGCCGTTTTCTTGCTTGCATGCTACCGTACATGCATCACAACCGATGCATCGCGTTAAATCGATTAGCATCGCCATACGTGCCATCTACACTTTCTCCTTCATGTTGTTCATACTTAATGCGCCAATTAAACCGAATGCACATAACCCAGATAGCCCAAGAGGTGCAAGGAGTGGCGGAGATTCTTCTTTTTCGTTTTCTTGTTTTTCATTTTCATATTCATCTTTATCTAAAGCGTAAGCAACTGTTTCTTTACTTGCAAATAAGTCAAAATATTTATTAATTTCCCCCTCGCTATGAAGGTATGAACCATATAACCCAGCACCTACTCCAGACAGGTAAATCAAAACTGCGAGAAACTTTAGTTTTTTTATTTTTTTTAATGCAACGGTAACAAAAAACCCTAAAATGCTTATAATAATTGGTATCCAAGATTGCCAATATTCAGTTAATATTTCTCTATGCATATGTCTAACATCAATTAACATAAGCAAGAATCCTCCGGCAACTAAAAACAACAACAAACTTGAGAAATGGTGCTGTTTCATTACTCCACCCTCCTAATGTCCACACGAGTGTCTTTCCAATGTTGTCCTGGCGCATAAACTGCGGGAAGATAATAGTTTTCGTGAGATGGTTTTATTTTCTGATGCGTGTGAACGCTGTGATATTTTCCTTTTGCAAGGTACCTGTCCCACCATCCGTGGTCCACACAAAGTACTCCGGGTTTTATGGTATCTGTAACCAATGCCCAAAGTTGATATGAGCCGTTGTTATTAAAGATCTCCACTTTGTCACCATCGCTAATTCCCCGCATTGCGGCATCTTTTGGATTAATTTCTACTACTGGCTTTCTGTTTAGATTTAGTAAGACTGGATTATTACTGTGAGTGGAATGTACTCGCCATTTCGAGTGTGGTGTGACAATAGAAAACGGAAGCATTTGTTCCTCTTCCGAGAGGTGCTCGAATGAAGGCTTATAGTGCGGTATGCACTCACCCATTTTTTGGAAAACGTCTTCCTCCTTGTAAAACTCCATTCGACCTGTTTTCAAAAACTCGCGTTGCACGCCTTCAGGAAACGGATAGGCTCGGGGGGGGAATGGAACTTTGTGTGCGAATTGCTCATCACAACCCACCTCAGGATCGGGAACCTTCAATCTCACAGGTCCTTCCAGAAGGGCATCAAGCGTGATTCCTTCAGTTTCCTTTCCACCTGTTTCCAAAAGTATTCTAATTGCGTCTAATTCAGAGTAATCGAAGTATTTAAAGAGGCTTGGATCTACTCTTTTAATGAGTTCTTTCACCATCCACATTTCTGTTTTGCTGTCATATCTTGGCGTGATAACTTCTTGTTGCACTTGCAAATATGGATGACAACTCGTTCCAACTAAATCGTACTTTTCCCAAAATGTAGGAGCAGGTAATACTACATCAGAGTATTCGCATGTGGGCGACATGGAGAAGTCAATGGTTACAAAAAGCTCGAGATTGTCAATCGCACGTTTTATGGGTTCGGAAAACTCGGTAACCAACGGATTTCCATGCGAAACAAATAGTGCTTTGAAACCATTTTTGGGAAACTTAATTTTTGGATTAATCGTATCTGTTGGTTTTCCTAAGACGAAATAATGCATAGGGACTGCATTCGGTCTTTTTCCTTCGGGAAACCACCAACCGCTTACATCGATTCGGAAATGGTGTTGTCCGGAATAGATAGAGATTGATTCTCCGGGTTTTCCATGTGCACCAACAAGTGCGGACAACAATAAAATAGCACGAATTGTAAGGTCACCATGCAATCTGTGATTGATTCCCATTCCGATAATAATGGATGCCGGTCTTTTTGTTGCATAATCTGTAGCGATTTCGCGGATAGTTTCTGCAGGAACATCGGTAATTTTTGCAACTTCATCCGGATGATATTCGCGTCGCATTATCACATCTTCAAGAAGTTGAAATACCGGAGTGACTTCGACAATTTTTCCATCAATTTCGACTTTTCTTGTTCCGTGCATCGCCAAACGGACGTTTTCTGGTAATTGCAGAGTGTCTTTAGGAAGTTTGTAGAGCGCATCGCTGATTTCATCCCAAGCCATGAATTCGTAATCATCACCGAGATTTAAATCCGATGCGCGTAGTCGTTTCCCGTCGTCAGCGCGGATGAGAGTTGCACAATCCGTGAAAGTTCTTAAAAATTCCCAATCCACGAGGTTGTTTTCCAATATGACTTGACACATGGAAAGTGCGAGGGCGCCGTCTGTACCGGGGTTGATTGGGATCCAGAGGTCGGCGCCCTTCGCTGTCTGGCTGCATCGGGGATCAATACAGACAAGTCTTGCGTTGTTGCGCTGTTTCGCATATTGAGTGAGGAATTTTGCATCGGGAATACGTGTTTGAAAAACGTTACTGCTCCAGAGGATTGCGTATTTTGCATAGCCCCAACTTTTTGTTTCACATTCGACACAGTCTATTCCTAAGGTGTGCGTAAAACCCATAGAAATATCACCATTGAAATCGTACGCTGTTGCAAATGACATTCCCAAAAGGGCTGCCATTCGGATTTGTGCGCCTTTTTGGACATAACTCGTGCCCACGACCTGATTAAACAGGAGCATACTTTCGGGTCCATAGGTGTCACGGATGTGAATCATTTTCTCGGCAATGTAATCCAGCGCTTCATCCCATGTGGCTTCTCGCCACTTCCCCTCTCCCCTTTCGCCTACCCTAATTAGCGGCTTTTTGATGCGGTCAGGGCCGTAAATCATGTGCGTCATTGACATCCCTCGCAAGCAGCCTCTGGGGTTATATTCTTGACAAGGGTAGTCAGCAGCAGGCTTTAGATCAACAATCACGTCGTCTACAACAGTTGCCAACCACCCACATGCCCCAGTGCAATTCGGACTGTCTGTTGTTCGCACTACACGCTCATTTGCGTGCTTCTTTTCTTTTTTAAATCTTCCCGGTACAGCGTGTCTTGTTGCCATATGTAATCCTTTATTAGCCGTTATGGCTTTTGAGTTTATTTTCGCTGTACAAGGTTGTTGTGTCTATGACGTCCATCATATTTCAAAAAAAACTCTAAATATGATGGACGTCATATGATTGTAAGTGATATTGGTGGACTATAGATATTGAAAATTTCAAAAATGCCTTCATCAAGCTTAATAAAATTACGAGTCCTTTCTGATAAAAATATAAACGCTAACAGTGGACGCGCTGGCGTTGAGATTTATCGTCCGTTTTTTATTTCCGGAATTATCTGTGTTTTAACCGTCGGGTGCTTGTTAGGCGCAATAGCCCTTTTTGGAATAGGCATGAATGCAAACTATACGCTGAGCAGCCTGACACCATACATCATGGCGCATGCGAATTCACAACTCTATGGATGGGTTGGGCTTTTCATTATGGGATTTGCGATGCAGCAACACGCACCTTCAATTTCTAAAGCTGTGTTATTTCACCGTCTTGCCTGGTTTGCTTTAATTTCAATGGCATTAGGGATTGCATTACGCTTTGTTGCTGAACCTATGGTTACGATAAACACACAACCTTGGCTTACGATTGGTGTAGTTTCTTGTTACTTACAAATTTTGGCTGTATGTGCTTTTATTTTTAATGTTGGATATACACGCCATCCAACAGGACCTTTAACATGGCAGACAAAGTTTGTTTTTGCGTCTCTTGTATGGTGGCTCATTATTGTTTTTATTGAGCCATATTTCTTTATGATGTCACATCAAGTGCAACAGGAAGCAAATACGCTTTTTATAAGTCATTGGTTTACGCCGTACCGCGAAGCTCAGTTTTTAGGATTTGTCACACAGATGATCTTTGGTGTTGCGTTGATAAAATTCCACACTTGCTTCGGCACCAAAGAGGCGTTAAAGTCAATCGGCAATATTGGGTTTTACTTTTGGAATGCCGGACTCATCATGCGAATTTACGGCTGGCATGTTTTTTATCAATCAAATCACGAGCCTATTCATAGGTTTTTATTACACTTTGGCACGCTGTTCATGTTTATAGGAGGACTATTACTTATCCTTAATACACGAGTATTTGAAAAAGTTTCAGAGCATCTTCGCTCACACAAGTTTTTACGTGCCGCACTGTTTTGGTTTGGTGTTGCATTGCTATTAATGTTGATCGAGCCTTTACATTTGTATTTTATTGGCGCGCCATTTTCTCATGCTTACACAGGAGCGATAAGACACGCGCTAACAGTTGGATTTATTTCTCAAATGATCATCGGAGTTTCCCTTCTTATGGTTGCCCGTATGAATGATTTAAACATAGATGTTTTGCCGAAATTATGGAGTGTATTTTGGCTTTTGAATATAGGTAACACTTTGCGTGTAGGTTTTGAAATAGCAACTGATTACACAACTACTGCTTTTTTGCCAATGGGATTCACTGGATTTATAGAGTTAATCGCATTGGCAATATGGGGATTTCACATTTATTCTATGATCTTCGTCAAGAAAAAGGTTGCTTATGCCACATAAAAAACTTGCCGCAAGAATAGGGATTTCACAATTGCCCGAAAAACCTACCAAGATTGCAGTATTGGAAGCATGCACTTTATTGAACGCATTAACATCACAACAGCGCGAAATGCTTGCGAAAGGTTCTTTTATGGCGTATGCAGATAGAGGAGAGGTTATTTGGTTAGCAGATGCCCCTTCTGAATTCGTTGCGATTGTAGGTGCAGGATTCGTGAAAATGACAAAATGCTCTGCACAAGGACAGGAGATTGCGCTTGAATTATTGGGCCCCGGTCAATGTTTCGGCTTATTCGCAGTTTTAGAGGGGCGAGCTTATCCTTTATCTGCAATTGCAGTCACAAACACATGGTATTTAAAGATTCCCAAAGAAGTTTTTGTGAGCGTTTATCAAAAAAATTTAGAGATAAAAGATTTGATTATTCGCACAATTGGTCCGCGTTTGCGCAAAGCACATGACATGATGTCACGATTGGTTTCAGGCCGTGTTGAAGAGCGTGTGGCAGCGGTGCTTTTGATTCTTGCGGATAATTACGGCGAAAGACAAGAGAATAAAATTCAATTAAATGTTTGACTCGACAAGATATTTCGGAAATGGCAGGCACTACGGTTGAAACAACCATTCGCGTGATGAGCAAATGGCAAAAAAATGGAATTTTAGAAACCGATCACCAAATTATTACGATATTAAATGAACGCGAATTGACGAAAGCTTTGCGTGGAAATGATTAAAATATTTACGTTTTAATTGTAAAAAAACAAAAAATGCATCTATACAAAGAAGTTTTTCATAAGATTCAATAATGTGTTCTCCCGAAAAAAAATTGAAAATCCTCATTTGAGTTTATATTTAGAGAAATTTTAGGATCTATATTTGCATTTTTCATATCTGTTTCTGATATTTCTCTTACTTTAAGTTGGTTCATCCATGACATGATTCTTGTTTCGTTTTGAGATTTAAACTTTTTAAGTAGTTTCCATGAATCAGCACAATACAAAGCACAAAGCGGTTGAAATTTATCTTGGCACTTTGGGACTACAGCATCATAGCTATCAATGTTCTCTTTGAAAAAACTCACTATGCTTGATTCGAAAAAAGGTAAATCACAAGAAGCCACAAACACAAATTTTTCCGTAGGGGAAAAATTTGCGAGCGCAGAAAGAGGACCGGCGAATTCTTCATCGTCTAAGATAAAATCGAATCCTATAATTGGCTCTCGACCTAAAACGGTTACCTTCTTTGTCGCTCTTGCGAGTTCTGTTGCAATTTTTTCAGCGAGAGCAATGCCATCAACGAGAATTTTGGCTTTGTCTACGCCCATTCTTTCGCTTTTTCCACCCGTTAGGATAACTCCTTCAATGTCCATTTTGTGCTTGTCTATGATGTTTGTCATAGCATACCTTTCTAAATATCTGCAAAAATTAATTTATGTCGAAACTACCAAAAAGATATTTAAGATTCATGGAGCAGTATCCAGATATTGGACATGCATATAAACAGCTGGGTGATGCAGTTGCTAATGCAGGCCCTTTAGATGAGAAAACTCGACAACTCATTAAAATCGGTATTTCAATTTCCGCAGGTCAGGAAGGCGGTACGCACAGCCAAACAAGAAAAGCTTTGGAAGCAGGTGCTACTCCTGAAGAAATTAGGCATGCTGTATTACAAACTCTCTCAACTGTCGGCTTTCCCAACATGATGATGGGTATGTCTTGGGTTGATGATGTGTTAACAAATCAAGAAGAAAATTGAATTAGGAGAGAACATGAAAAGAGTAGATGGAAAAGTAGCCATCGTTACTGGTGGCTCATTAGGTATTGGTCATGGTACTTGTGCTTTGCTCGCGCAAGAAGGTGCAAAAGTTGCCATTACTGATGTATTAGATGAAGAAGGAAAAAGATTAGAAGATGAATTGGTTTCCAAAGGATTAACTGCAAAGTATTGGCATTTGGATGTATCAAAAGAAACACAAGTCGAGCAAGTTGTAAAAGAAGTAGTGGATTTATGGGGAAAGATAGATATTCTTGTAAACAATGCAGGGATCTCAGGTGTGAATAAACCCACACATGAAATTACGGAAGAGGAATGGGACCACTTGATGGCAATAAACGTAAAAGGGGTGTTCTTTTGCACCAAGCATGTGATTCCACACATGAAGAAAAACGGCGGAGGAAGCATCATCAATCTTTCCTCAATTTATGGGTTAATCAGCGCGCCAGATGTTCCGCCTTATCATGCATCCAAAGGTGCTGTTCGATTGATGAGCAAAACAGATGCATTAATATATGCCCCTGACAAAATCCGCGTGAACTCTGTTCATCCAGCTTTCATTTGGACTCCGATGGTTGAGAACTATCTAAACTCATTGCCTAACCCAGAAGAAGCAAAAAAAGCCATTGATGCACTACATCCATTAGGACACATGGGAGAAGTGATGGACATCGCATACGGAATCCTGTATCTTGCTTCTGATGAAAGCAAGTTTGTCACTGGATCAGAGTTGGTGATTGATGGCGGATATACGGCGCGCTAATTCCCTAATCTAAGAATTGCGTCCCGACCACGCCCACATACCAATGTGCTAAGCCTTCAATACTTGGAGGAGGCTCATGCCAGTCGTATTGATAGCCTTCCACGAGATTTTCTAATAGCAGTTTCTCAGGAAGTGAACATATCGGCAGCAAAGTTTCTTTCAGCACAGGATAAAAGTGAGAAGGAAGTGGTTCAAGCATGAATCGGTAGTCTTCCGTAACATCCACGACTGTTACCTTCGCAAAGTTGTATTTCCAAAGCTCGCCTTCGATTTCAGCCATCGTTCACCTCCATGTGAAAACCTAATCAAAAGGACGAAGGCGAATACAGAATCGCACCGCGTTATTTGAAATTCTTTGAGCCCACTTAAAATGTTAAATCTTGAAATGATTTTAAGTTCAAAATTATTAAAAACCTCTGAAAACACTAAAGTTTCTGAACTTAAAACCCGATAAATATGCTGTGCAAAGCCTAACTTCAAGACGAGCACTTGGCTTTTTTTTCTAAAAGGTGAAATAATGAGTAAGAAAGTATTAGTCACAGGTGCTGGCGGATTTATTGGCCATCATTTAGTTGCATTCTTAAAGAAGAAAGGATACTGGGTAAGAGGCGTTGATATTAAGTACCCCGAATTCGAACCCAGTAACGCAGATCAGTTTGAATTATTAGATTTACGAAAGTGGGACAACTGTTTAGTTGCCACACGCGGAATTGATGAGGTTTACAACCTTGCCGCTGACATGGGAGGGATTGGTTACATTAGCGGTAACCATGCGGAGATTTCCCGAAATAACACATTAATAAACGTTCACATGTTAGAGGCTTCACGAGTTAACAATATTTCAAGGTTTTTCTTTTCATCCTCCGCTTGTATCTACCCCGGATATAAACAACAAACTACGGAAGGCGTTTCCTTGAAAGAGGAAGATGCTTACCCTGCCGATCCCGAAGAAGGCTACGGTTGGGAAAAACTCTACACCGAAAAACTTTGCGAATACTTTACAAAAGATTTTGGGCTGCAAACACGCTCCTGCAGGTTTCACAACGTTTATGGACCAATGGGAACCTACGAAGGTGGAAAAGAAAAAGCACCAGCTGCTTTAAGCAGAAAAATCGCTCTGGCAAAGGATGGCGATACTATAGAAGTTTGGGGCGATGGTGAGCAAACCCGCTCGTTTATGTACATCGATGATTGTGTAGAAGGAATCTACCGGATTATGAGAAGCGACAGATGGGAACCAATTAATTTAGGGACAGATCGGCTGGTTACTATCAACGAGCTCATAGACATCATCGCAAACATCGCAGGCAAAAAAATAAACAAAAAGCACAATTTAGACAAACCGCAAGGTGTACGAGGAAGAAACAGCAACAATGCACAACTCCGCGAAGTTCTTAACTGGGAACCGCAGGTAGATCTCGAAGAAGGTTTGGTTCCTACGTATAAATGGATCGAAGGCGAACTTATAAAATCAGGAAGAATGTCTTCAACACAACTCGCTGCTGTTTCTATGGAAGACACTAAAAAAGTTAAGGCGGCATAACCATGCGCATTAAAAAACCTGAAATTCTTGTCATCAATCAGTATTACGTCCCTGATGTTGCATCAACAGGGCAACTCGCACATGATATTTGCTCGAGTTTAGCAAAACAAGGATGCAATGTATCAGTGGTTACTGCTCAACCAAATTATGTTTCAGGAATGGAGAAAGCACCTGAGTTTGAAGTGCTTGATGGAGTAAGGGTTCATAGACTTGATTTAGACTCAAAAACAGGCAGAGAAAATAAAAGGGTTCGCATCAAAGGCTACCTGCGGTTTTTGAAAAAAGCTTGGAATTGCGCAAACGTATTATGCAAAACGCATCGCTATGACTTTGTTTTCACATTCCATAACCCCCCCTTTGTGGGATTAGTGGGAAGAAAGTTAGCACGAAAGCATAGATTAAAATTTGTTTACGCTCCACTTGACATTCACCCAGACATACTTATCGAAACAAACTGGATGAATATTCCGAAACCTTTTGTCTGGTTGTGGAATAAAATGAACTGCAAGATGTTATCCGGTGCCGATAAAATCATCGCACTAAGTGAAAACATGAAACAGACTTTAGTAAACGAAAAGCATGCCGAATTGGAAAAAGTCTGTGTGATCCCTGTATGGGCACGACCGGAAATTGGAACGGATTCTTGCAACAATGAAATTAGAAAAGAACTTAACATAAGCGAAGACGATTTGATGATTCTTTATGCTGGGAACATCGGTATCATGCATCCCATTCACCCCATTCTCGATTCTGCGAAGTTGGTTCAGGATTTACCCGTTAAAATCGTTTTTATGGGAGACGGCGCAAACAGAAAAAATCTGGAGAATCGAATTGCTAAAGAAAATATTAGTAACGTCATCTATCTTCCCTATCAGCATGAAGACAGGTTTTGCAATATCGTTAAATCATCTGATGTTTGTATAGTGAGTTTGCAAAAAAGAATGGAAAAATTTGCTTTTCCCTCTCGTGCAATGACGTTTTTATCTGCAGGTAAACCTCTCATCACAATGATGAACGAAGACTGCGGCTTTGTTCAACTCTTGCAGGAAAACGAATGCGGCTGGAACGTGAACGATTATCAAGAGTTAGCAGAATTAATAAGGACATTGTCAGGGAAAAGGTTCGGGTTGCTGCAAAACTCACAAAATGCTATCAGAATTTATTATAAGCATTTTCGTAAAGAAGTCATACTGGAGAAATACTTCGACATTTTTTGCGAGGGTCGCAGCCAAAATGCTGTTGTCAATTTAGAAACAAATTACATAAAACAAGCCGCTTAATTAAACAACTTAAGACGATCAAGCCGCACGCTCTAAATTACTACTTGATTTCGCATGAGTTGTTTTAACATGCACATCCCTTGGAGGCTTTACTTTTAATACTGCACCAATAGTTTCTAACGCGATGCGAGCATCCATAAGAATGCTTCTATTACTTGCATATCTCACATCAGAACTGACTTTTAACGGAAGTAAATCTTCAATATAAAATCTTATCGGGTCTTCTTGTTTGGAGAGTAACTCCTCTTCATGGCGCAGCCAAAGTTGGGTCGGCCCCGTAATTCCCGGACGCACGCCGAGAATGACTTCTAAATCTGTTTCTGGATAATATGGGATGTAACTGAAAGATTGCGGTCGTGGACCGACAATGCTCATTTGCCCAAGTAAAACGTTAATCAACTGAGGAAGTTCATCAATCTTGAGTTTCCTTAAAATTCGTCCCACTCGTGTCACTCTTGCGTCTTGAGAAATTGTTACTTCGGGTCCAAACTGCACCGCATTTTCCACCATGGTTCTAAACTTAATCATGTAAAACGGTTTCTTTTTGTAACCTAATCTTTTATGCAGAAAGAAAACCGGCCCTTTACTGTCCAACTTTATTGCCAATGCAGCAAACAGAAACAAAGGCGAGAAAACAATGAGTCCGGTTAAGGAGAAAATCACGTCTGCCAATCTCTTGGTTATGAAATCCAACGTCCTCATGAAAAATCTCTCCGAGCATGTAAAAAAGGGGAAAACACCCTGTCTACACTTTCATTTTCGGCAAGTTAACAACGAACTTGAGAGTTTTGAGCGTAAATCTCAGTGATATCGCGTTAAGAATCGCTGTATAATCAAAGTAAAGGAGATTAAGTATGTCTGACCGAGTTTATGTGTTCGATACAACGCTGAGAGACGGCGAGCAAAGCCCGGGTGTGCATCTTAACACTGAAGAGAAATTAGAAATTGGGCGAGTTTTGGTGGATCTCGGCGTGGATATTATTGAAGCAGGGTTCCCTATTTCATCACCCGGAGATTTTGAGGCAGTTAACACGCTTTCAAAATCCTTAAAAGGCGTAACGATTTGCGGATTAACTCGCGCAGTACCTAAAGACATTGAAGTTGCGGCGGATGCGTTAAAGCCTGCTGAAAGACCTCGCATTCATACAGGACTGGGGGTTAGCGACAATCACCTTCAACACAAACTGAGAATGACTCGCGAGCAGGGATTGGAGGCGGGAGTTAACGCCGTTAAACTTGCACGCCAGTTTGTGGACGATGTGGAATATTACATGGAAGATTCCGGTCGCGCAGACCGAGATTATGTTTACAAAGTCGCGGAAGCAGTTATTGACGCAGGCGCAACTGTATTAAACGTTCCGGATACGACAGGCTATACATTCCCAACGGAATATGGTGAATTAATCAGTGGAATTAAAAACAATGTGCCAAACATTGATAAAGCAATCATCAGTTGTCACTGTCACAACGATTTGGGAATGGCAACAGCAAACACGCTTGCTGGAGTTCTGAACGGCGCAAGACAAGTCGAAGTAACAGTTAACGGAATAGGTGAGCGTGCCGGAAATACATCGCTTGAAGAAGTTGTGGTTGCGCTGCGCATCCGTAATGATTTCTTCAAAGTGGATACGAAAGTTGAAACGTCTAAATTGTTATCTGTAAGTAAATTGGTGAGCAAACTTACCGGAATGATGGTGCAGAGAAACAAAGCAGTTGTCGGAGAAAATGCCTATCGTCATTCGAGTGGAATCCATCAAGACGGTGTATTGAAAGAGCGAAGCACTTATGAAATTATCGATCCAAACATGGTTGGTGCGGAACGAAGCGAGATAATTCTTACCGCGCGAAGCGGAAGACACGGCTTGCGCCACAGGCTATCCGAAATGGGCTTTCAATTCGCTGAAGAAAGATTCGAAAGGTTGTACGAAGGATTTCTGAAAGTTGCTGACCAAAAGGATGAAGTTACTTCCGAAGACTTACGTGAGTTAGTTGACAGCGTAAAATAAATTAATCAAGGGATTCCGATAATTTTATGAGTTTGGAGACTCAGTCTCCATTTCGGGTTTTGCAGACAGTACTCGATGACTTGCCTTGTATTTTCCTTGATGTTTTCGTTATCCATGGGTTGAAGAAAAAAGTGTTCAAAATTCAAGTCTTCAAAAACTTTTGGATCTATCCCCTCTTGCGGATATACAATTTTTAATTCGTCACCTGTTTTCTGCACAAAATCCGCTCCTGCTTTTGGACTCACACAAATCCAATCGAGATTTTTTGGAACAGGTAATGTGCCGTTTGTTTCCACAGCCACAACAAAACCATGTTTCTTAAATTCGTGAACTAATTCTTCATCTAATTGCAAAAGCGGTTCTCCGCCGGTGCAAACAAGAAGTAAACCCTTTGCATTTTGGTTTGGTGCAGTTTTCAATGCTGTATCCGCGAGATGTTTTGCGTCGGAAAATTTCCCGCCATTAATTCCATCTACACTCACAAAATCCGTATCGCAAAACTTGCAAATGGCTTTATACCTGTCCTCTTCCCTTCCGCTCCATAGATTGCATCCCGAAAAACGCACAAACACTGCCGGACGACCGGTGTTCGCGCCTTCACCCTGAATCGTGTAATATATCTCTTTTACCGAATATGTCTTACTCATTTTTCCAAAATCGGATCAGGTACCCCTGCATCCTGAAAACCTTTCTGTCTTAACAAACAGGCATCGCATCGCAAACACGGAATGCCATCGGGAGTTGGATCATAACAACTACTTGTAAGAGCAAAGTCCACTCCGAGTTCCAAACCTTTCTTCACTATTTCTGATTTAGACATTTTTATGAGCGGAGTATGTATTCGAAACACCCCTCCCTCAACACCTGTTTTTGTGGCGAGATTTGCAAGGTTTTCGAATGCATGAATAAAATCAGGACGACAATCCGGATACCCGCTGTAATCCAGTGCGTTCACACCAATGAATATGTCCCGCGCAGAAATCGCTTCCGCCCAAGACAACGCAAGAGCCAAAAATACCGTGTTTCTCGCCGGTACATAAGTGGGGGGAATGTTATTGCTAATTTCTGATAAATCCCTCAGTTTGGGAATCTCTTCGCTTCCCGTTAGTGCCGAACCTCCGAACTCACTTAGTGGTACATGTAAAATGAGATGTCTTAATGCACCCAATTTCGTAACGAGTTGTTTTGCCTTTTCAATTTCGAATGAATGCGTTTGCCCATAAAGAATGGTTAAACAATATAAATCATAACCTTCTGCTTTTGCAATAGCAGAGCAGACAGCGGAATCCATTCCTCCGCTCAATAACACCACAGCCTTTTTATTCACACACAAAAGTTTACTGTTTTTATCGAGTTTTAAGGTTGTTCAGCCTTGATTTTGCTTGATCTGAAAACGGGCTGAGGGGAAATCTTTTTATAAGTTCCATATACGCTTCTCTCGCACGGAAAATGTCGTTGTATTGTGTTTCCAAAATGAGCGCGTAACGATACAATGCAGACTCCATGTCTTGGTGAGTTGTTTCCGAATTATGCAAGATATACTGATAAAATCTTAAACTCAATTCGTAATCCTTTACACTTTCCAAACGCATCGCCATGTCGAAAGCCAATTTTGCGTCAACCCTGCCGGTCTGTTCAAACACTGCCGTGAGCGCATATCCCACACTTTGTATGGATTCGGTGCGCATCATTTGAGGAAGCAAACGATAAAATGATTCTATTGTTTTTTGGTCTAAATTTTTTCCGTCTCGTTTTGTTTTTTCGATAAGATTTAAAAGCACGGCAGTGTTATTGGGATTTACAGATGCCATAGATTCCAATTCGTTTCGAGATAAATACCGCATGTCTTTTACTTCAGAAAGCATAGCTTTTGCAGAACTGACATGATAACTATCACGATGCACACGAAATGCCATACAAGAAAAGAACCCTCCAATAGCCCCCCCGATATGTGCAAGATTTGCAACACCTCCGGAGCCTTCTCTATCAAGCACAAACGCAAAGAAAACTTCAATGCCAATGTAAATAATTCCCAGCCACAACATTTGAATTGTTATTACCCGCCAATAATAAAAGATTCCCACCAGCGATCGAATCTGTGAAAACGGAAACAAATAAAGCGCGCAGCCGAATATTCCGAAAATTGCACCGGATGCTCCTATACTGGGCATATTAGGGTCAAGTGCTTGACTCAAACCTAAATGCAATACATCTCCCAATAGCGCGCTGAGAAAATAAATGAAAACATACTTGCCGTATCCTACCCTTCCCTCAACCGCAAAACCGAAGATATACAAGAACCACATGTTGCCAAGAAGATGAAAAATATCCCCATGCAAAAAAGCACTTGATAAAAACGTGAGCGGGCTGAAATTATTCTTTGTTAATCCATAAGTTAGAACAATCTCTTCAGTAATAACCAAATCCTTTGTGGTGAAAAGAAAAACTAAGATGTTTATTAAAATCAAAAGGAGAGTAACAACAGGAAATCTTTCCGGTGGATTTTTACTATATAACGGCAGAAAAACCATAGCCCACTCCTCTTATTTGTGTTATACACTTAATTCATAAAAAGAAAAAATCGTGTTCAATGAACATGAGTTTTAACCTTGTGAATTGGATGCTATGTGCTAAAACATTTCGACCTTAGGGTAAATCTCCCTATAAAGGAGGTGATCCAGCCACACCTTCCGGTACGGCTACCTTGTTACGACTTAGTCCCCCTTACCCCCCACACCTTCGGCCGCTCCTTCCTTGCGGTTAGGCCACGGACTTCGGGTGCAGACGACTCGGATGACTTGACGGGCAGTGTGTGGTAGAGGTTTCATTCACGTCCCGCGAATATCAGCATCCGCGGGAGCTACGATCTCCACCTTTATCCTGTCAGGATCTTCAAAGAATACAGCGTATTTGTCAGGGCCGGCTGCGTATGGATGCTTATCATCGTACAGTATTTTGATGCCGCGAGCTCGTAGCCATTCTGTTATTTCGTCTATCTGACGTGGCTCATCAGCATTGAATGCGAGGTGATTAATCCCTGTTCGACGCCTGTGAAACGGAACGTCCAAGTAACGAGACTCGGTTTGTACTAACACAATATATACTGAACCTCTAATGAAACTTATACCATTTCCCCAATATTGGTATTTATGAAAGCCCATCTTAGTGAGAAGATCGCCCCAAAAGTCGGCAGATGCCTTCAGGTCAGAAACATTGATTTCAATGTGGTTAAGAGTTCCAAGTCGTGACTCATGGAGTTCAGGTCCCTTAGTCAGCCAATGCTCGGGAAAAAGATACAGGGCATTGGCAAGTGCTGCGCATGTGCGATTTGCCTCGCCAGCGTCAACGATTGGCTGAATGCCGGACTCCAACCGACTTCCGGGAGCGAGAGCCATTGGGATGCCCCCATAGTCGCTGTGTATCTTGTCGACTATCAACTGATGCAACATAACCCCGTCAACAAAACCGCTGACAAACAAGTGATAGACATTCCCTTTTGAGTCGTTCGAATTTGGAACTAGTGGACCAGTTACAGTAGCGGCTTGACCCATCTCGATGGCGAACGCCCGTCCGCCGAGTATCATATTTCAGCGATACGCTCGAAAAACGAGCAGTTCTTGGATAATGGCCACCGATTCCGGTGACCCAACTAGGTTTGTTCCGGGGTGTGTGCTTTTCAAGCCAAGATCACCGAAGCTCTCGAATTTGTAGAAGTTGTTTCTCCAGGTTGTAAATGGCACACTTCGCAAGCTATTACTAAATATGGAAAATAACTGATCGACCGTGGCACGGGTCGCTGTGGGGGTTATCGAAAACGAAAGCGGGTTTCCAGCAATGCTCGAATCTATGGGGGGCAATTGGGAAGCGGGTACGCCAATATCCACTAGCCGACTATCCTGTTGTGAAACAGGAATCGTTAATGGAGAAGTCATCTGCGTGATGGGTGCAGGCAATGCCGTTCCTCGTATTTCGTATACCACATTGTACGTATTTGGTTGCCCGAGTGCAGGAGACACGACAATCCTTAGTATCCGCCCATACGTTTGGCTTGTTCGATCTAAATCACGTATGCGGTCATCCCAACTGCCAAGGGGCAACCCATGCGGATTCATTTCCTCACGCATCTCCAGCAAGATCGGCAGAGCAGTACCAGTTCCATGAGAGTAAATGCTTCGAAAGACTTTATTACTGTTGGAACTTAGGTGGTCAATAGCCCCAAGTGCTTGTACAGTTGTGCCTGAACCTGTAACACCAAACTGTCCAACAGGTTGACTACAACGAAAAACGTCTATCCTATCGATCGGGCCTTGCGTCAAAACATTCTGGTATTCAATGAACGAGTAATTGCCGTCGTTCATCACACTACTCCGGATCGGAACCCTACCGCCAACCACCTTCTCACCCACCCAATTCTATGTGTCACATGAAACATGGATATCTTCGTTTACATTTTCACTGAACACGAGTTTTTAACCTTGTGAATTGGATGCTCTGTGCTAAGACATTTCGACCTTAGGGTAAATCTCCCTATAAAGGAGGTGATCCAGCCACACCTTCCGGTACGGCTACCTTGTTAC
>CAZSPF010000030.1:22816-24982 GCA_964608695.1 uncultured Fimbriimonadales bacterium | reverse complement strand
AGTTGGTTTGATTACATACATGCGAACGGACAGCGTACACATGGCACAACGCGCTGTTCAGCAAGCACGTGATTGGATTGAGAAAAACTATGGTAAAGACTTTGTGCCTTCAAAACCTCCACATTACAAAACAAAAACAAAGCGTGCAGAAGAAGCACACGAAGCGATAAGACCGACTGACATATTTCGATTACCACAAGATATAAAAAAATATCTTACGGATGACCAGTTTCGCTTATATGAAATAATCTGGAAGCGAACAGTCGCCAGCCAAATGTCATCAGCGAAGTTTGAAGACACGGTTGCTGAAATTAGTGTAGAAGTACAGAACGACATTCATGTTTTCACAGCAAAAGGCAGAACGGTCATATTTCCGGGGTTTCTCAGGGCGTATGTTGAAGGTTCTGATGATCCTGAAGAAGAGATGTCTGAAACGGAAACTCCTTTGCCAAAATTACAACTGCATCAAAACGTTACACCCATCGAAGTAAATCCCGAGAAACATAATACAAAGCCGCCTGCAAGATACACGGAAGCAAGTCTTGTAAAGCGTTTGGAAGAAGAAGGAATTGGTAGGCCAAGTACCTATGCAACGATTATTGGAACCATCCAAGACAGAGGATACATAGTTAAAAGAAAAAACGAACTTGTTCCCACTTTTACTGCGTTCGTTGTGACGGAATTCATGGAAAAATCTTTCGAAGATTTAGTAAATCCCAACTTCACAGCAAAAATGGAAGACCAGCTAGATGATATAGCAGAAGGAAAACAACAAGCGGTTAACGTGTTGGACTCGTTTTACAAAGGAGATAATAATAGACAAGGAATTGAACAACGAGCCAATCAAAACAACGCTGAGTATCCCAACATAGAAATAGGGAGTGATCCTGTAACAGGTGAAAAACTTATTGTGAAGGTTGGTAAATATGGACCATACGTTCAGCGCGGAGAGGGTGGTAAGGATAACATTGCATCTATTCCTGCGTCGCTTGCACCGGAAGAATTAACTCCGGAGGTTGCTTTACAATTGTTTTCAGGAAAAGAACAAGCCGACGAACCGGTAGCTATAGATGCTGAAAACGGAATGCCGATTTATAAACGCATTGGGAGATACGGTGCATATCTTGAAAGAGCACTCACTTCCGAAGAAGAAGAAAAAAAAGAAAAGCCCAAAAGGGTTACTATTCCAAAAGATTTAACCATTGACGAAGTGGATGAAAAAACAGCGAAAATGCTAATGTCGCTTCCGCGTTCATTAGGCAAACATCCTGAGGATTCAAAAGAGATTATCACCGGATTGGGGCGTTTTGGACCATTTCTAAAACACGGGGATGAGTTCCGTAGCTTGGAATCGTGGGGACAAGCATGTGAAATAACTCTTGATGAAGCACTTGAAATATTGAAGCAACCAAAATCTTCTCGCTTCAAGCAAACAAGGGCAAAGAAATCAGAGGTTATCAAAGAGTTTGGAAAAATGGATGGGGCACAAGGGGTGGTGAAGCTGATGACAGGAAGGTACGGACCTTACGTAAGTGATGGGAAAACTAATGCCTCAATTCCCAAAGGTTCAACACCAGAGGACATCACGCCGGAACGAGCACTCGAACTTATCATCTCGAAACGAAACAAGTAAAGGTAAAATCACCCCTCGGATGTCAGACAATACGCGAAGGCTTGTCACTGCTGTACACCATGCCACCCTCAAATTAGCAGAAACAGCCAGTGTTAATGAAACCCTCAAAGAGGTTCTTCAAATATGTGTGGAGGCATCTGGAGCATTCGGGGGGACAATTTATATTTATGACCAGAACACAAACAGTTTGATTTTTCACCATGTGCTGCCTGATGCTATAAGAGATAAATTACCGTTCCAAAACATCCCAAGCGATTTTGGGATAGCAGGAGAAGTTTTTCAATCTTGCAAGCCTAAATTCTCGATATTCGATGAAGGCGAATCGCGAAACCCGATAGAAGAAGCAACCAGCATCAGAGTACAAAACATGCTGACTGTTCCTTTAATGATCGAGGAACGACAACCATTGGGAATAGTTCAATTGATAAACAAAAAGGGTGGCGAGTTCGACCAAAGTGACTTAGAAGTTCTTGAGACGGTGTGTTCGGTGAGTGCGATGGCTTATGAGAATTCTCTTTTAACTGAGCAAGCCA
>CAZSPF010000030.1:6546-22682 GCA_964608695.1 uncultured Fimbriimonadales bacterium | reverse complement strand
AAACGAACACCTAAATAACTCTGATGTCCAGATTTTAAAGGATGAAATTGAGTATATGCGTGATTCAGTGTCTGCTTTGGTGGGCTACAGCAGGCTCATCTCGAACCTTTCTGCAGGAAAACCCATAACCCCCGAGTTCAAAAAAGGCGATATCTCTGTTGTCATTAGTAAAGCCGCAGCCATGCAGGAGTCGGAGGCAAGAAGAGAAGGGATTAGAATGGTTTACGAATTAGAGGACAGTGAAGAAGAGACCAAATTTGACCCACAATTCGTCGCTAGAATCGTCCAAAACCTTGTGGGCAATGCAATCAGGGCACTTAAGGAAAATCCTCAAGAAAGCGAAAGTAAGCCAAAATGCATCATCACGTCATACAAAAGACTGCCAGATTCTCACGTCATATCCGTGAAAGATAATGGCCCGGGTATGAGCGAAGAAGTAATAAGAAGAATTATGGAAGGGACAGCCTCTTCGGCTTGGTCGAAGAGTGTTGGTAGCGGTTGGGGGACAAAAATCGTTAAGGAGCTCACAACCTCGCACGGAGGGTTTTTTGAATTAGACTCGAAACTGGGAGAAGGGAGTGAGTTTAGGGTGATACTACCGGTAAACGCTAAACCCAAGGACTGACGTAATAATCTATGAAGTTAGGAAAGTAAACAGGATAATGATAAAGAAGATTGCATATTGGTCGTTATACAGCCTGTTTTGTATCGCGGCGTTGGTTGGGGGTTCAATCGCCGGATTGATGAACACCAATCCTTTAGTGAAATACCAAGTACAAGATTTTTTTAATATCGGGCCGAGCAATCCATTCGAACATAAAGATGAGTTTTTTATTTTATTGTTAGGATGCGACGAAGACCGTAGCCCAGGCAATAAAGTTGTATCTGACTTTGCAAGAACAGACTCGATACATCTCATTCGATTAGACTTTAAAAATGAAGCGATTGGGATGCTTCAAGTTCCGAGAGATATCGTGGTGGAAATGCCGGGTTATCGCCGGATGAGAATTAATGCACTTCATGTTGTAGGCGGTCCCGAACTAACTGAGCGTGGAGTCGAAAGGCTCTTAAATATAAGACCTGATAGAACAATAGTTTTAAATTATGATTCACTGCGTAAAATTGTCAATACTTTGGGGGGGGTAGAAGTGTTTGTAGAAAAAAGGATGAAGTATACAGATAGAAGCGGTGAACTATACATAGATTTTCAACCCGGCAGGCAACACATGGATGGAGACAAAGCTGTCGAATACATTCGATACAGAAGGGATAGCGATATAGACAGAGGACGAAGACAACAAGAGTTTATGATGGCTTTTCAGAGAAGTATCTTTGAAAATTCAGAAAAACTTGGAGATGTGTTAGATCAAATATTAGAAATTACATCCGCCGGAATGAGCGATGTTGAAGTACATCATATTGCAAAGTTTGTGAAGAAAGTTCCGACAAGCAGAATAAAGCATGGGTCTTTACCCGTGAGAGAAATTGGAAATTACGATTTGGCGTTACTTCATTCAGAGCTTGAAAATGCATTAGTGGAATCAGGAATAAAAACACCAAAGCGTGAGGCGGCATCACTTAGGTGAGTGAGTATTTCGATGCACCGGAAGAGGATCGCGATTATCCAAGAAAATCGCCTTATGCAACCAGAAAGCAGTTTTACATCATGCTTGTTATTGCACTTGCTGTTGTGATTGCTGTTCCATTTCTCATCAGAGGATGCAAAGAAGAACGAGACTGGGTTGTTTCCAAAGAAAATTTACGAGTTATTGGAAGCGCATTGCGTTTGTACTCTGAGCAACACGATGATGGTTTACCACCGATAGCAGAAAGATCACGAGACGGAATAGTTCTTGATAGAAATAATTACCCAATCATTTGGGCATCACAAGTTTACGGTGCGTTAGTTAACACAGAAGCATTGAAAAATCCTAAAGTTTCTAAAGATTGGAGCACAATAATTACCATTCCGGGTAAGTCGCCGGAAACAACTTTTTTGGGATACGGAATGCTTACATCATTGGATACTGTAAGGATTTACGAAGTTACAAACACTGCTGAAGTAGTTCTTATCGCAGAAACCATATCCGGCGGGTTTGGTAATAGTCTAAACCCTTTACCATTAAGCATTGAACGGGATGGCTTCGCAATAGGTTATAACAACAGCAACGCTTACCCAAACGAACAAACCGAATTTGCAACAAGGTTAGCATTTCTGGCGGATGAAAAAGGAACAGCAATGGAAAACATGAAGGTCTTACATCCTGACAGAGGAACTTTATCATTGAACTTGGACGGCTCATTGAGGGTGCTAAGCCCTGTTGACCAGAAAGTTGGAAAAGTCGGTAAAATACCAAGAGGGATTTGGGTGCCAATAAGATGAGCAGTGTAAAAGAAAAAACCCTTTTTTTCGTAAAAAGTTATGCTCATTTATTGGGAGAGCAGACCGCGGATTGTGACTCTCTTCCAATAGAAAAAGGTTTCCATGAATGTAAGAAAATATTAGATTCGAGATTTAATCTTCCAAGAACGTGCTTCGACTTAGGTGAATGCAGGTTAGAATATAACTCAACAAAAATTGAAGGACTACTACGCGACTGTCAAACAACTCTTCACTTTGACTCTCATTACGGTTTTGATACTTTTAAAATGCAACCCGGTAATGAAGTAAGAATCCGTTATGAGGGTGGATCATTTCGTGCAATCGTTTTACAATGTGATAATAACCGAATGCTGTTGGCAAAAGCACCAAATCGTTTAGAAAGAAGAGTGCATACTCGTGTTCCTGTTCAGGGTGTGGCTATTGTAAATCTTGAATCCAAAGAATACGACAGTTCTATGGTTGATATCTCTGAGGGGGGGATTGGTTTGACTACTGCCGTTCCAGTTGAGTTAGGAAAGAATGTACATATCCTCATGAGAATTGAGGGTAAGAAAAGCCTGCCACTTGAAGTTGATGGAGTGATAATAAGCTGCAAAAAGATTTCTCAAGAAGGTAACTCGTGTAGGATTGGTATAAAATTTTCATGTGCGTCCGAGCAAGTCATGCAAGAAATTAGAGAAACAATTCGCGAGGTTAAAAACTCATAACAGCTCACAAATAGGTTATGCAGGAAAAAAGAGAACATAGTTACCAAGCTTTTCTTTTATCCGTACTAATTTCTATTTTCATCTTAATGATGTTGACAGGTTGTTTGCTTTCCTTTAAATATACGCCTACTATCGAAAGCGCACATCAAAGCGTATCTAACATGAAAAACTCGTTATTTTGGAATCATGCTGCAGGAGTTCATTACTTCGCGAGTGGGTTGGGAATAGTCATTGGTTATGTGTTTTTAGTTGGCTCGCTTTTTTATAACGGCACTAAATGGAAGAACAGGCACGTTTTCTGGAGTGGGATTTTGTTATTTTTAATTTTTTATCTTGGACAAATCAGCGGGAATCTTTTGTCGCTATCTCAGCACGATGCTCGAACCGCAATTGCAGAGGCAGAAATCGCTTCAGGCTTGCCTATCATTGGTCGTGCGATTTATGAACAAATGCTCGTCGGTGATAGAGTTTCCGATTTAACATTAACACGCTGGTATCAATTTCACGGATGGGGAACATTTCTGCTTGGTGTTTTATTGTTCCAACTTGCCTTTCGAAGCCAAAAAAACAAAATAACATTAAAACTCATTTTCGGAAGTGTACTCATTATAACTCTTGCTTCGTTGATATTGAGTATATTTTTTCACGGTGCACCACTGGGAGAACCTGCAACTGAATATGATTTAACATCTTCAAACGCACGACCTATGTGGTACGTACTTCCTGCACATGCTTCATTGATGGTTTTCGAAAACATAAACCCAGGCTTGGGATGGATTGGTGCAATCGTGTTACCATCTTTGTTCATATTACTTTTAATGAGTATCCCATTTTTTGCGAACAGACACGCCAAGTTGCCTCTCCCTTTTTCGAAATTAGTTTCATTGATGATTGTGTTTTGTCTCATTCTAATGTGGGTTTCGTATGGAAAATCCGTTCAAAATCCTTTTAGCGAAGAAACTCTTGAAACATTCAATAAACAATTAAGAACATCTTCACCAATAGACGAAGATTTAATGCAAAAGGGAAGACAAGTCTTTATAGACGCAAATTGCATGATGTGTCATAAAGTCGGTGACGAAGGCGATGAAAACCTCGGACCTAATTTAGGCTCCATTGGTGACAAGTACACAGAGCCGGATTGGTACATCGAAATGTTGCCAGACCCCCCATCAAGAGGATTGCACAGAATGCCAAGTTTCGATGATTTAAGCCCCGAAAATCTTCGCGCGATCGCAGAATATCTGCGCTCACTAAAATCCATTGATAACTAAAAAAAGTGGCGCCCTCGGAGGGACTCGAACCCCCGACGCCTTCCTTAGGACGGAAGCGCTCTATCCCCTGAGCTACGAGGGCGACAACTTAGAGTACCTAAAAATCTCTTTGCTAATCATCTGAAAACACTTTCATCGAATGATTGATGTTCCTTAAATGATGTTCAAGATTAAATATATCATCCACTTCTGTTGGTGATAATAGCCTTTTTACATCCTCATCACTTTCAACGCTTGCTCTAAAATCATCCCCTTCCCATGCTTTCGAAGCGTTTCTTTGAGCGACTTTGTATGCATCTTCTCGTGTCATTCCTTTTCGTATTAGCGCGGTCATAAGATGTTCGCTAAAAACTACATCACCCAATAACCTTAGGTTTTTCATCATGTTATCTGGAAATACAATTAATCCCTTTAGAATGTTCGTCATTCTGTTTAACATAAAATCGGCGAGATGACAACTGTCGGGAAAAACTATCCGCTCGACAGATGAATTTGTTAAGTCTCTTTCATGCCAAGTTGCAACCGATTCCATCATGGCTTGAGCATTAGCGCGAAGAATTCTCGCCAACCCACATACCGTTTCCGAGTTCCAAGGGTTACGTTTGTGCGGCATGGCACTGCTGCCGGTTTGTCCGCTTGCGAACGCTTCCTGTACTTCTAAAATCTCTGTTCTCTGCAGATTCCGTAATTCAGTAGCAAATCTTTCTAAACTTGCACCAAGCAACGCAAGAGTATTTAAGAATTCTGCATGTCTGTCTCGTGAGATTATTTGAGTCGAAACTTTATCAGGAATTAATCCTAATATCTCACATACACGTTTCTCAAATTCAGGCGAAGTATGCACATGTGCCCCCACAGCACCGGATATCTTCCCAACTGATATGCTCTTTTTAACTTTTTCTAATCTTTCAACATCTCTTTTTAATTCTGTATACCAACTTGCTAATTTGAAGCCGAAAGTTATGGGTTCTGCATGTATTCCGTGGGTCCTGCCAATCATCGGTGTGTTTGCATGTTCATTTGCAATGCGTTTAATTTCATTGAGAAGCTGTCCTGCAGATTGAATTAAAACATTCGCAGAATCTCGCAACATCATTCCCAAAGCAGTATCTATAACGTCATAACTTGTTACACCGTAATGAACCCACTTGCCAGAAGTACCAACATTTTCAGATAGATTCCTTACGAATGCCATTAAGTCGTGCCTTGTTTCTTTTTCAATTTCATCACATCTTTTTAAATCGAAACGTGCTTTTGATTTGATCTCTTGATACTCTTGCTCTGATATTGTCCCGAACTCTGCGTGTGCTTGGCAGATGGCAAGTTCAACTTCGAGCCATCTATTGTATTTAGCTTCGCGATTCCAAATCGCATTCATTTCGGGTGTGGTATATCTTTCAAGCATGGACTATTAGATTACCTACTGATAGAGTCATAAAAGTAAATCGCCTCCTACGGTTTTTTTCGCAGGAGGCGAGGAACAGATGAATGGAAACTAACTTGTCAATCTTCCCGCGGGTCGAACAACAAATTCATAGGGAAGTGTTTTCACATCCATTGCAAAGCTTTTGTTTTCTTTACTAACTCTTGCAATGTGCTTTTCATCCTTTGTAAGGATCACAACGTCGTTGTCACCCTTACTCCATGAAAGCGTAACATCTTGCGGGCCAGATTCATTGTATTTATGCAAAATGTTTACTGTCCAATTTACATCTGGGCTGGTGATGTCGTAGTTTCTTGTGCGTTCGTATTCTGTTACTTCTTCAGCAGCAAACTTATCTCTGATTTCATAGATACTCAATCTCGCGGGCGATGATATCGCTCCGCGCCCGGAAGTGATCCGCATACTTCGTATACCTATCCACAAGTGCAAACGGTTTACGCCTTGTCTGGCAGCTGCGGTGAGCGCGTCGGTTACTAATTCTTGTGCGCCTTGGTCAGTGAGTTTTTTCAATTTTGCAGGCGAATCTATTGCAGATAACAGTTCTTCAGGTTTCGCTTTGCATGCAGGGCGTGCACCACCCCTCGTTCGCCAGTTTTTCAAATCTTCTTCTGTAATGCCTGCTTTCGCGAATATTTTGATGCTCTTTGTTCTGTTTTGCATCACGGTAAGAGATCTAAACCCTTGATGTTTCACAACATCTTGCACATTCATACCTAACCAGTAGATGCTGTAAACTGTATCCCTTGCAATCCAGTCCAAGCCTTCTGCAACTGATGTAATTAAAGCAACTTTTTTAGGTTCTTGAGAGTTCTTTGCAGATTTTTTAGACTCACTTTCCGCTTCTAAGCCTGCAATCAAACCAACGATGCTTGCTTGCTTTCTATCAACGTTTGTTGAATTAAGTGCTTTAGCAAAAGCATCGTTCTTTTTTAATCTTTGAGAAACTTTATCTGCAAGTTTTTTCCCAGAGACATTATAAATATCTGCTATCGTCTGGATTACACATAAGTTGTTGCTTACGTGATCAATCTCACTGCTTGCTTTGACAGATTTTGATTTTGTCGCCATTCGTTGTCACCTTTCCTGAGTCTTTTTAGGACCTATAGAGTAGAGATATTTTCTCACATCCCGATATCCTTTCTGTATCTCCAAGGGTGCTCGAAAATATTATCTATCTTACCATATAGAGATTCACTAGCGAGTTGAACTGTTTCAGCCTTTTCAACCAAGTTCAAAACTCTACCTCCAGAGTTTACCATAATACGATTTTTCCACTCTGTTCCGGCATGAAATACTTTAAATACCTTAATCCCAGACAAATCCGGAATAGGTAAGCCTTTCTCATACTCGCCGGGATAGCCCTTAGATACTATGACAACGCATACACAAGCACCTTTATACGTTTGTATAGGGTCTATCTTTTTCCTTTGAGATGCCGAATAAAGCAGGCTCACAAAGTCGCTTTCTATGAGGGGAAGTACAACTTGAGTTTCGGGGTCTCCAAAGCGTACGTTGTATTCAAGAGCTTTCGCACCTGACTCAGTTAACATAAGCCCTGCATACAAAGTACCAATAAAAGGAGTACCCTCTCTTAAAAACCTTTGAAGGACAGGTTTAATAAAGGTTTCGCCATATGTTCTTATTTCTTCATCAGTTATGCCACTTATCGGGCAGTACGCCCCCATGCCACCTGTGTTTGGCCCTTCGCCATTATCAAGCGCGGATTTATAATCTTGTGCAGGTGGTAGAAGAACGTAGTCTTCACCATTACAAATTGCCATAAGGCTCATCTCTCTGCCCTTCAGCCTTTCTTCTATTACCACAGTTTTTCCGGCATCACCGAAAACCCCATCAATCAACATCGCTTCTGCCGCTGATATCGCCTGCTCTTCGCAATCACAAACAACGACGCCTTTTCCAAGAGCCTCACCGGATGCTTTTACTACGACCTTCCTGCCTTCCTTAAACTCTTTTTTTATGTATGTTTGTGCACTTTCAAAGTCTATGAAGGACTCGTATTTTGCAGTGGGAATCCCCTCTTCTAACATTACCGACTTAGCAAATGCTTTACTACCTTCCATCATTGCTGCTTTCTTGTTTGGTCCGTACACTAAAAAGCCGGCGTCTCTTAATCTGTCAGCCATGCCTGAGATTAAAGGTTTTTCTGGACCTATAACAACCAAATCAATACCTTCGTCCCTGCATAAGCGTAAAACCCCTTCAGTGTCATTTGTACTGATGTTTTTAACTACAGCATCCTCCTCAATACCCGCATTCCCCGGTGTACAAAAAACACGTGTGGCATATGGTGATTGAGAAAGTTTCCAGCAAAGAGCATGTTCGCGACCTCCTCCTCCAACAACTAAGATGTTCATTATTCTTTCGCAGGGTCAGTAAATCTTGTGTAAGCGGGCTGGAAGTGCATGCGCACTCGTTTTGTAGGTCCGTTTCTATTTTTCGCGATAATTACATCAACTAACTGTACTTGCTTCGGATCATAAACTTTGTGCGAGCCTTCATCATCAGGTGTCTGATCGAAATCGCTTTGCCTCGATAACAGCATTACAACATCCGCATCGGCTTCGATCGAACCGGAATCTCGTAAGTCACTTAATTGAGGAATGCGCTCTTTTCTTTTCTCTACTTCACGATTCAGTTGTGATAACGCAATAATAGGAACTTTTAAATCTTTAGCAAAAGTTTTTAATGCACGTGCGATATCTGTAATTTGTTGAACTTTGTTGTCAGTTCTCGTTGGTGGACGCATAAGTTGCAAATAGTCCACGATAACGAGGTCTAATGATTTTGTGCTTGCTTTTAATCTCCTGCATTTTGCTCGCATCTCAAATGGACCAATGTCTGCTGTGTCATCTACGTATAAGGGGAGCTCATACAACCTATTACATGCATCTGCAAGCTTCTTGTAATCTTCTGAAGGAAGATTTAGCCTCTTTAAAACGTTCGAATCAACCGTTGCTTCACAACACACAATTCTCCTCACGATTTCCGCGTTAGACATTTCCATTGAAAATACGGCAACAGTTTTTCCCGTCTTTTTGGCAACGTTCATGCCAATGCTTAATGCAAGAGATGTTTTCCCCACAGCAGGCCTTGCCGCAAGAATCACTAAGTTCCCAGGGTATAGCCCCCCCAGAACTTCATCTAAAACGCGATAACCAGTGGTAATCCCTTTGATGGGTTCGCCTGAATTAAGCACTTCTTCAACATCACTAAAGAATTCTCCCGCTAACTCCTTTAAAGGCTTAAACTCTTCACCTGCTTTAATTTCAGTCACATCGAAGACCTTTTTCTCTGATGCTTCTACTTTTTGATCGACGTCAAGTTCGTTGTCATACACAATTTTAATGATTTCTTGACCCGCCGATTGAAGACCTCTAAGAATTGCGTATTCACGAACAAGTTGTGCATAATACTCAGCATGCGCTGCAGTTCTTGCAGATTCTGCAAGCTGTATGAGCATCTCCTTTCCGCCAATCTCCTCAAATGTATTTCTTGCCATTAATTCAGAGCGCACAGTAACTACGTCAATTTGCCGAAGAGAATTGTTTACACCCATCATCGCTTTAAAAACTTCACGATGAATGGGGTTATAAAAATCTTTTTCACTAAGATAAGAAACTAACTTTTCGGCTGCCTCTGGGCTTTGAAGCATCGAGCCTAATGCCGCGGCTTCTGCTTCATCATCATGTGGAGGAACAGCATCAATTAAATTAGATTCTCTTTTTTTTGTGTTTACAATAGCATGTTGAGAGAGTTCAGAGTGCACGGTAAATTATTATTCAGTTTGTTCTTTTATTTCCGAACTTTCTATTGTATCTACAGAAGAATCTTTCGAATCTTTACCGTTTTTTTTCACTCGTTTTTCATGTCCTACTTGTGCGGTGCCTGACTCGTCAACTGCTACCGGTTCTACATGCAGTGCTTCTTCCGTTTCTAATCCCAAGTTGCCAAATTCATCCGTAACTTCCAACTTAACAGTTGCATCTACATCTCGGTGTAGGTCAATCAAAATATCATGCACTCCAATTCGCTTAATGGGATGAAGCAAAGCGACATTTTTTCTCTCGATTTCGACGTTAAGATTTTCTTTTATTGAGTCAACGATATCAGCGGTCGTTACTGCACCAAATAGTTTTATCGAACCTTTCGCGGTTTTCCCTGTGATACGAATGGTTTTTCCATCTATTTTTTCTGCAACCTCTTTTGCTGATGCGAGAGTGTTCTCAAGTTGAGTGGCTAATTTTTCTTTCTGTTTTTCAAGAAGCGCTATTGAAGGCTTATCTGCTAAAACAGCTAATCCTCTCGGAAACAAAAAGTTACGAGCAAAGCCGTCTGCTACCTGTACGACTTGTCCTTCTTTGCCTACTTTCGCAATCGTTTGTTTTAATATCACTTTCATGAAAAACCTCTCTTTTCAACGCTTAACCCCGAAGCCAACATAAGGCTCATTTCGGTGGAATAAGCGATTCATTCCTAACCAACCGTACCAATCCCCTTTAAAGAAAAAGCGGGCACGTACATTAAGTTGAAGGTCGTTGGGATCGAATACGTCTACCGACGTTCCCATCCAGTCAAACGGGTAATAGTCTACCCCAACGCCCGGTTTTGAGGCATAGACACCATAACGTAGAGTCGTGTTTCCAAAAAACTGCCCATATTGTAAAGTAAGCTTGTTTGTCTCGGTTATATCGTAGATTCCCCCAAAAAGTGACGCCCCGGCTCTAACCGGATACTCGATTAGTACATCAGTTTGAAACCTGTTTTCTTTAAACTCGTTTCCTGCTTCTAAGTAAACCGTGGGACTCTCAACTTTAAATTCTCCCGGCAGCCTGTCTACAAATTGACTGAGTTTCTCAATCAGCTGTTTCGCTTCGATTGTCAAGTCTTTTACTTCCTCGGCTATCTCTATCGCTTTTGCGGAAATCACTTTACCGTCTTCACTAATTGCCTTAGTGTTTTCAACTACATCAATCCCGGTTTTTGTAATGGCTTCTACGTTGTCAATGGTTTCTGTAATGCGTGCCTTCAGTTCGGGGTCACCGGTGAATTCTGCGATGTTTGCCACAACTTCTTCAGCAGATTTGACAGTAGAAGTTAATAGTGCTAGAGTCTCTTTTATTTGTTCTTTAATGTCTGTGTCAGTAACGAGTGCGTTGATGTGAGCAATTCCTTCTCTCATCTCGTTGACTGCTAGTGCGGCGTCTTTCAACGCACGATTTAACACCGCACCGTTTTGAGCAATTACACCACGAGCATCCTTCATTAACAAGGCCATCTGCTTAAGGCTTTCATCTGCAGATTCAATCGCACTGCTAAGATTCTCTCTTAATTGCGTGTCTCCGAGTATTTCCTTCAATGCAAGCAGGTTCGCATTTAACGCCTCAATCGTGGTTTCCCCTCCCGGTAAATAACTTTCTAAAACAGAAGTCTTTTTTCCCGGAATAGTAGAGCCCACAGGCAAACGCCCAGCATCCTTTCCCAAAGAAGAAATCAATTCGAGTTTTTGGTCACCAATTGCAAAAAGACTTGCAGGCACTATGAGCATGGCATCCTTAGGCACAAACGTGCCTTCATCTAAAAGCAATTCCATTACAGCCTCAGTAGGACCTTCAAGGCGCACTTTCTTCACATGCCCCACCCTTACGCCCGCCATCAAGATTGTTGCCCCGGGAAGGATGTCGCCTGCGTCGGACATCTTTGCGTAATACATGTCTTGCTTTCTTGGTTTTAACGATTCGCCAACAAAGTTGAAACCTAACACAAGCAAAACGGCAAAGCCAACAACAAACACGCCGACTTTCCACGCACCTGTCATTTGAATGATTCCTCTTTAAGCACCTAAATAAAAGACGTGTTTAACTTACCAGTTGAACCTTCCAATAAACGCCGCGGACTCATCGCGTCGTATCCAAGTTTCACCCAAGCTCGGATCGAACAACTGGTGTTTTTCCACAGTTGCAATTGAAACATCCACACCTTTAACTAACGGCTCATACCAAAGAACTCCCGGCATTGAGCATGCAAGACATTCGCGGTTACTTGTTTCAGCCTCATAAATAGGAGTTTCATTGGCGGAACGAATGGATACATTCGCAGACAACTCACCAAGTTCTAAATTGATAACAGTTGCTTTTGTTGAAATGACTTCGCCTATTGATTCCCTCAGGTTGCTCTTCAGCATTTTAGTAAAAGTTGCCAGCTTTGTTTGATCGTCAATTTCAGGTAAGTATAAAACACTTTTGCGCTTATTCTCAAAACTCAGGTTTTCGGCAGAAGAAACAACTACTGCTGCTTTTAACCCGCTTAATGAATAACCTTCATACACTCCTGACTTAAATGAAAGAACCATCACGGCAGTTCTGCCATCGGTCATAACCTCGCCACTATAGTGGCATGGACCTGCAAATATAGAACATGTGCGTGCCTCGTAATATTCACCGGAAATCGTGGCGTCTTTCGTTAAGGCTGAATTTCCTATTGGTTGAGTTAACAATAGTGATGTGAGTAAGGTTGAAATCATAAAACCTCCTTATATTTCAATTATACGAGAGAAACCTTATTTCTGCCCTCGTATACATAGGTTATTGGTGCGTCTGATGCCACATAAGATAAACTTTTAAGGATTATGAAACCACTCAGCCGAAATGCCAATTTCATTTTAATTTTGTTTTTAGTCCTGCTTTTTGTTGGGGCATGTTCTCCTCAGGCGCGGAACGAAAAATCTGACTCCCATGATAAGTCAACTGCCTTTCGTGTTGCTCTCATAACCCCAAGTTCCGTAAACGACTCAGGTTGGAGCGCAATGGCGTATGAAGGATTGCTTGGGATTAAGGAGGAGTTAGGTGCGGAAATCGAAAACGTGGTGGCAGCAACTGCACAAGAAATTCGCGACGCCATGCGCTCATATGCGCAAAAAGGTGTGAACCTGATCATAGGGCACGGTTACGAATACAACCAGCACGGTATTGACATTGGGAAAGCCTTTCCGAACACGGTTTTCGCCAGTTCAAGCGGAGATCAAACTGCCGAAAACGTGTGCACTTTTAGGTTCGCTTTAGAAGAAGGGATGTTTCTTATCGGCTACTGCGCAGGAAGAATGACAAAAACGGGCATAGTAGGCATGGTAGGAGGTCCCGAAGTGCCAAGCATTGCCAGTACATTCGATGCTTTTGAAGCAGGAGTGAAATTGGCAAAACCTAGTGCCCGCGTTCTTGTTGCCTATACTGGATCGAACGATGACGTTTTTAAAGCAAAGCAGCAAACTCTCGCTTTCATTGACCAAGGCGCAGACTTTATCGTTCATCAAGCGAATGCTGCTGCTCAAGCAGTTTTTGAGGCCTGTCGAGAGCGCGGCATTCTTGCATTCGGTACTAACAGCGACCAATCTTCCGCCGCACCCGACGTTGTGTTAGGTAGCGCAGTAATCAACGCAAAGCCGGTATTCATCGAACTAGCACGAGAAGTTAAAGAAGGGAAGTTTCAATCCGGAGTTCGCATGAGAGGAATGACCGATGGTGCTGTGCAAGTGGTTTGGAATGAATCCCTAAAATCAATAATATCTGAAGTCATCCTAAACGAAATAGAAGCTCTAAGCCAAGAGATTAAGGAAGGGAAGTTCAAAGTTCCCATGCGTAAATTTTAGGATAATCATTGATAATGAAAACAATCATCGTCATCCCTGCCCGGATGGGGAGCTCTCGCTTTCCGGGCAAACCGCTCACCTTAATTGCCGGAAAGCCAATGGTTCAGTGGGTGTATGAAGCATGCTGTCAAGTAGAAGGTGTGTCGGATATTGTGGTAGCCACACCTGATGAAGAAATAGAAAGTGCCGTAAAAGTGTTCAAGGGCAAAAGTATACGTACGAGTCATTCACATACAACCGGTACTGATCGGGTAGCAGAAGTCGCTCAAAAGATGGATGCTGACGTTTTTATAAATGTACAGGGAGATGAGCCTTTGATCGAAGCAGAATCCATAAAAACTTGCATAGGAACAGTAACGAAAACTGACGCCCCTGTTGGTAGTGTCTATGATTGGCTGTTGCCTGAAGAAGAACATGATCCTTCAGTCGTCAAAGTTGTTACGGATTTCAGAGACAGAGCACTTTATTTTTCTCGATCACCCATCCCGTTTCAAAGGTCGGAAACATCAGTTCCTAAGAAAAAGCACGTGGGATTGTATGCGTATACCAAAGAAGCCTTATTTTCATTTGCAAAATGGGAACCCGGAACTCTGGAAAGAATCGAAGTGTTAGAGCAATTACGATTTTTGGAAAACGGATACCGGATTCAGATGGCTTGGGCGAAGGGGACACCGGTAGCAGTTGATACACCTGAGCAAGCCAAACTTGCTGAAGATTTTATTTCAAGGAGAAAAATCTCATGACTTTGTTTTTGATCTTATTCAGTCTTGTTGGAGCAAACTTTGAGAAATGGGATGTTCCTGTCAATCCGCGCGATGGGTTAGCACTTGATGCCGATGGCTCAATTTGGGGAATGCATACGGACGGCAAAGGAGGAGCAACGTTCTCACGATTCGTCAAGAAAGCTTCAAACTGGGAAAAGACATTTAGCTTTCCGCAAACTTTTGCAGGACAGGCGGAGGTTTTATTAACAAAAGACAACATCGGACTGGTGCATTACGACAACGGACTCGTGGAAATGTACACACGTCAAGGCAAAAGACTTTGGCAATCCAAAGTTTATAACCCCATTGCAGCGCGCATAGATGAAGGTGGAAATATCTGGGTACTACTTAATAGCGGCCTTATATGCAGAAAGACACCTGACAGCAGTGCCGTGGAGCCGATAATTAAAAAAAACGGAGCGGAGATGTTTGTAGACTCATTATTAGACGTAGTCCCTTTTTCAAATGGTGATATGTATTACGTGGACGATTACGAGCGTTTCGTGTCGGTGAAAGGTGGTGCTGAAAAGGTTTTAGGAAAACTTAACACGCAAAGGATTCTCAAAACTCATTTAGGTGGAGTAATCGCGTTTGTTGATGAATCAGTAGTCCATGTAACTGAAGAAATGAAAACGAGAACATTATGGAAAGTGCCTGAAGGATTAGGAAGCGAGATACGTTTTATGCAAAGAGGTTTGGATGGAAGAATAGTTCTTGGCATACCGGGAGCGGGGAAGGGAACACTTTTTGTTTTGAGTAAGGAGGTGGAAAAATAGCCGTTCCGGCAAAAGCATTGCATATACCAAATGACTGGGAAGAACCTGAGCATCTCACCCAAATGCTTAACGATGTCCGAGAGAACATCCCAAAAGCAAACATAGAAAAAATTCGAAAAGCATACTATCTTGCGGAATACGCACATAAAGGACAAACAAGGTTCGCAGGAGAACCATATATTACTCATCCACTCGCAGTAGCGAAAATCTTGGTGGATCTTAAAATGGATGAGGACTCGATCATTGCAGGCTTACTGCATGATGTTATTGAAGATACAGAAGTCTCTCGTGAACAGGTCATGCACGAGTTCGGTCAGCATGTGCTGGATTTAGTAGAAGGAGTCACAAAATTAGAATTCCCCCCTCTTCCGCGAATGAACGAAACAAAAACGGCAAAGGAAGAAAGAGCAAGATTTGCAGAAACCATGCGAAAGATGCTTCTCGCTATGGCAAAAGACATACGAGTAATGGTGATAAAGCTTGCTGATAGACTGCACAACATGCAAACCCTCGAAGACTTACCAAAAGAAAAACGTCAAAGGAAAGCACAGGAGACATTAGATATATACGCCCCCCTCGCCGCAAGGTTGGGAATATGGCAAATGAAATGGCAACTGGAAGATTTAAGTTTTAAGAATTTATATCCGGAAGAGTTCGAAAAATTATCGGACATGATCGCAAAAACACGTAAAAAGCGTGAAGAAGAGGTAAATGAAGCCATCGTTTTAATTAAAGAAAGGTTAGACCAATCAGGATATAAACACTACGAAGTTTATGGGAGGCCGAAACACCTTTACAGTATTTACCAAAAAATGGAAATTCACGGCTTTGATTTTGATGAGATATATGACTTGTTAGGAATAAGAATCATGGTGAACGATGAGAGTGACTGTTACAAAGTGTTAGGGTTGGTGCATGAATTATGGAAACCTATTCCGGGTTTATTTTATGATTACATTGCAAAACCGAAAGCTAATGGCTATCAATCGCTGCACACAAAAGTGGTAGGGCCAAATGGGGAACCGCTTGAAGTCCAAATACGCACTTTTGAAATGAACCGAATGGCTGAGTTTGGAATTGCCGCACACTGGCAATACAAACCCGGAGATAAAGGTAAAGCCTCGA
>CAZSPF010000030.1:0-6510 GCA_964608695.1 uncultured Fimbriimonadales bacterium | reverse complement strand
TTCGTCAGCAGATCATGGACTGGTCGAATGAAACAACAACAGGAAGTGAATTCCTGCGTTCGATTAGTACGGATTTGTTTGGTGAACAAGTCTTTACCTTTACACCGAAAGGTGACGTGATTGATTTGGTAAGTGGCGCAACACCGATTGACTTTGCCTTTCGTATTCATACGGATGTGGGAATGAAAACAGTAGGGGCGAGAGTAAACGGACGTATAGTGCGTTTAGACCACGTATTAGAAAACGGAGATATTGTTGAAGTTAGCACACGTTCTAATGCAATGCCGAGTGTGGATTGGTTAAAGTTTGCAAAAACTGCGAGTGCAAGAACAAAAATTCGCGGATTCCTAAGGCAGCAAAACAAAGAACAAAACGCTCAACGCGGTAAGGAAGCATTAGAACGAGAATTGAAGTCTTTAGGTTTCGATCCTAAAGAACACATGACTGAAGCAAAGTTAGAAAACGCTGCAAAGTCATTAAAACAACAAGATATCAAAAGTTTATTGGCTGCAATTGGAGAAGGGATAATCTCCGTGCAAAGGACTGTTGGAAAACTGATATCAGATTTACAAAAACAATCTGTAAGAAGAAAAACACATCAGACAGCAGTTGGAGCATCGGAAATTTTTGTCGGTCCGGGCTCTATAGATAACGTAGCATTCAGGCGTTCAAAATGTTGTCTGCCTGTCCCCGGTGATGAAACAGTAGGTTACATTTCAAAAGGTCGAGGGGTGATACTGCATAGAAAACTGTGTCCGAATGCAGTGCAAATTTCACAAACTGATCCTGACAGGATGGTGGCTGTGCAATGGCCAAGGGATGGCAAATCCAGTTTTTCAGTAAACCTCAGAATTCAAACGGTTAACAGGCAAGGGTTACTTGCAGACATAAGCACAGTTTTGGGTGAAACAAAAACGAACGTCAGCGCCGCAACAATTCGCACGCTTCCGAATCAGACGGCATTACTTGATATGACAGTTGACGTTTCGGATTTATCTCACTTGCAAAACGTGATGGGAAAGCTCAGCATGATGCAGGATGTAATAAGCGTTCAGAGAACCTTCGGAGGTAAGTCCTGAACGCATGAAAGCTGTCGTGCAGAGGGTATCAAGTGCGAAAGTAAAAGTTAACGGTGGAATTGTCAGCTCCATAAAAAGTGGTTTACTCGTATTATTGGCTGTTGAGAAGCGCGATGACGAACAGGACATCAATTGGATGGCCAAAAAACTTTCAAACTTAAGGGTTTTTGAGGACGAGCAAGGAAAAATGAACCTTTCACTTGCAGATGTAGGTGCAGAGATGATGGTTATCAGCAATTTCACTGTAGCTGGAGATGCAAGCAAAGGTAATAGACCGGGGTTCGACAACGCCGCAGAATTCGAGAAAGGAAAAGCTCTATTCAATAAGGTTCTCTTCTCGTTGTCGCAATTAGGAATTGAACCAAAAACCGGTGAGTTTGGCTCAGAAATGCAAATTGAGCTGGTGAACGCGGGCCCGGTTACTATAATTTTAGATTCTCCTTCGAAAACCACTTGACACAACCAATAATAATCGTGCAAAATATCCATCTGGCAAGGTTTCTACCTTGCTAAATACTCACGTAGACGGAGGTAGCCCTATACTGGGAAACATCTTTAACATATAATCAGGCATAAATTGCCGGTCAGGATGAACAACCCTCTGTCATGTGCAGAAGGTTTTTTTTACGTTTAAAACAAGAAAATGCCAACAGTCAATCAACTATTGAGAAAAGGAAGAAGTACGGTGAAGCGAAAGTCGAAATCACCGGCGCTTCGCAGCAATCCGCAAAGGCGCGGTGTGTGCACTATCGTCCGAACAATGACTCCTAAAAAGCCAAACTCAGCCTTGAGAAAGGTTGCTCGTGTGAGATTGACAAATGGCGTTGAAGTTACTGCTTATATTCCCGGAATTGGGCATAACCTTCAAGAGCATAGTGTTGTATTGGTTCGTGGTGGTCGTGTAAAGGACTTGCCCGGTGTCCGCTATCACATCGTACGAGGAGCACAACAAACAGCCGGCACAAACAATCGAATGAAAGGGAGAAGCAAGTACGGCACTAAAAAGCCGAAGGCTGCAAAGTAAGGAAGATTATGTCGAGAAAAGGAAGAACCCCGAAACGCGTTGTACTCCCTGACCCGATTTACGGCTCGGAGTTGGTCCAACGTTTCATCAACCGCTTAATGCAGCAGGGCAAAAAGGTCAAAGCAGAGCAAATTTTCTACAAAGCACTTGAGGTTTGTGAGCAGAAAGAAAACGTTCCCGGGATAGAAGTTTTCGAGAAGGCATTACAAAACTGCATGCCTGTTACAGAAGTCAGACCTCGAAGAGTTGGCGGACAAACTTATCAAGTGCCCACTGAAGTGAGGCCGGAAAGACGACGCACCTTGGCAATCAGGTGGATGGTTTCACTCGCAAGGAAGCGCTCAGGGAAATCCATGACAGAGAAACTCAGTGGTGAATTCCTCGATGCTTACAACAATACCGGCGCAACAGTGAAGAAAAAGGAAGACACTCACCGGATGGCGGAGGCAAACAAAGCCTTTGCGCATTTTAGATTCTAAGGATGGAACACTATGCCTCGCCAATACCCTCTCTCTAAAACCCGCAATATCGGCATCGCCGCACACATTGATGCCGGAAAAACTACCACAACTGAAAGAATACTTTTCTACTCAGGGCGAATACACCGTATGGGAGAAGTTCATGAAGGCACTGCCACCATGGACTGGATGGCACAAGAGCAAGAGAGGGGGATTACGATCACAAGTGCGGCGACAACGACTTTTTGGCTTGACCACAAGATCAACATCATCGACACCCCGGGACACGTGGATTTCACGGTTGAAGTTGAACGTTCTTTAAGAGTTTTGGATGGAGTCGTAGCAGTCTTTTGCGCGGTTGGTGGTGTTCAACCTCAATCAGAAACTGTTTGGCGACAAGCAAACAAGTATGGCGTGCCGCGAATAGTTTACGTGAACAAGATGGACCGCCTTGGGGCGGACTTCTTCGGCGTGATGGAAAAAATTAAGCAGAGGTTGGGTTGCAAAGGGGTTGCTTTGCAAATACCGATTGGTGCTGAAAGTGACTTTAAAGGTCTTGTCGATCTTGTAGAGATGAAGGCATATTATTATCCCGAAGATGTCAAACAGTCTGAGCAAGAAGCAGAAATACCAGACGACTTAAGAGAGCAAGCCGCACAATATCGAGAATCTTTACTGGAAGCCTGCGCTGATGTGGATGAATCCATTATGGAGAGGTTTCTTGAAGGTCACGACATCAGCAAAGATGAGATTAGAGCCGCAATACGTAAAGGAACTCTCAATAACCAGATCGTGCCCATATTGCTTGGTAGTTCATTTAAGAATAAAGGTGTGAGGCAACTGCTTGATGCTGTTGTCTACTACCTGCCGAGTCCGGAAGATATCGGTGAAGCAAAAGGAATAGACTTACACACCGAAGAGCAAGTGATAAGGAAGGTAGACGACTCTGCTCCATTCTGCTCTTTAGCATTCAAAATAATGAGCGACCCGTATGTGGGACGCTTAACATACATCAGGATTTATAGCGGTACGTTAAGTAAAGGAAGTCAGTATCTGGTTTGCTACCGCGATCCGCAAACTAACGAACTCCGCTCGCGCAAAGAAAGGATAGGGCGCATCCTTCAAATGCATGCTAACAGCAGAGAAGATTTAGATGAAGCATACACTGGCGACATCGTGGGCGTAATTGGCTTAAATGAAGTAACAACCGGGATGACCGTATGTGCGACAAACGCACCTATTGTTTTAGAGTCCATCAGATTTCCTGAACCGGTTATCTCTATTGCAGTTGAGCCGAAGTCCAAAGCAGACCAAGAAAAACTGGGGACGAGCTTACAACGGCTTGCTCAAGAAGATCCAACGTTTCGTGTTTTTACGGACACTGAAACTGGACAAACGATTATCAGCGGCATGGGTGAATTGCATTTAGAGATCATCGTTGACCGATTAAACCGAGAGTTCGGCGTTAATGCTAACCAAGGCAGACCTATGGTCGCATACAAGGAAACAGTGCGTACACATGCAAAGGCAGAAGGAAAGTACATAAGGCAGTCAGGCGGATCTGGGCAATACGGGCATGTGTGGCTTGAGGTTGAACCTTTGCCACCGGGTAGTGGGTTTGTTTTTGAAAACAAGATTACTGGTGGTTCAATTCCTAAAGAGTTTGTTCCTGCTGTTGAGAAAGGTGTTAAAGAAGCGATGGAAAGCGGGGTTCTCGCGGGTTATCCCGTCGTTGACGTAAAGATTTCCCTCGTGGATGGAAGTTACCACGAAGTGGATTCAAGTGAAATAGCATTCAAGCAAGCGGCAATGCTTGCTTTTCGTGAGGCGTGTAAAAAAGCACACCCCACATTAAAAGAACCAGTCATGCAAGTCGAAATCACGACGCCTGAGCAGTACTTGGGCGATGTGATGGGTGACATCCAATCGAGGCGCGGAAGAATAGAAGGCACTGAGCCAGCAACAGGTGGCGTTCAGATAGTAAAATCATTAGTTCCACTTGCAGAGATGTTTGGATACGTTACATCTCTGCGTTCGCTGTCGCAAGGCCGCGCGGCACCCAATGTAACACCTTCGCATTACGAAGATGTTCCGCAGGGTGTTGCTGAAGAGATTATCACCAAAGCGCATGGCGGAAGAACGTAGGAGGATAACAACACATGGCAAGACAAAAGTTCGAAAGAACCAAACCACACGTAAACATAGGAACGATAGGACACGTTGACCACGGTAAGACTACGCTAACGTCAGCGATCACGAGCGTTTTAGCATCGAAAGGTCTCGCAGAGAGAAAAAAGTACGACGAGATTGATGCCGCACCGGAAGAAAAAGCACGTGGTATTACGATAAACATCTACCACGCTGAGTATGAAACTGATAAGCGACACTACGCGCACGTTGACTGCCCCGGTCACGCAGACTTTATTAAGAACATGATTACTGGAGCCGCCCAGATGGACGGTGCGATTCTTGTCGTTAGTGCAACCGACGGTTGTATGCCTCAGACACGCGAACACATCCTTCTTGCACGTCAGGTCGGTGTTCCGAGGATCGTTGTGTTCTTAAATAAGTGTGATGCGGTTGACGATCCGGAGCTTATCGAAGTTGTTGATATGGAAGTCAGAGACCTATTGAACAAATATGGCTTCGACGGTGACAACGTGCCGATTATTCATGGCTCTGCCCTTAAGGTAATGGAGCAAGACCCGATTGACTTAGAAAACGACTGGACAAAGAAGATTCTTGAACTCATGGAAGCTGTTGACACTTATATTCCAGAGCCTGTCCGAGATGTCGATAAGCCGTTCTTGATGGCAGTTGAAGACGTGTTCACTATTACGGGCCGAGGCACAGTTGCCACAGGTCGCGTGGAAAGAGGTCAGTTGAAGTCAATGGAAGAGGTCGAGATCATTGGTCTCAGGCCGGAAAGCAGAAAGACTGTTGTAACAGGAATCGAAATGTTCCGAAAGATTTTGGACTACTGCCAAGCCGGTGATAACGTCGGTCTCCTGCTACGAGGAGTAGACAGAGATGACATTGAAAGAGGAATGGTTTGTGCCAAACCCGGTTCAATCAAGCCGCATACTAAGTTTAAGTGTGAGGTCTACGTTTTGAGCAAGGAAGAAGGCGGACGTCATACGCCGTTCGTTTCAGGATATCGTCCTCAGTTTTACTTCCGAACTACAGACGTAACAGGTGAATTGAAACTCCCGGATGGAGTTGAGATGGTTATGCCCGGCGACAACATCACGATGAGCGTTGAGCTTATTCAACCCATCGCGATGGAACAAGGTTCGAAATTCGCTATTCGCGAAGGTGGTCGAACCGTAGGAGCCGGAACGATTACAGAGGTGATAGAGTAGCGGAAAGAAAAAGGGGTGGTTATCCACCCCTTTTCTCTCTTAAGGAAAAGATATGCAAAGCGACAGAGTAAGAATCAAGTTACGCGCATACGATCACAGAGTGATCGATCAGTCAGCGCAAAAAATTGTGGAGACCGCGAAACGAAACGGGGCACGTGTGAGCGGTCCTGTTCCACTGCCTACGGATATTCGTAGGTTTTGTACGATTCGAGGTCCACACATTGACAAAGAGTCTATGGAGCATTTTGAGATTCGTGTGCACAAAAGGTTGATAGACATTCTGGAGCCAACAACGAAAACGATTGACGCGCTCATGCGATTGGACTTGCCAAGTGGTGTTGATATCGAGGTGAAGCAGGCGTAAAGGATTTTTATTCAGCCTCTCAGGCTAAAGTGGTGTGACCCTCAACTCAAGGGCTACACAGATGAACCACAGAGAAACCATCGAGGCAGAAGGAGTTAGCGAATGATAAAAGGTATTTTGGGTCGCAAGATAGGAATGACTCACTTGTTTGACGAGAACGGGAAGTTTGTTCCTGTTACAGTCATTCAAGCAGGTCCTGTTTTTGTTACTCAGATAAAAGATA
>CAZSPF010000029.1:5903-25706 GCA_964608695.1 uncultured Fimbriimonadales bacterium | reverse complement strand
CATTAATTGATTGGAACTGGAACGGGATTTTTGGTGAAAAAGATGTACGTGCGGATATAAACTATGGATATAGCACAACAGCAGGTCATCGATACACAATTGACAAAGCACATTGTTCACCATATTTTGTTGAAGATAATAACAACGTCTTTCTTCTTTATGGAAAATTAGGTAAACAACCGGAAAAAGGTGAAAATCCGAATATTGATCCATCAAATCCCGGCGCTCTATTGATGAGAAGGTTAATAGGTGAAAAAACTTGGAGTGAGCCGCTAAAAATAATGGATGGATTAACTGGAGACCCAAGTGGGGCATTTTTTGAGGGTTGCTTCTGGATATTCGCACCTACAAAAAACGGAATTCTTGTGTATAGGTATTGGGGTTACCCGGAAAAAAACAAGACGCCGGCGATTTACGGTTTGAACGATAGCCAAAACAAAAAAGTAACTTCTTTTGTTCTAATGAACAGGCTCGTTGTATTTATGCAAAATGCGGAAACACACGAAGTTTATTACACAATCTGGAAAAAAGACAGGTTCATTAAGAATCAACTTTTAGAAACCAAAAGCACAAATCCTGTCGGAGCATGTGTAGACACAATTAAGAATGTCATTGTATTAACTACCGGAGAAAATCAAGGAGATGAAAAACCAAGTAGGTGGCAAGTGAGATACTATTTGCTGGAAAACGAAACGCTTGGTGAGTTAGCAATGGACTGGATAGAAGGTGAAGAAGGACAAGCACGTGGAGACGGAAGGCTTTTGACATTATTTGATAATGGTAAAGATGCAGGAAAAGACGGGAGAATATATATTTTTGGTCTGGGACTAAAGCGGGATACGAATAGTCCTTGGACAGGGATGTACACAGCACATCAAATTTCTGATAAAACTGTACGGGGGGGCTGGTTAGTAAAACGATATTATGACGAATGGACGAATTCACGTTCTGCACCTGCTGTCACTTGGTATAACGGTGATGTTCTTTTCGCATACAGATGGGTTGATGGTCATCAAGGTGAATCAGATAGCAATTTGCAGGTAGCGTATTACGGATTAGGAATAGAAAAAGATCTTATGGGAGATCATGACGATTTATCTTTTATTGCTAAATATGGTCTAAGGAGAAGCATCTTATATTTGGCAAGTGAATGACATATGAGAGATTCAAAAAGCCAAGGCGAATCATCTAACTTTCTCGAAAAGTTAACAGAAAGTTTACCAATCAACAAGAAAAATTTCCTTATAAGGCTGATAGATAATAGTTATGATAAAAAAAGATGTGTAGCAAACTTAGAGAGATGGCTCAAAAAAGCATCATCTCCTGAAGAAAGCATCAATAATGTGTTAGTAAGTCCGCAGTTTACATCTCGTGTTATTACCTTACTTTCTTCGAGTCAATCACTGTCAGATTCGATAATACAAAACCCAGAGTTAGCGTTACTGTTGTATGAACACGATGATTTGAAAAAAGATGTCAACGTAGAAACGATTTACAGCGAAGGCAAAAGACTATTAGAGGACGCACATTCATTTCAGCATAAGCTAGACAGAGTACGATTCTTGAAACAGCAATGGAACATTAAAATTGCAGTTATGGATCTCACATCTGAGCTAGAGCAAGATAAAGTATGGCAAACGATTTCTTTCTTAGCAGATGCGATTATTAGATTAACAACAGAAATTGTGTGGCAAGAAACAAACCACCTAAATCTTCCTATTACTGTAATCGCATTAGGGAAGTTGGGAACTTGCGAGTTAAATTATTCTTCCGATATTGATTTAATTTTTGCTATTTCAGATGATAAAGTTAGAGAAATCGACGACATCAGGCGAAAATGTGAGAAGTTAATACGAGCATTAACAGGAAAAATGGGAAGAGGTTCTTTATACCGAGTAGATTTAAGATTAAGGCCGTTTGGGAAGGGGGGAGAAATTGGTCATACGATAAGCGCGATAAGGAATTATTATCAGAATTATGCAGAACCTTGGGAGATATTGGCACTTTTAAAAGGTCGAGCCTGTGCAGGGAATAGTGATTTGTCCAATCAGTTCAACGAATTAAAAGATGAAGTCGTCTATGCAGGGGCAAGAACTGACTATTTTATGAATGATATTGTTAGTGCAAAAAAGAGATATGAATATGAAATTAAAAAGAAAAACCAGTGGAACAATCATATAAAACTTGGAGAAGGTGGAATTAGAGATATAGAGTTTTTAATTCAAACCTTACAGTTGTTAACTGGTAAAGATAATCCTAACGTTAAGAATCTACCAACGGTCGAAGCAATAACAATAGCTAACTTGAATGGTATTCTTTCTGATCGTGATTCTCAATTACTTGTTGAATCATACAAGTTCTTTCGTCAAATTGAACATCGAATACAAATAATTTATGATTTACAAGAGCATCAGATTCCCACGGATGAAAACGATTTTCTCATACTAACTAGAATGATGAATTACAGAAAACCGGACAATCTTAAATATGAGATATCTAAAAGAAAGAAACAAGTGAGAGAGTTGCTTGAAAGGCAAGTCCCTGCATTAAAGGAATTACAAGAACATGAGAAAGTAATAGGCTATATAACACATCACTATACATCGAATGACGATATGAATTATGCAAACAAAATGTTTTCAAATCTTGAAGACAAAAACTCTTTTATTTCTCAACTGGAACATGACAATCAACTGTCCCAAAGAGTAGACTTAATCATTCAACATGCACCAAGATATATTTCAGACTTAGTGTTTCACCAAGATTTATGGGATGTAGCGTTTTCACAGAATATTGAATGTGATGTGAATGAATTACCAAATATACAAGACGAGTTTAATATGAGACTGCTGAGAGAAAATGCTGACTGGGAGGAGGAGCTAGGTCAATTTATAAAACGTAACTATTTAATCTATGGATTAAGACATGCTTGTCATAAAAATATTTATCAGACATATTCACTGTTAACTAAAATGACAGATTGGAGCTTGTTGTATTCATTAGAAAAATGTGGCGGAAAAGATATTGATATTGTAGCGTTAGGAAGATTGGGTGGCAGGGAGTTATTGCTACCTTCAGATTGGGATATCTTTTTACTCGCAAAAGATAATACAGACTTAGAGAGAACACAATTTGTCGCTAATGATTGGATGAAGTGTTTGAGAAGGATAAACACTGCGGGAAGGTTTATGCCAATTGATACAAGATTAAGAGCAGAGGGTTCTTCCGGCATCATCGTTCGCTCAACTGAGTCACTGCTTGCTTACATCAATGAACACATGGAACCATGGGAGAAAATTGCGTTTACACGGGCACGTTCTTTGCGAAATTGGACTGAAACAAACGATACAATAAATGCAGTCAAAAGTTCAGGAGGCTGGAACGAGGACTCTCTTGAAGAGTTGATGAAGGTCCGTAAAAGAGTTCAAAATGAAAGAATTAGACAACATGAAAAACAAAGGAACATAAAACTTGGAGAAGGTTTTTTGTTTGATATCGAATTGGCATGTGGCTATTTAAAACTATCGAATAATTTTAAAGCAAGAAATGAAACGTCTGTTGTGGCATTATTAGAAATATTTTTAGACAATAAACAGATAACTGTTACTGAATACGATAGCTTATTTTCATCTTACAATTTTTATTCTGAAATCAGAAATGCTCTTTACTTACTTGATTTAGATAGCGATAGTGTTATCCCTGAAAACCCAGATAAATTGATGCGAGTGGCAAGATCTTTAGGGTTAAAGGATTCAAATGAATTACTCAAGAAAATTGAATACCATAGAAAGCACGTTATTTCTTCATTCTTAAACATAATGGAGTGTAGAAATTGAGCATTGGATTCATAATAGCAATTTTAATTTCTTACTTGATCGGTTCTCTCCCTTTTGGTTACTGGATAGCAAGATTATTAGGTAAAGATATTACACAAGAAGGAAGCAAGAATATTGGAGCAACTAACGTTGCAAGAGTATTAGGCAGAGGTCCGGGGCTGCTTGTTTTTGTTTTTGATGTTTTTAAAGGGTTTCTTCCAGCATTTATAGGTGGTCAGATTTTATCAGAACAGCATACATATTTGATAGCATCTGTTGTGTTAGGCTCGTCTGCTGTTATGGGTCATATGTATTCTGTTTGGCTAAAGTTTAAAGGTGGAAAAGGCGTGGCAACTGCTTTAGGTGTCTTGTTCGCTGTAACCCCATATGTTGCTTTGATAGCACTTGGCGTGTTTACTTTATGCTTTGCAGTATGCAGATGGGTTAGTTTATCCAGCATCGTAGCCGCACTCACTGCTCCTTTTTCGGCTTTCCTTTTGGGTGATCCAAACTGGTTGATAACAGTATACGTGGGGTTATCTGTTTTTATTATTTTTAAACATCGAGCAAACATAAAAAGAATTTTGCATGGAGCAGAGCCGAAATTTAAAGTGTAATAAAATAAACATGAAAATTAGAGTATTAGACAGATACGTGTTTAAAGAGCTACTGGTGCCTTTTATGGTTGGCACTGTTTCTGTTGTTATCATGTTTTTGGCAAACACATTAATATTTTACTCTGAACAGTTGTTTAAAAAAGAGATACCCTTGTCTGCGGTAATGCAATTGCTGTATTTCAGCATTCCGTCAACTTTAAACCTCACGCTTCCTGTGGGGATTACAATTGCCGCATCTTTAACCGTGGCGCGATTAGTACGTGAAAGTGAAATGACTGCCATACGCGCCGCAGGAATTCCGATTAGAAGAGTTTTGGTTCCTATATTTATAATGGGCTTAATGGTTTCTGTTCTAAGTTTTTATTTATATGAAAACGTTACTCCAAAATCTACTATGAAAATGCAAGACACTCTGCGAAAAATATTCATGAGCGCAGAAGCCATAGGTGTTCGATCGAACGTGTTGTTAAAACTTGATAACGGGCGCTATCATATCAGTATTGGCCAAGTACAAAACGCTCCCGGTGGGGGGGTAGAGATGAAGAATGTTCTAGTGTTTCACCAGCCAAAACAAGGCGAATATTGGTTCGCATCTACTGATAATGCTCTATACAGCGATGGGCTGTTTATCATGTTTAAGCCTATTATTTATGTTTTTGAAGGCACGCGACTAGTTTCTTTCAAAGTTGAAGATAGACATGTAATCAGTCAAAGAGTGACTGTTGACGCATTTTTTGGAACACCACAAGCAGAGGGGCAAAACCTGAGAGAACTAAAAAACACATACCTCACACTTCGAGAAAGGGGAAATTATGCGATGGCTCGTGAATATGAGGTGGAGTATCAAAACAGGTTTAGCGTGCCATTTGCGTGTTTTGTTTTCTCGTTAACCGCTCCTATTTTTTCTTTATACTTTTCTCGTGGTGGACCTTTTATTGGTGTCTTATTGAGCATCGTTCTCGTTTTTCTATACTATAACTTGTGGGTGATAAGTGCTCAGAAACTTGCAAAAGCGGGATTTTTACCGCCCATTGTTGGCTCTTGGTTGCCCAATGTGATTTTTATTTTAATAGCGGCAATTGCTTTATGGAAGTCAGAATAATTCAGCTCTTATTGTTTTTGTTGCTCATGCCGTTTTGCTATGCTCAGCAAGAAGAAGGAGGAAACCCCTTAGAGCCGGGAAGATTTCCAGTAAATGAACAAAAAGATAAGCGCCTTCCTCCGCCATTGCTTGAGGGCAGACCTGAGTACGAGTTAAAAATAATCAGTGCTGAGAGTTGGGACATCAAAGAAAAGGAAGTTTCAGGAGAAAAAGTGAATTTCGAATACAGAGGCTATTTAGCATATGCAGATGAAGTTTACGGAGATCTTGAAACTTCACAATTTGTTTTGAAAGGAAACCTGAATGTTTTGAGCAAAGATTATGTAATACGTGGCGAAACTGTATTTATTGATTTTCGAAGAAGAACTTTCCGGTTGCTGGAAGGAGATATAGACATCAGGGAGTCGTTCTTACAAGGGAAAGCCCTTAGCGACGTTTATGCTTCCGCAGGAATTGTAGAAGGTTCAGAAGAAGATGTAACCAGTCACAACTGCTTGTTGACTTCCTGTAATCATGACAAACCTCATTTTTATATTTTTGCAAAAGATGTAATTGTAGATCCTGAAAGGAAGATTGTTTTTAAAACGTTAAAAGTATCCGTACTAGGCAGCACAATACTGACACTACCTTCAGTAGTAATACCTTTAACTGCGGGAAGCAGAGATTTTATTCCCCAAATTGGTCAATCACAGGATGAAGGATTCTTTATTAAGCACAGATATACTTTTCCGGTTTCTAATAATTCCGGTGTCTGGAAAACTGAATTAACTACAAAAAAAGGTATGAGTTTAGGTGCAGATTATATTTATGGACCAAAAGGAACTGAAAACAGCATAACTTCTATGGTGAATTTCTTAAGACCTGATGGAGTGTTAAGTTTTATTCTCGGTGCCAAACATAAACAAAGTTGGGCAATAGGAGATTTAAATTTTAATCATCAATCAAGGAGATTTAGCTATCTTGCAGGCCCGCAAAGTACGTTACATTCTACTCAAGTGAATTTTAATCTTAAGAGAAGACAAAATGCACAAACTGATTTCAACTTCTCTCGTTTCGAAAATGTTTCTGATACTGCACGAAACGAACAATACTCTCTGCAAGGCTCTAACAATACCCAATGGTCAAACTCGCTCACCACAAAAACAAACTTAACTTACACAGCATTTAACAGTAAAGCAGGCAGTACGTCATTTGAGAGAAACGTGCTGGATGTTAGGTTCGAAACAAACTATGACATGAAGCAAGTATCGGCTGATTTAGAGTACTCACGCTCAGTGCCTATTGGTTCAAATTTAAACTTCTTTGGAGGGACAGACCGAATTCCTACTCTCACTTTTAGAACAGACAAAAGAAGACTACTTCCTGATGAAAAGTTTAAATCTATTCCTAACTTTTTCTCCTCACTCGCTGTCGGTCATTATTACGACCAATTCCTGAAAGTAGGAGTTACAAGGTATGCATTCGACTTTAGGATGAATGACTCAAAAAGATACTCAAGCGGTTTTTTATATGATTATGATTTAGGTTTTTTTCAAGGTGTGTACAGCGACAACACTGCACAATACACTCCTAAAGCAAACATCAAAACTTCGTATGCAATCGGTAACGCTCTAACAGCAAATTTCAGGTATAACTACAGACGCCAACACGGGTTTACACCTTTGGCTTTCGATGCAACAGGAAAATATGAAAACGCCTCTTTTGATATTCTCGCGCAAATATTTAATGGGTTTAAGATAGGTGGGCAAACAAGTTATGATTTTAATCGTGCACGCGATGGAAAGGTAGCATGGCAGCCGCCATCAATTCGAATGGAATTTCAACAATCTGACGAATTTAGATTTCGTGCACTCGCAAATTACGATACAGCAACTGCGGTATGGCGATCGGTTAGAGCAGACGCATTGTATAAAAATGGCGATACCCGAATTGCCTTGTCAGCAAACTATGACGGAAGACAAAAAAAATGGGGCAGCATCAATTTCTTCGCCGATGCTCTAACAATAGGCAGGTTAAAGGCGTCTCTCTTGCTCGTTTATAATGGGTTCTTAAACCGCTTTGATGCGCGCCACCTCTCATTGACATACGACTTACATTGTGCCGAAGCAGTACTTCAAATTATTGAGAATAACGTAGGTTTTCGCCCTGGCAGAGAAATCTTCTTTTTTATAAGGGTAAAGGCACTACCGTTTGATTCGCCCTTTGGGATCGGTCAGTCCGGAAACTCGGCTACAGGGGGCGGAATCGGCTGGTAAGTGGTAAACTTAATACTATCTTCAGGAACCCGTAGCAAAAAACCTTTTTATTACGATAAGTATAAGATAAAAAAGAAAAAATAAACAATATGTGGATTTGGAAAAAGAAAAAGTCAGATAATAATGACACCTTAAAGACTAATGGTAAATCAAATACCGAAATAGTAAGCGGTGAAGATTTACAAGTTGAAACGTCTCGCAATCCGGAGGAAGAGAACGTTACGGTGTCAGGTGTTGTTTTTCGAGAAAAAGACTCCGTAATTCCTGAAGAGTCAAAAGAAGAAGACTCTATGGAAATAACGGAGTCAGCATTAATTTCAGTAAAGTTTAGAAAACCTGGTGAGCAAACAGTAGAGCAAGAAGAAAAGCCAAAAAGAACACAAAGAAAAGCAAAAGAAAAATCAGATACAAAAACAAAAAAAACTACTCCGAAAAGTTTAAAAAAGATAACTGAAAAAATCGCTGATAAAACTCAAAAACCTCTTCCACCGCCATTCATACAAGACTTAGAGCAAATTCCACCCCCCCCGGAAGCACCAAGAATAGTATCCATAAACGGTAAACCGGTAATCGTTTGCCAAAACGAAATCTGTCCACCCCTAATGTTTTTCGGCAACCCTGCAAACGAAAAAAAGGCTGAAATAACACTTGAACAAATTAGAAAAGCATCAGAAGCAGGTGTTCATCTTTTTTCATTAGCGATAGATTTTCCTTCAGATGAAAGTGGTGCAAAAGAAAGCTTCGAGATAGCAGAATATCTATTAAGAAGAATTATAGAAATTGATCCAAAAGCAAAAGTGATTTTTAGAATTGTTTTCGCAGGCTCAAAAGACTGGGCAGAAAAATATCCAAATGCAGTTTTTAGATACGAAGACGGATCGTTAGCAGAGCCAAGTGTGTGCGATGATGAATTTTGGGGAGATGTAGCAAAACTCCTTGCAGCTTTTACAAAAAGTTTACGTGCTTTACCTCTTGCGCATCACATCATAGGCTTACACCTCGACAGAGGAGAATGGTTCTTTGCTGAAGATTGGGGATACGACACAAGCAAAGCCGGAGAGAAATGGTTTAGAGAATGGACTCGCTACCGCTACTCGGATGATCAAGTAGCCCTGCAAGCTTCATGGCTGAATGGCAAAGTCAAATTTGAGAATATTCAAGTACCGGAGTTCAGCAGTTTGCCTTTGTCAAAAGAAGGGTTTCTAAGAGCAAGAAGAAACGAACGTCCTTGGGTTGACTACCATCTCTTCATGTCCGACGCCATGGTTGCGAGAATCAAGCGATTGGCATGGGAGGTAAAAAAAGCGAGCGACGGCTGGTTCCTTATTGCTGTGAGTTATGGATACACTTTCGAATGGTCGCATCCTGCAAATGCACACCTCAGCCTCGGAAAACTTTTGAGAACAAGAGAAGTAGACATTATTTGTGGACCGCCTTCTTACAGGGACAGATTAATGGGTGGAACTGCAGCATTTCCTGCCCCGATTGACAGCTTTCCACTCAACGGTAAATTATTCGTCAGCGAGGAAGACTTCAAAACCCCCATTTCACAAGAAATTGAACCCGATGACTTTAACCCCGCCATGGAAAGCCCAAAAGCTCTTGAAGCGGCACACTGGAGGGGATTAGGTTGTGCACTTGCACATGCATCAGGGATTTCGTGGATGGACTTGTGGGGCAATGGTTGGCTAAACACACCAAATATCTGGCAAAGAGCTAAACAGGTTTTGAAAGCACTTACTCAATCATTGGGAGCACCCCTGAAAGACCCTGAGGTCGTTGTTCTAATAGACGAAAGAAGCCTTGCCTACCTCAGTGACCAAAGAGCATTCAAAGAATTAATACAAGACTCAAGAGAAGCGGTGCTAAGAGCGGGAGTAAGTGCAGGATTTTATCTCTTAAGTGACCTGGCGCACCGTCTGCATTTCCCAGACGCGAAGCTTTATATCTTCTTAAATGCATGGGATATACGACCCGAAGTGAGAAGCGCAATAAGGAACAGGCTGCAAAAAGACGGAAAAACTCTTTTCTGGGTTTACAGTGCGGGATTGTTCGAACTTGGTAGGCCCGCACTACAAAGAGTCAGAGAAGTTACCGGCATTGCCATTAGACCACAGCCATTTTCAAGCCGTGCAGGAACTACCATTCTTAACCGAAAACATCAATTAACAGAGTTATTGGAAGAACGTGCTTTGAGCGTTGTCGAACAACTTGAACCAAGTTACTTCGCAATACCCGAAGAGGACTGCGTTGTTTTAGGCGAATATACTCAAACTGGACTACCAAGCCTTGTCGTTAGAGAAATTAAATCAGAAGATAACTCTCAATTGCAATGGCGCTCGGTTTTCTTGGGAGAACCGTTGATTAATGAAAAAATTATCCGTGGACTGTGTGCTTTAGCAGGTGTACAGGTGTGGAACTATTACGGTGATGTCGTTCATGCTCGCCCCCCCTACCTGTCTATACACTATACAGGTGCAGGACATAGAACAGCAACATTGCCTGACAGATGGTCTGCCTATGACTTAATACAAGAATCAACAGTCGTGCTGGATGCAACTCATATCAAGAGCCAAGCGACCGAAGGTGCAACACAAGTCATGTTAGTAGGCGAAGATAGCGATATCGAAGAAATAATCAGCAAGACCCCTGAATCACTGCTTAACATCGAAACCCTTCCGGAAAAACAACCTGACACAGTTTCGGAAGAAGATTTACAATTTGAAGTGCCTGTCGTTAGCATGCCTTACGAAAGTGAGTTTTTAGCATTGCTTTCAGAAGTGATACCAGAGCCCTTAGAAGACATAGAAATAGAAACGGAAGAAATTATAAAGAAAACAAAAACCAAGAAAATAAAAGAAACAAAGCCGCGTGAATTCGTTAACAAAAAAACGAAAACAACAAAAAAAGAAAAAAAACAAGAACCGGGAAATAATATCGGTGTAGTTTTTAGAGAAAAAGATTAAAGTGACATTTCGTTGTGGAACTGTTGCAGTTATTGGGAAACCTAATGTGGGTAAAAGCACGATCATTAATCATTTAATTGGAGAGAAAATATCCATCACCTCTCCAAGACCGCAAACAACTAGAGACACTTTTTCTGCAATTTTAAATGATAAAAACTCTCAAATTATTTTATATGATACCCCCGGTATTCATCAACCTAAAACGAAATTTGGAAAAATGCTCGTTCAAAACGCGTTAAAAATGCTTGATGAATGCGATGTCATTCTTTTCGTTGTGGATGTTTCGAAAATGCCAAACATTGAGGATAAACAAATCGCAAAACACATCAATCAGGTAAACAAAAAAACAGTTGTCGCACTAAACAAAATGGATAGGCTCAGACCAGAGTTTGTACAAATGCACTACGACGCATACGAAAAACTTGTAAATAACCCACATATGATGTACACTAACGCATTGACAGGAGAAAACATTGAAAAACTCAAACAGTTAATTAAAGATGTTTTACCTGAATCCGATCCGCTATACCCAATTGATGATTACATAACAACCCAAAGCCTCCGACAAATGGTGTCTGAAATCATAAGAGAAAAAGTGCTATTGCAAACCCGTGAAGAGATTCCACACTCAATTTCGGTAAGAATAGATTCTTGGGAAGAAGATTCTTTGGATGACGGATCGCCAATAACAAAGATTCAATCTACTATATTTGTTGAAAGAGAATCACAGAAACCCATCATGATCGGCAAACAGGGAAGAATGTTAAAAACTATTGGCACTCAAGCAAGACAAGAAATAGAAGAACTTATCGGTCAAAAGGCATATCTCGGCTTAACTGTTAAGGTTAGAGAAAAGTGGAGAGACACACCTTCTAAATGGAGAGAAATGGGAATCCCACATTAGAAGGAAATCCACCTCAAAAGCACTCTGTTTGTGTTAGAATAACGGCGTTTTGAAAAGGAGGATAATTTGAACGTTCCCAATCACTTACACTACACATCCAGCCACGAATGGCTTTCTGTCGAAGGTGATACCGCTATATTAGGTATTACAGACTACGCACAATCCGAACTTGGCGATATCGTTTATCTTGACCTCCCTGAGGTCGGGCGTGTTGTTACAGCAGGTCAGAGTGTAGGCACCATAGAGTCTGTAAAAACTGTTTCTGACATTTACACGCCGGTTTCCGGCGAAATAATCGCCATAAATGAAAAACTTGCCTCAATGAGTGAGTTAGTCAACCAAGACCCTTACGGCGAAGGCTGGATAATGAAAATTAAAATGGACGGAGAACCACAAAATACGATTACAGCAGAACAATACACGTTGCAAATTTCGGAGTAACCAAACCAATGAGATACATTCCTCACACTGATGAAGATCGTAAAGAAATGCTCTCAACGATCGGAGTCAATTCCATTGATGACCTTTTTGAAGATATACCAAAAAACTTAAAACAAAGAAATGAACTAAATATTCCTGAAGCACTCGATGAATATTCAATCCTGAAAACTCTTAACACTATTTCCGAACAAAATCAATCATTAAATAAATTAATCAACTTCCTTGGTGCAGGTGTCTATGAGCATTATATTCCGTCCACTGTGCTGCCTTTGATTACAAGAGGAGAATTCCTTACTGCATACACGCCATACCAGCCCGAACTCAGTCAAGGTTATTTGCAAACTATCTATGAATTTCAAAGCCTTGTTTGTGAAATCACAAAAATGGACGTCGCCAATGCTTCAATGTACGATGGAGCAACCGCTTCTGCAGAAGCGGTTATCATGTCCTCTCAAATTAAAAACAAATCAAAAGCGATAGTTGAAAAATCTGTACATCCGCATTACCTCGAATGCATAAAAACTTTTGCAGGTTCCGCAGGGTGCGAAATCACAGAATGTGAATATGACGAAATCAAAAATCACCTTGATGATTCGGTAGCGTGTGTTGTGTTGCAATACCCCGATTTTTATGGTCGCATAAAAAACTTAAGCGCATTCAGGAAACAAACTCAAGAGAAAGATATTCACCTTATTATCATTTCAGAACCGATTGCACTTGGAGTGATCAAGCCCCCCGGTGAGTATGGTGCGGACTGTGTCGTTGGTGAAATGCAGCCGTGCGGTATTCCGATGGGTTATGGAGGACCTATGGCAGGATACTTCACTGTGAAGAAAGAGATGATTCGCTCAATTCCAGGAAGAATCGTGGGAAGAACAAAAGATGCTGAAGGGAGACGCGGATTTACAATGACATTACGAACTCGAGAACAAGACATTCGTAGAGAAAAGGCAACAAGCAACATCTGCACAAATCAAGCGTTAATGGCGTTGGCATCAACAGTATGGTTATGCGCACTAGGAAAGAACGGTTTCAGGCAACTTGCAGAAACGTGTGTGAAAAAAGCACACTACACCGCAAAGCAGTTAACTAAAATTCCAAATGTAAAACTGCAGTTCCCCAGTGACCCGTTTGCATTCGAATTTACATTAAACATTAACACCAACGCTAACAAAATCCAAGATAAACTTCTTGATGCAGGCATACTCGCAGGTTTACCATTAGGAAATTACAACGCCGAATTGGAAAACTGCTTACTCCTTTGTGTAACTGAAGTGAGAACTAAAGACGAAATAGACAAATTGGCACTTGAATTGGCAAAGGTGGTGAATTAATGAGCGCAGATTTTAAACTGATTTTTGAAAAATCAAGAAAGGGAAGAATCGGAAGTTCACCACCAAAATTAGATATTCAAAGTTCAGATGTTTCGGAGCTAATACCAAAAGAGTTTATAAGAATACCTGCCGAACTTCCTGAGGTAAGCGAACTTGAAGTCGTTCGGCATTTTACAAATCTAAGTCACAGAAATTACGGCATTGATACAGGGTTTTATCCTTTAGGGTCGTGCACCATGAAGTACAACCCACGAGTAAACGAAGCCGCCGCCGCAAATCCAAACTTCATGCTTACCCATCCGCTCCAACCGGAAAAGACCGTACAAGGAAATCTAAAAATCATTCATGACTTGCAAATTTGGTTAGCAGAAATTGCAGGCTTCGATTCAGCATCAATGCAGCCTCCTGCCGGAGCATCGGGAGAATTGGCTTGCTTGCTGATGATAAGAAAATATCATGAATCTCGTGGAGAGGGAGAAGAAAGAAAAAATCTGGAAAGAAAAACCGTCCTCGTCCCTGATACAGCACACGGCACTAACCCAGCAAGTGCAGCAAGTGCGGGGTATTCCGTGAAGAGCATAAAAACAAATGCGGAAGGAGTAACTGACATAAATGACTTAAAAGCAAATCTTTCAGATGAAGTCGCCGCAATGATGCTAACAAACCCCAGTACGGTGGGGCTTTTTGAAAAACATATTGTAGAAGTCAATGATTTGCTGCATTCGGCAGGAGTGCAAGTTTTTATGGATGGTGCAAACATGAATGCGCTCGTAGGAATTACTCGCCCAGGTGATATGGGATTCGATTGTATGCATTTTAATTTGCACAAAACTTTCAGTACTCCGCACGGTGGTGGAGGACCGGGATGCGGCTGTGTTGGAGTAAAAAAACATCTCGAACAATTTCTTCCCGTACCACTTGTTGTTAAAAAAGATAGATTGTATCTGTTGGATTATGAAAGACCGCACTCAATTGGAAGAGTGCACGGCTGGAATGGTAACTTCTTAATGAATGTTCGTGCATGGGCATACATCCGAGCCTATGGAAAAGAGGGCATGAAAGAAATAGCACACTATGCTGTTCTAAACGCAAACTATGTAATGGAGAGATTGCGTAAAGATTTTCCGCCTGCTTTCGATAAAGTTTGCATGCACGAGTGCATTTTAACGGCATCACCTTTGAAAAAGTTTGGGATACGTGCATTGGATGTCAGCAAAAGATTAATTGATTACGGCTTCCACCCCCCCACAAACTATTTCCCTTTAATCGTTCCAGAGGCACTAATGATTGAGCCGACAGAAACAGAAACAAAAGAAACGCTCGACGCATTCTGTGATGCAATGATAAAAATTGCGGAAGAAGCGAAAACGAATCCGGAGTTGCTAAAATCTGCCCCACATCACACGCCGGTTGGAAGACTCGATGAAGCATATGCCGCGAAAACTCTGGATGTTAGGTGGAGCAGTGAAAACGAAACTGCATCTGTAGAAAAATAAGTGATGTTTTACGTCGTAAAAGATATAGCGTTGGATGGACACGCAAACATGCAGCGTGACATTGAGTTGCTTGATTCAGCCGATAAATTCGATACTGCATTTTGCAGGCTCTACACATGGGATGGCACATGGGTTTCATTAGGGAAGTTTCAAAATCCAAACGTTGACTTGAAACAACCTTCTAAAACCCGCTTTGTTATCCGTCCGACTGGCGGTAAAGCAGTATTACACGGGCACGACTTAACGGTTTCGATCGCTGTATCTTTAAACTTGCTCGAAGAAAACTCAAGGAATGTAAAATCCATCTACAGATCACTGATAAACCCAATTGTAAAAGGCTTAACAAATTGTGGAATACAAGCAGACTTAGCCGAAAACACAATTTTCGCAAAAGCAAAAGCAAGCGTTTCCGATTGTTTTAAGCATATTTCAGTAAACGATGTTGTAGATCTAAAAACAGGAAGAAAATTAGTGGGATGTGCATTGAAAGTGACTAAAACCGCTGCACTCGCTCAGTGTAGTATTCCTATTTCACTTCCCAAAATCGATCCTGCAAATATCTTTCATCACTCACATGTACCACAACCGTTAGAACTTGAGCAAGAAGAACTTATAAAACAAATTACTAAATCATTTATTAATCTCTTTTCTAAGAGCGAAAAAGAAGTTGCGCTTCTTTAAACTAAAGAAGCGCAACTATATCTTTATTTCTGCTTATAGATTTTACGCGCTGGATTGCAGCTGAACACCGAGAGCGCGAAGCTTATCTCCAATATGTCGGAGTTTCTTCATTGCGCGCAGTTCAATCTGCCTCACACGCTCACGTGTAACGTTCAGTGCCGCGCCAACTTCTTCGAGCGTACGCTGTCTTCCATCGTCAAGTCCGAATCGCAACCTGACAACATCTCTTTCGCGAGACGTTAAACGACTAAGAATAGAATCTATCTCTTGTCGCTTTATCAAAGTATTGGATACTTCTGCTGGCTCTGGTAACGTTTTGTTAGGCACAAAATCACCGAGAGAGCTATTATCTTTCTCACCAACTGGAGTGTCAAGACTCAACGGCTCGTTCGACACTCGTAAGAGTTCTCTCACCCTGTCCAATGGCATCTCAACCTCTTTGGCTATCTCCTCTTCGGTTGGCTCACGCTGGAACTCTTGCTGTAAACGGTTTTGAGTTTTCACAACCTTGTTGATATGCTCAGCCACGTAAACGGGGATCCTTATCGTGCGCCCTTGGTTGATGATAGCTCTCGCAATTGCCCTTCTAATCCACCACGTTGCGTACGTGCTGAATCGAAAGCCTTTACGCCAGTCAAATTTCTCAACTGCTCGTATAAGCCCTAAATTTCCTTCCTGAATGAGATCTGCAAGCGGTATGCCTCGTGCGTTGTACTTCTTGGCGATGCTGACCACAAGCCTCAGGTTAGACTCAATCAGAATGCGCTTCGCTTGGTCGTCACCCGCCTGAACGCGCCGAGCGAGAGAAATCTCTTGCTCGGGTGTAAGCAGTTGAGCGCGCCTTGTTTGGCGCATCCACATCTCGAGTTCCTCAGAGTCGTCAGGTTGCTCTTCGGCTTCAGGAGAGGTTTCTTCGTCTTCCTCCCCATCTGCTATCTCTAAGAGGTCATCCTCGATGGGCTCATCTGCCTCCGTATGCGGGGGCACTAATGTCTTTACTGTCATATCGTTTTTTATTCTTTCTAGTTCACTCACTTCTGCAAGCCGGTTCTGTATACGCTATATGTTAAGAAAAGTTTCAACATATTTCATATTGTTTTTTTAGGTTAATTGACTCTAATAGAGTTCCTTTCACATCCCTCTCTGCCAAGCAAAATCTCCCGTGCCTTTACTTTTAGGACTATAACAGAGTAACACAAGTTTCGCCATTCGTCAACCATGTTTTAGCCACTTTCTCGTTTTAATTTCAAATCTGCCGAAAAAACCTCCAGTACAGACGCAAGATTCAAGCCAATCTGTTCGACACCCACTCCAAAACTCCTTCTTTATGCTCCTACGTACCCTGATAGGCTTCTGACTGACTGTACACACCCTATGAGGGCTTCGATTAGGCTGTCCACCTCATCCTCCGTATTGAACCTACCAAGGCTGACCCTCACAGTGCCCCTGAGCCACTCATCAGGCAGCCCTATAGCGGTTAACACGTGGCTCTTCTTGTTGCCGCCCGAACTGCATGCTGAACCAGCGGTAACGCAAATTCCTTGCGCATCCAAGTTGATGATGATGCTTTCGCCTTCTGTGCGGAAGAAACTGATGCTTAAAATGTGAGGTGCTCCATTTTCCTGCCCGTTAATTTTTACATCAGGGATGCTGTCCAGCACTGCCCTCACAATCCTTCTTTTCATTCTCCTCAATCTCTCATGTTCATCTTTCTCTTGAAGGATGATTCGTGCGGCTTCGCCTAATCCAACAATTCCCGGGACGTTTAAAGTTCCCGAACGGCGTCCTGCCTCGTGTGTGCCTCCCACCATGAACCGTTTCAATGGTGCGCCAGTTCGTACCCATAATGCACCGATTCCTTTAGGTGCGTGAATTTTATGCCCCGAGAGAGTTGCATAATCAATAGGCCGCGCGGATACGTTGGCAGGATACTTTCCGATGCCTTGGGTCATGTCAGAGTGAAACTTTGCTCCGGCTTCATGTGCCATTGCACCAATCGTGTCTATATCTTGCACTGATCCAATCTCGTTATTTACAAGCATTACGCTGACTAACTGAGGCTTATGAATTTCAAGCATTCTTTTGTATTCATCAAGAATGAGCGTTCCCGATTCATCAACAGGGATAAAAAACGCTCTGCCTGACTCACATGCGGGTATGTAAACCGAAGGATGCTCGATGGCGGAAACAAGCATTGTCCCATCGAAACTGAACAAAACCGTGTCGTTGCCTTCAGTAGCACCTGAAGTAAAAATAATCTCTGAGGGGTCGTCTGCACCCAATAACTCACAAACTGATTCTCTCGCTTTTTCCACTGCAACCTTTGCTTCTTGTGCGGGTGAATGAAGCGCACTTGCATTTGCGTAACTTTCACAGAAGTAAGGTTTCATCGCTTCGAACACTCGAGGGTCTACCTTTGTTGAAGCGGCATTATCGAAGTAGATGGATTTCATGTGTTTCTAATAGTATATGACGAGATTGATGGGATGACAAATCCTATTTCACCTTATGCTTCAATGCATCTTTCACAAAGCCTGCTATTTCTTCGGTCGTGTCGGCGACAACTGCACCGGCGTCTTTTAAAGCAGATACTTTGCTGTCAGGTCCGCCTACGCCTCCGCTGATAATCGCACCTGCATGTCCCATTCGCTTTCCGGGGGGTGCTGTTCGCCCACTTATAAATGAAACTACGGGTTTGGACATCGTTTTGATGTATTCAGATGCAATTTCTTCGTCGTTTCCGCCTATCTCACCAATCATAACGATAACCTCAGTTTCCGGGTCTGACTCAAACAAAGGAAGCACGTCGATAAATGTAGTGCCCAAGAGTGGGTCTCCGCCAATCCCCACACAAGTTGTCTGGCCTAAACCTGCTTTCGTAAGTGACCACACAATTTCATATGTGAGTGTTCCGCTTCGAGAAACAAGTCCAACAGGACCATCCTGAAAAATGTTCCCGGGCATGATGCCAATCTTGCATTCATCAGGCGTGATAATCCCGGGGCAGTTCGGTCCCAACAAGCGGCTGCGTTTATTATCCTTTAAGCGATTTACAACCCTTAACATATCGCTTTGCGGAATCCCTTCAGTGATAGCGCAAATAAATGGGATGCTTGCCGCTTCTGCTTCAAGAATCGCATCTCCTGCCCAAGGTGCTGGTACAAAGATTACAGTCGCATTCGCGTCTGTTTTTTCCACTGCTTCACGGACAGTGTCAAATACAGGTACTCCGAGGTGGGTTGTGCCTCCTTTACCGGGAGTGACTCCACCAACTACTTTGCTACCGTACTCAATCATCTGAGAACAATGAAAGGAACCCTCGCGACCTGTAATGCCTTGTACGATTACTCTTGTGTTTTTATCAACAAGGATTCCCATCTATAACGCTCGATAATATTAAGATTCGCCGGTGGTTTTCGCGATTTCAGTTCCTATCGAACCTCTTTTCGACCAGAACACCGCTATTCCCAAAGCGACTACACACGCACCACTGACGATATACAATGTGATTTGTGATAACGGTGCAATAACGACCGGTACGAGGATAAGCGCGACCAAGTTCATAACTTTAATCAGCGGGTTAAGTGCAGGACCAGCGGTGTCTTTGAACGGGTCACCTACAGTATCACAAACCACTCCTGCTTTATGAGCGTCCGAACCTTTTCCGCCATATAATCCATCTTCAATTGTTTTCTTGGCGTTATCCCACAAGCCACCTGAGTTTGCCAACAATACTGCGAGCAATTGACCTGTAAGAATTGCACCTGCAAGGAATCCTCCAAGCGCTTGTGCTCCCACTAAGTTGAACTCCATGCCTCCAATTTTTGTCGTAGGCTGTCCGATAGACAATCCAAACGCGACAAGAGCAGGTAATGCGATAGCCAAGATACCGGGTCCTAAAAGTTCAGTTTGCGCTGCTTTTGTTACTATTTCAACGCAACGGCCATAGTCAGGCTTTGATGTGCCTGCCATGATTCCCGGATCTGCTTTAAACTGCCTTCGAACTTCCTCAATCAACTGGAAACTAGCTCTTCCGACAGCGTTAATCGAGAATGCACTGAACAAGAACGGAGTAGCGCCACCGATCAACAAGCCGATGAAGATTTGAGGTGTTTCGAGCCTTAGTCCCAAAGCGGTGAGGTTTGCATCCTCGACATACGAATGGAACAAGGCAACTGCAGCGACAACAGCG
>CAZSPF010000029.1:3655-5874 GCA_964608695.1 uncultured Fimbriimonadales bacterium | reverse complement strand
GTTGTGTTGCCTGCGGCATCGAGACGTTGAACAGCTTTGCTTCCGGAAAGACTTCCTTCTTTCACTACTTCGTCATGCTTTGCACCGGACATTTCATAGATACCTTGCGAGTTGTCGCTAATCGGTCCGAACGTGTCCATAGCGAGGATGTATCCAGTAGTTGTGAGTAATCCCAGCCCTACTAATGCGATGCCGTAGAAACTCAAGATGAATCCGCCAAACAGTTCGGGAGGGAAGATGAACAGAGGAGTAATCAGAGATACAACGATTGCAAACACCGCCCAAACACTGCTTTCCATGCCGTACGCAAACCCTTGAATAATCATCGGAGCAGGTCCGGCAGACGAACTTGCTGCGACTTCCTTTACAGGTCGTTTTTCGAAGCTTACAAAGTAATCGGTTAACCTTTCGATGAAGAATGCCATCACAATTCCGAAGAACAGTGCCAGTGAGAATCTCCACCATTCCACTTGCCTTGTTTCTGCAGCGACAGTTCCGATAATCCCGTCTGGTTGAACTAAAGTCGGAACCATCGGATTGTCACCTCTGTCTACTTTAATTCGAGTGTAGGAAAGATTTAAAGCGTTTAACAAGGCATCTTTATCCGTAGTCTTGCCGATGGGTTTCCATGTTGAGGTTGTATCCGTTACCGTCTCCTGCATTCCCACTACCCACATTAGGGAGCCATCTCTTCCTACACCTAATGCTAACGGAACCTCTTCAATTACCTCCACGTTTCCGCCTTGCTTTAAATTTTCGAGACTTAACTTGTCATACCTTTGCCACATCTCGATGGGATCAGTAGGAGGTTGATTGGGAAATGAACCCGGTGAAATTTTTACCTTTGCCAAAACCGGTTCATTTGCAACCATTGGGCCAAGTGCACCAATTAACGGTCCCCAGACTCGGTTGTCAGAAATTAACGTGTAATTGAGCAGAGCATCTTTGCGTGCAGTTTGTATCTCTTCAACAGAGACTTCTTTTGGAGGTTGAATTTTATCTGCCATTTCAGGATTCATGGAAGCAATGCGCTGATAATCTTGTTGGAGTACGTCATTAACGTCTTTTGCTAACTCTTCATCAGTTTTGTCAGCAACTTTTTTGTCAGGTTCAGGTTGACCTGCAGGGATTACTGATTCACGAAACTCTAATTGTGAAATCGCTCCAACAACTTGCGCCCTTCTCTTGTCAACAAGCGTTAACCCTCCGTATTGTTCTCCAGAATAATCACGATAGGAAACAACGTTAACGTCTTGCATCATAAAGTAGGCTAGGACAAATGTGCCGATTGCCGCCAGTGCAGCGGATGACATAAAACCTTTTGAAATTGGAGCGAGTGGATTGAGTCTTTCATCATCCTTTCCTCGCACCATGAACACACCAATAATGGAAGCGACAATCCCAACGCCGCGAGCCATTAAAGCGAATAGGATGAGTTTCATCCAAGTTGCTTGGTCGAAAATCAATGCCGTTGCAGCCCCGAGGATGATTGCCGCGACGAGCGTGACCTCGTAAGACTCGAATACGTCTGCAGCCATGCCTGCACAGTCGCCTACGTTATCTCCTACGTTGTCCGCGATTGTTGCAGCATTCCGAGGGTCGTCTTCAGGGATACCGGCTTCCACTTTTCCTACAAGGTCTGCACCAACATCAGCGGCTTTTGTGTAGATACCACCCCCTACACGCATAAACAACGCTGCAAGAGAACCGCCAAAGCCGAATCCGATGAGAAGTTTCATCGCATGTTCGCGAGCAAACAGGAATATAAGGGTTGCACCGAGCAGTCCCATGCCAACGGTAATCAGCCCTGCAACCGAACCTGCTCTGAATGCAAGTTCTAATGAGTTTTTATAACTTGTTAAAGCAGCGTGTGCAACTCGTGCGTTACTTTTTACAGCCATTATCATGCCGACATAGCCAGCGATGTACGAAGCAAGAACACCCATTACAAAGGACGCCGATAGAAGGAGTGCTACAGGGATTCCATAAACTTTTACATCTCTAAATCCTTCGTTGTGGTGATAGAGGAAGAACAGCCCAACAGCCAAGATGACGATGAAAACGGACATGGTTTGAATTTGCCTTCTCAGATAGGCTTTTGCACCTTGTTGGATGGCTTCACTGACTTCCTGCATTTTCTCACTGCCCGGGTCTTGTTTAAGAACCCATCTTGCAAAGCCCCATCCAAACAGGATGGCGATGATGGATAAACCAAGCGA
>CAZSPF010000029.1:0-3620 GCA_964608695.1 uncultured Fimbriimonadales bacterium | reverse complement strand
TGGAATTTGAGCTCAACGCTTGCATCGCCGGCGGCGAAGACCATGGTTGGTATTGAGAAAAACAGAACGTTTAACAAAAAAAAGCGCATGTAGCGCAATCCCAAAATCGGACGCATCCATGTCCTGATGAAATCTTTCATGATTAAGTTAGTATCCCCCTGACGAGATTAGATGGGAGACCTGAATGGGTCTCCTTAAACTCGCATAGAATACCTTAAACTTTTGGAAGGAGTGGGTATCAGAGTTAGTATAGTTTGAACAAAATTGTTCGGAAACAAGAAGAAATACAGGCTTGGGTTGAGATAAAATTAAGGTTCTATGAAATATTTTGCACTTATAACAGCGTTATTCTTTTCTTTCTCGATGATTTTGTTTCAAGGATGCAGTTCTAAAGAAGAGAGCAATGAGCCCCCGGATTCAGGAGTTGAAGGTAACCCGGAAGTCTTTTAAGTTTTAAAGGTACGCTAGTCCCGTTACGAGTATAATCGGTGTGCTTGACTCTCGTAACTTTAGTCATTGAAAACACTGAGTATCCTATGGGTAAAAAAAGTTGAAGGAATGGGAGATCTTACTTGAGCAGTGATCTAATTTCGAAGGAGAAAAAGCAAATGACCAATATTGAAACAAGAGGATATGTCCATGCTGATGTACTAGTTTCGACGGATTGGGTTCAAGACAACCTTGGAAACACAGCTATTCGAATTGTTGAATCAAACGAAGACCCATTGTTGTATCCAAGCGGGCACATTCCCGGAGCGGTAGAAGTTGACTGGACTAGGGACCTAAATGACCCCATTAAAAGGGATTACATAACAGAAGCAGGGTTTGAGAAACTGATGCGAAGTATGGGAGCTACCCGCGATACTACGATAGTGTTTTACGGAGACAGAAACAATTGGTGGGCGGCGTATGCATTTTGGGTGTTTTCGTTATTTGGACATAACAACTGCAAAATAATAGATGGTGGGCGCATTAAGTGGATAAAAGAAGGAAGGCCTATCACACAGGAAGTTCCAAGTTTTGCACCTTCTGACTACAAGGCATCACCTCGAAATGACAGGGAAAACCGTGCGTTTCGAGATGAAGTCATGAGCCACGTTGATACGAAGGGTAAGTTGATTGATGTTCGCTCACCAGAAGAGTATTCAGGTGTAAGGTTACACATGCCCGATTATCCTAATGAAGGGGCGTTACGGGGAGGGCATATTCCCGGCGCAAAAAATATACCATGGGCGAAAGCGGTTAACGCAGAAGATGGTACATTTAAGACTGCAGAAGAGTTAAGAGAGATTTACGAAGTTCAAAACGGGTTTCAAAAGAGTGATGAGATTATCGCTTATTGCAGGATCGGCGAAAGAAGCAGTCATACATGGTTTGTGTTGAAATATCTTTTGGGTTACGAGAAAGTTAAAAACTATGATGGTAGTTGGACAGAGTGGGGCAACTTAGTAAATGCTCCTATTGAAAAGTGATGTGAGCAAAACTCCCGAACGATTAAAAAAGATAATCGAAGATATTAACTCTCTTTCAAGCAGAGCAGAGAGAATAGAAACTCTTATTTCTTTGGCTGATAAATATCATCCAGTTGAAAGTAATATCGCCTCACCTCCTTACTCGGAAGAACATAAGGTTCAGGATTGCGAATCTGAGGTGTATGTTTGGACAACTCAAGAAAAAGACGGGAGTATGAAACTGCACTTTGCCGTAGAAAATCCTCAAGGTGTGTCGGCAATGGCACTTGCGGCTATTCTTGATGAAGGATTATCAGGATTGCCACCACAAGAAATTGCAGAGGTATCAGAAGAAGTTGTTTACGAAATTTTTGGAAATGAAATCTCTCTTGGGAAAAGCATGGGTTTGACGGGTATTGTGCGAAGCATTAAAAGGGAAGCGAGTAAGTTTATTTCATAGCGTTGAAGTGCTGTTTTATTTCCGATAGCAGATAAAAACTTCCTGTAATTAGGAGTAACTCGTTTTGCTTGATGTTCGATAATGTATGTTGTAAGGCGTCTTGTGAAGTTGTAAAATATTTTATTGGGTTACCACACATTGAAATGATGTTTTTCATTTCTATTAATGACATTCTTCTGGGGTGGTTCATTTCGCAGATCATTATATCACTTGATGCTTTTATCAGTTGACAAACTGTTCCTTTTATATCATGTCCTGTTGATGCACTATAAATAATTTTAACTTTGTGATTTGGATAATTCTCTTGTACTGTTTTTAATAGAGCAGAAATGGACTGCGGGTTATGTGCGCCGTCGAGAATAATTGTCGGTTTTTGTGAGATTACTTCGAATCTGCCTGGTAAAGAGACGCTGTTTAAGCCTTTTCTAAGTTGTTTTTCATGAAAAGAGATATCTGATATTTCTAAAGCAGATATACAAAGGGCAAGATTTCTGTGCTGGTGTTCACCAATTAAATTGGTTGTTAAATTATCCCATTTGGATTTTGGAGTTTTCACGTCACAAGATATTGATGTTGATTTTACAAATACGTTTTTGCCTATTGCCCAAAGTGGAGATTTTTGTTGTGCAGATTTTTTTTGAATGATTTCTAAGCAGTTTTTGTTTGTTACTCCGGTTACTACTGGGATGTTAGGCTTAATAATTCCAGTTTTTTCTTTTGTGATTTCTTCTATTGTACTTCCAAGATGCTGTGTGTGATCTAATCCGATTTCTGTTATTATTGAGACTTGAGGGGATACAACGTTAGTAGCATCTAATCTTCCACCTAACCCTGTTTCCAAGCAAACATGGTCACATTTTTTTTCTTTCCAAAAAAGGAAGCCCATAGCCGTTTTAAACTCGAATTCTGTTAATCCTTCAAGTTCAGTTTTTTCAATAGTTTCATTGTACGGAATTAAATATTCAGTTAGCCTTGCGACATCTTGTTTTGAGATAAAATCTTTACCACATTGGATGCGTTCTCGAAAGTCGTAAACATACGGGGAATAAAATGCTCCGACATTGTATCCACATTCGAAAAGAACTGATTGAAGCATTGCTGTAACACTGCCCTTCCCATTAGTCCCTGCAACATGGAAATACTTTAATTCTTGGTGGGGATTACCAATTAGATTTAGAAAATATAAAATTCGGTCTAAGCCTAATCGCCATCCTCTTTTTTGAAGAGAGCTGATGTATGCAACTGCCTGCTCGTATGTCACTTGAGAATTTTAGCGTTTTTTATTCTTTCAACGGCTTCGTGAAGCAGTTCACCGTTTTTGTCACCAGAAACAGTTAAGCTCATGCGAACAAAACCTTCACCTGCGTGCCCGTATCCGTTGCCGGGAATAACGAGGACTTTTGCCTCTTCCAGCAGTCTTTTGGCGAACTGTGCTGATGTTTCATTTGTGGGAACTTTTGCCCAGACATAAAACGTTGCTTTAGGCTTTTCGATGTACCAACCTAACTCGTTTAATCCATCCACCAATATGTCTCTTCTTTTTTTATAAAGATCGAAAGTTTTCGAGTTGTCTGCATTTTCAAGGGCGTATGCACCTGTTTCTGCAATTGCGGCGAACTGTTTACTGTCTAAGTTATCCTTCAATAAGCCGAGTGCTTTTATGGCGTGGTTACTTCCACAAGCAAAACCGATGCGCCATCCTGTCATGT
>CAZSPF010000028.1:15706-26359 GCA_964608695.1 uncultured Fimbriimonadales bacterium | reverse complement strand
GTTCAGATTTTCATCCTTCGCGCGTAAATGAAGACGCTCGATCTTTGCGATCGGATGGTAACAATGCGGATTTAGAAAAAGAGGTAGCCGCAATGGTGGAAACACAATTACACTATAACGCTGTCAGTCTTTTCGCTCGAAGACATTTCCAAGGACTAAAAGACGTGATTAAGGAGGGTAGACCCTGATGAGTTTGCTTAGAACATTTGGGATCAGTGCAAGTGCATTAACTGCTGAAAGATACAGAATGGATGTTATTTCTTCTAATCTTGCAAACGCAAATACGATGCGAATGAACGGTGTAGATCCTTATCGTCGCAGAGTTGTTGAATTAATGCAAAGCAGAGATGGCAGTGTTGCCATAACGGGAACCGTACAAGATATGTCTCCGTTCCGCGCGGTAGAAGACGCAGGTAATCCTTATGCAGATGCCAACGGGCTTGTTTATTACAGTAACGTAGATCCTATAACAGAAATGGTGGACATGATAAGTGCAAGCCGTGCATATGAAGCAAATTTGAATGCATTTAACCTTACAAAGCAGATGCTTCAAAATGCACTTGATATTGGAAGAGTTTAAAAATAAATGCGTATAGAAAGTTTTAAACCGCTCCAACAAAGTCTAACACAATCAACTGCAATTAAAGAAAGTGCAGGCAAAGATGACTTTGGACAACTTCTGATGGACGCTATCAAAGAAGTGAATCGCTCGCAGTTAGACGCTGCGAAGATGCAACAGGATTTGATGGCGGGTCGGAAAGTCGAATATCACGACGTGATATTCGCAATGGAGCGTGCATCGCTTTCGATGCAGTTAACAATCCAAGTGCGCAATAAGCTATTAGAAGCGTATCAAGAGATTCAAAGACTGCAAATCTAAAGCGAAACTGTTTGCTCCGCTCTTAAAGGAAAATAAAAACGGAAATGGGCGGAACGTTGTTGAAACTTAAAGCATGGTGGGAAACCGCTGACAAAACGACGAAGACTGTCACGTTTGTTGGTGGTGCGCTACTCACTTCATTGCTTGTATTTGTATTTTATTTTTCCAGTTCTCCTGATATGAAGCAATTATTCCCCCCTCTTGATCCTTTGGAACAGGGAAGGATTATCCAGAAACTTCAAGAGCTGAAAATCCCATACAAGCAGGAGGCAGATGGAAGTATTCAAGTCCCTTCATCCATGATTCCTGAAACTCGTGCAAAACTTGCGATGCAAGGTTTGCCCGCAATGGGCGCGGCAGGATACACACGGCTTTCCGAAATGGGTTTCACGGATCCGGCTCCATTACAAGAGGAAAAAATTCGTGTTGCGCTTGAAGAGGAACTTGCAAAAACAATTTTGATGATGGGTCCTGTTGCGGCGGCGAAGGTTCATATTAATCCGGGTAATGAATCGCCATTTGCAGACAGCAGAACAGCACCTTCTGCAAGCGTTGTAGTGCAGTTAAAACCGACTGCAACTTCACCCAGAACTGTCGCAGAAGCGATTGTTACCACCATTGTAGGTGCGGTGGTCGGACTCAATCCCGAAAACGTATCAGTAGCAGATACAAATGGGATGGTGCTGTACAACGGAAGTAATGAATCAGATGGGGGCTCGGGAATCGCGAGTAAAAAGAGGGAAGCGGAGATTGCAGAAGCGGCACGATTAAAAAGCTCTATCGAGGAAATGATTAATCGAGTTGCAGGTCCAGGAAAAGCAGTTGTAAGCGCAACAGTTGAAATGAATTTTGATAAGGAAGAAGTTTCTACTCGTTCCGATTCAACGGGAAAAAGTCCCATTAGCAGTGATGAAGTCATTGAAGAATACTCCAACAACCCACAAGGTGCAGGGGGGGCTGCAACAATTGGAGCACCTGCCGCTGGAACTGTAACTTCAAGTTCACAAGGCGGCGGTTACAAAATGGAATCTCGAACTCAAAACTTTCCGACCACCACTGAAGTAAGCAACAAGAGTGTAGCGCCCGGTTCATTAATCTCAGCACGAGTGAGCATCATGCTCGATGAATCTGCAGCAAGCAGTGCTGCGCAAATAGAACAATTCGCTTCAAACTTAATTGGCGCAAATCTTGATCCGGAAAAATTCAAAGTAAGTGTTACAACTGCTGCATTCGATACATCTGCTGCTGAATCTGCCGCTAAAGAACTGGCATCTGCCAAATCCGGACAAACTTTGCAGCAAATAATCTCTTTAATTCCCGTACTTGCCTTACTGTTTGTAGGGTTTATGGTTGTAAAAGCCATCGGTAAAGCATCAAAAGAATCAGGAAATGTTCTTGTTAGTGCAAAGGCGTTGACAGGCTATAGTGGAGATGTTTCATCTTCAGAAAATATGGGCAGTCTTCCCTCTGCTTCACAAACACAATCCTCCATGCAGCCGCAAAAACCTCGAGGATTGCAGGAAGACGATCTAAGTGAACATGCGAAGCAACGCGCAGCGATGATTAAGCAATCTTTCCCTGATGTAGGAGAAATCCCCGAAAAGTTCGATGAAAACCTTATACGCATCTTGAAAATGGCAGATGATAGACCTGAATCGGTTGCATTACTTGTAAAGAGTTGGCTCTTGGAGGAGGCACGATAAGTCATGAGAAGTACGGCGTTAGCAGTTCCTAATAGAAAAAAAGCCGCAATCATGATGATGATTCTCGGCGCAGAAATCAGTGGCAAAGTTATGCAGTATTTGGATGATGATCATGTTGAATTGCTTACTCTTGAAATTGCACGACTTGATAGAGTTACTCCCGAAATACGAAACAATATCATTCAAGAGTTTCATGACATGGCATTGGCTCAAGATTATATAGCAGAAGGGGGGGTTGAACACGCAAGACAGATGTTGCTTGTAGCGTTTGGTCAGGACAGAACTTCAGAGGTCATCGACAGAGTTCACCAAACCTTGCAGGGAACACCTTTCGACTTTCTAAGAAAGAGCGACCCGATACAACTTGCTAGCATTATTCAAGACGAGCACCCGCAAACTATCGCTCTCGTGCTTGCACATCTGCCGAGTTCCTTAACAGCGCAGGTTTTGTCTCGATTGCCTGCTGACTTGCGAGCAGAAGTAGCGGAACGCCTTGCACTTATGGACAGAACTCCACCTGAAGTGATTAAACGCGTGGAAAAAGTATTGGAAAGAAGAACAAGCGGTATTGCACAAGCCGCGATGACATCAGTAGGGGGGGTTAAAGCTCTCGTTGATGTTTTACATCACGTAGACAGAAGTACGGAAAGAAAACTGCTCGATGCACTTTCAAACAACAACCCAGAACTTGCTAACGAAATCATGAATATGATGTTTGTATTTGAAGATATTGTAACTCTCGATGATAGAGCGGTTCAGCAAATTTTGCGTGAAATTGAAATGAAAGAGTTGGCACTTGCATTAAAGGGAACACCGGAAGATGTGCAAAACAAAATTTTCATGAACATGTCTGAACGTGCTGCCGAAATGGTGAAAGAAGATATGGAGTTTATGGGACCGGTGAAACTGAAAGTTGTGGAGGAAGCACAACAGAGAATAGTTTCAGTCATTCGACGCCTTGAAGAAGCAGGAGAAATCAGCGTTGGACGTGGATCAGAGGAGGAAACCATTGTTTAAGCGTATCTTTCACAGCGATAAAACAGGAGAATTCGAAAAGCTGGATGATGTCCTTCCGGAAGTCTCTCAATTATCAAGAGTGTATTCCGAACACAAAGGTAATTATGAACCCGTTTTTGATAATGCAACTTCAGTTATTGATGAAATTAAACAATCGGCATTTAGAGAAGGATATGAAACAGGCTTTCAAATCGGTTTTAACGAAGGATTACAACAAGCGAAAAATCAAGAACAAATTACTCTTCAAAGTTTCCAGACCGAACTTGTATCTTTGATACGGAGAATCGAGGCGTCTATTTCTATTTGGTTTGAAAAAGCAGAATCAAACCTCGCAGATTTATCATTTGAAGTTGCAAAAAAAATCATTAATGAAGAATTAAGCCTTCATCCGGAATGGATTTATTCTATTGCGAAAGATGCTTTGCAAAGAGTGATTAATTCAAATACGATACGTATTCGTGTCAATCCTTTTCATGTTCCGGAACTTGAAAAAAGACAAACTGATTTAATTGCAACGGCATCAGGAGTTCAAGGAATAGAAATACTTGGAGATGAATCTCTTGACAGAGGTTCGTTGATGATTGAATCGGAAAACGGAATTGTAGACGCTCGCATCGAAACGAAGTTCAATCAACTCATTAAGGAGGAAGTAGCATAGTGCAGATTCCCGTTCCTACATTTGAAAAACAAAGGAATCGAATGCAAACACGAGATCTAATTCGTGTATACGGGCGCGTTTGCCAAGTTGTGGGAATCGTCATCGAATCATCCGGACCTTCTGCAAGAGTTGGTGACCTATGCAAAATATATGCAGAGGGAATTGATAAAGATACACAACCCATTTATGCGGAAGTTGTAGGTTTTCGAGGCAACCGCGTGCTACTCATGCCTTTCGGAGAAACAATGGGAGTGAAAGTGGGAAGTCATGTGTTAAATACGAACACATGTCATCGAGTACCGACAGGGGTTGGTTTATTGGGACGTGTTCTCGATGGTTTGGGGATGCCAATTGATGGTAAGGGCCAACTGTCTGTAGAAGAATATTACCCCGTTCAAAATGCCCCCCCGAATGCTTTGGACAGAAAAGTAATCCATAAACCACTCAGTCTTGGCATAAAAGCAATAGACTCTTTAATGACATGTGGAGTAGGACAGAGAATCGGAATCTTTTCGGGAAGTGGTGTGGGGAAAAGTACGCTTTTGGGGATGATAGCGCGAGAAGCAAAAGCAGATGTAAATGTTATTGCACTTGTGGGAGAACGTGGACGTGAAGTAAGAGAATTCATCGAAAATGACTTGGGAGAAGATGGATTAAAAAGAAGTGTCATTATAGTCGCAACAAGTGAACAGCCCCCTCTCGTGCGCATCAAATCTGCTTTTTCCGCAACTGCCATTGCAGAATCATTTCGCGATAAAGGATTAAATGTGCTTTTGATGATGGATAGCATCACAAGATTTGCAATGGCACAAAGGGAGGTGGGGCTTGCAATTGGTGAACCTCCTACCACAAAAGGTTACACACCGAGTGTGTTTGCACTTTTACCAAGATTAATGGAGAGAGCAGGGAATTCAGATAAAGGCTCAATCACCGCTTTATATACAGTATTGGTGGAAGGCGATGATACAAATGAACCAGTTTCGGATACGGCGCGCTCGATTCTTGATGGACACATTGTTCTTACAAGAAAATTGGCAAACATGGGTCATTACCCACCCATTGACCCGATGCAAAGCCTCAGCCGCGTCATGGGATTAATAGTTCCTGAAGAGCAAGTAGCCGCAGCAAATAAATTTCGCGAACTATTCTCGGCATACCAAGAAATAGAAGATTTGGTTTCTATAGGTGCATATAAACCCGGATCGAAACCGATTGCAGATCAAGCCATTCAAAAGTGGCCTCAAATTACATCATTTTTAAAACAACACAAAAATGAGCACGGAGCACCTTTCGAAGAAACAGTATCACGATTAAAGGAGATTGTGAATGCGTAAGTTTGAATTTCGTTTGCAAAAGGTCTTGGATTATAGAATCCTACAAGAAGACTGGGCAAAGAAAGCCTTTAGAGATGCGCGAATAGCAAGACAAGACGCAGAAAAAACCTTGTTTAAAAAACAAGAATTGATGAATATGGTTTTGCGTCAAGGTGCAAAATCCATAAGAGAGTACCAAACAATCGAAGACTACATAACGCGATTAAGCGATGAGATTGAATCGCAAAAATCTATCGTTGCTATTCTGTTGGAAGAAGAAGAAAAAGCGAACTATGAATGGCAGGAAGCAAGAAAAGCATTAAAGACAATTCAAAAGTTAAAAGAGATCGCAGAACATGCGTGGCGAGAACAAGTCGCAAAATCGGAACAAAAACATCTTGATGATTGGACAACTTCAAGGAGGGCGGCATAAATGCGAATAGGACCTCTTGGACCTCAAGGTGTACAAGCACGCATCAGAGAAATTCAATCTCGCATGCAAGAGTTATTCGAAAATGAAAACGAACCGATACGAACGGAATCAAATAATACACGTTCGTTTGCACAAATGGTGAATCGGAACAATCGTGCACAGCGCGAGCTCATCCGCCCTTTAAGCGTTCAATGGAGCAACATGAATGTGGATTTGCAATCATTAAAGCAAATTGCACAGTCAGCAGCTCAAGAGTTTAACCTTGATGAGGATATTTTTATCGCCCTTATATCTGCTGAAAGTGCGTGGAACCCTAATGCAGTTTCTCCAAAGGGTGCAAAAGGACTCGCGCAACTGATGCCTGACACAGCGCGTGCGCTCGGAGTTGCAGATCCATTCGACCCTGCTCAAAACTTAAGGGGGGGTGCAAGGTTTCTTAGGCAAATGTTAGACCAGTTTGGTTCTTATGATCTTGCTCTTGCGGCATACAATGCAGGTCCCGGGGCAGTCAGAAGATACAACGGCATTCCTCCTTATTCGGAAACACAAAATTACGTGCGAAAAATTTTAGGTGAGGTGAATAGATGAAATTTTTAATTATTATTTGTGTTGCTGTAATTGTTATCGGAGGTTTGTTTATCGGCTTAGCATATTCAGGAACGATAACTGTGCCCGGAATCACACCCAAAAAACAGGCAAAGACCGATCAAATAGAATTACAGATAGCAGAAGAAGAACCGTCAGGTAACGTTACTGAAGTTAAGCAACCTAAAGAAGTTATCGAAAGCACCCCCCCTCCTGTATCACAACCAAAAGCCGAAGAGCCGCCTAGCATTCAAAAGGACGGCACGGAACGAGTTGCGAAAATTTGGTCAAGCATGGATACGGACGCACTCGTGAAATTACTCGAAACATGGGAGGATGGTGATGCGTTACTGGTTATTGCAAAAATGGAAGACAAGAAATTAGCGGAACTCTTATCGGCACTACCGGCAGAAAGAGCCGCTCGGCTAAGCAAAGGCTTGAGGATGTTGAATAAAGGCGGACTGTAGTCGAAATCATGAAGCTCGATAAAATCCTTAAAAACTCAGATTTGATTTTGGCGCTTGGCATTCTCGCCGCTGTTGTGATTTTAATTATTCCCATCCCGATTTGGTTATTAGATGCCGCAATAATTCTTAGTATCGCAAGTTCAATCGGTATCGCTCTCACTGCAACGAATATCTCTCATCCCTTACACTTCAGCACATTTCCTTCTGTTCTATTGCTTACAACGCTGCTTCGACTTGTGCTCAGTATCGCCGCGACAAAACTCATACTTGGGTCGGGAACGGGGGGGAACGTAATCCATACATTTGGCAACTTCGTAATGGGTGGTGATTTTGTTGTGGGTCTTGTTGCCTTTATAATCCTTGTTATCGTTCAATTCATTGTTATCACAAACGGTGCTTCACGCGTCGCTGAAGTTGTTGCGCGATTTACTCTTGATGCCATGCCAGGAAAGCAGATGGCAATTGATGCAGACTTAAATGCAGGGTTAATTACCGAAGCAGAAGCAAAAGAACGCAGAATCGAAATTAAACGCGAAGCAGACTTTTATGGCTCTATGGATGGTGCGAGTAAATTTATAAAAGGTGATGCTATCGCATCAATCCTTATCATCATCGTAAACATCATTGGCGGCTTGGTTGTTGGCTTCATGCGAAGCGAAGGTTCAGCAATGGATGTTCTTCAAAAATATGCACTTCTTAGTGTGGGTGAAGGATTGGTATCACAAATTCCTGCCTTACTTATTAGCACTACCGCAGGCTTGATGGTCACACGTTCCGGGCAAGATTCCGGAATGGGATCTGCTGTTTTAAGGCAAATAATAAATCAACCCAAAGCCATTCTTGGAACAGCGATTGCATTAGGAGTGCTCGGAATCGTCCCCGGATTTCCAACATTGACGTTTCTAGGATTTGGTGCTCTTGCATTAATGATGTATAGATTTGCAGATACACAAGTTGTGCAAACAAAAAAAATGCAAGATATTGTTGGAGAACAACAACAATCTCAGCAACCAACCCATCCCCCCGATGCTGTATTGCCTTTACTAAATATCGATCCTATTGAATTGGAAATCGGATACGGATTAACAAAACTCGCCGATCCCAGACACGGTGGAGATTTACCATCAAGAATCACTGCATTAAGAAGACAGCTGGCTATCGAACTCGGGTTTGTGCTTCCAAGTGTACGTATTCATGACAACATGCAATTAGGTGCAAATGAATACACCATAAAAATACGAGGAGAAGAAATTGTTCGTGCACAGGCATTTCCAGATCAAGTTCTTGCGATTGATAGCGGAGCAGTAGAAAACCCTGTAATTGGCACACGAACGAAAGACCCGATTTTCGGCATTGATGCGCTGTGGATTGAAAAAGGCTTGAAAGAATCAGCAGAAAGAAGTGGATACACAGTTGTCGAACCCAGCGCAATGATTAGCACGCATCTGAGCGAAATTGTAAAATCACACTCTGCGGAAATACTTAGCAGACAGGACGTTCAAACGTTATTGGAAAATGTCAAAGAGCAAAATGCTGCTGTTGTTGAAGAATTAATCCCAAGCAAACTCACTATTGGTGAAGTTCAAAAAGTGTTACAGCATCTTCTCCGCGAAAACATCCCCATTCGTGACCTTGTTACAATTTTAGAAACACTTGCGGATTTTGGCGAAAGAGTAAAAGAACCTGAACAATTAGGAGAACTTGTAAGAGCATCCATACCAAGAACCATCACAAGGCAATATCTCAATCCGGAAGGGAAACTGTACTGCATCACTATTGAACCGCAATACGGAAGAGAATTACAAGAGCAAATACAACAAACACCTTATGGCAACACATTAGCATTGGAACCCGATGATGCACAGCGTTTGGCAAAAAGCACACTTAACCAAATCGAACGTGCGAATGCAAATGGATTCAATTCACCAATCATTCTCACCGGAAACTCACTGCGCTTGCCATTGAAAAGATTATTGGAAAGATATCAAGTATCCGTTCCGGTTCTTGCATACAACGAAGTAGCGGCTAATGTAGAAGTGGACTTTGTAGGGCAGATTGCATCTGAAGTGCTTACGGGTTAAACAGGTCTTTAAGTCTTCGTTTTTGCGCAATCGAACGCAGGCGACGTATCGCCTGTACTTCGATTTGGCGAATCCGCTCTCGAGATAGATTCATTTCATCGCTAACGGTTCTTAGGTTTGGTTTATCGTAAGAGCCGTCAAGGCCTAGTCGCTTTTTCATTATCGCTTGTTCCCGTTCTGATAATGTCGAAATAATTTGTAACAAGCATCTAAACGCTTCAGTTACTATCACGGCATTTTCCGGGTCAAAGCAATCTGTATCCGGTAACAGTGACATCAAATCGGTTGTTTCGGATTCCCCCACCATAACATCCAACGAAACCGGTTCTTGAGAAGACTGCAAAAGTAACAATAGTTTCTTAAAAGGCAATCCCATTGCTTCAGCCAACTCTTCTGCGCTTGGATCTCTGCCAAGTTCTTTTTCTAATCGTGAACGCTCTTTTTCTAAACGCCGTAACCGCTCAGTTACGTGTGTGGGTACACGTATCGCTTTTGCTTTCGAATCCAGTGCGCGACCGATTGTTTGCCTTATCCAATGTGTGGCATACGTTGAAAAGCGATATCCGCGCTCGGGATCAAACCTCTCTACCGCGTTCATTAAACCGATAGCTCCTTCTTGTACTAAATCTTCAAAAGGAATACTTCTACTGCGATAGTTTTTTGCAATGTTAATCACCAATCGCATGTTTGCTTCGATTAACCTTTTTTTGGATTTTTCACATCCGGCACGCACTTTAAAAGCCAGTTCTCTTTCTTCCTCCGGCGTAAGTAATGGCTCCTTCGTCAAGCGACGAAGATACGAAGGGATGCCTTGGCGATCCTCATTAAACTCTTCAGATAATTCTCTGTTTTTTGCCATGAATTAAAACGTGCTGTTAAAGGCTAACCTTCAAAATCCGTATGGGAGATGCTCAAAAATCAAGGAGCAAATGAGGCAACTCGCTCCATGTCGCCGCAATAATTACAAATTAAAGCAATTTTTATGCCACCCGGAGTGTAAGTGGTGCAGGCGGAGTAACCCTCCGCGTTGATGGGCTTAAAAAGTCCTTCATGCGCACGACCCATTGCTCCGGGCTTAATATCTATTTTGACAGAAGTTTGGAAACTCCTCCAAGAAATCTTACGAGATTTAAGGAAAAACTGTTCCAGAACCAGAAAAAGAGCCTGTTACAATAAACAGGCTCTTTTCAAAGAGAAAGAATAAAGCACTAAATGCCGTAATAAGGCATGATGTATTGCTTCATCGTGTCTCCACACTTACGGCATTTCCCTTTGTTCTTTGAAGTCACGTGGCATTTGTCGCATGCATAAGTCATCACTGCTTGTTTCATGTGTGTCTTGCACATCCTGCAAACGCCGTCCTTTTTCGACCAATGATGGCAACCGATACAGGCATAACCAAGTGTTCCATTCATCGGAACGGTCATTTCACCGCATCCGCATTTTCCGCGCATCGTACAAGCCACGTCGCACTTAGGGCAAGCATTTAGATTGATCTTCTGCTGGTAAGTTTTGG
>CAZSPF010000028.1:2436-15683 GCA_964608695.1 uncultured Fimbriimonadales bacterium | reverse complement strand
GCCATTGTGCAGAAGCCTTTAAGGAAAAGGAAAGAGAAAGGGTAATTACCAAGAATGGTAAGACCAAAAGTCTTGAGAACGTCATGATTGCCTCCTTTTGAGTTCAATTTGCAGGTAGAGACGTTGCTTTTAAATGAGCTTTATTTCTACACCAAAGAGTTGCTCCACCTAACTGACAATTTAAGTCAAAAACAATTGTGATTTCAAGTGAGCGACAAAAATGTCTCTATACTTTTTTTAAATAACCCTTGACAACTCATAAATTAGGGTACAATTTGCTTTCGCCGCCGGGTCCCGGCTTTGTACGGCATGGGCGGCTCTCACGTGAAATGAATACGTTAGGCTTGACTTTGGCCAACTCGACTAAAACGTCGGGGGTGGGGTCGGCGCGTGGGCGCCTCTGTCGTCATAGCGCAGGAGGATGCTGGCAATGCTGGCTCTAACTGGATTGGCTCTGTGCGCGACGCTGATGGCGTTCGTGTCTTCGCGTGCCTTTTTTTCACCCCTCGCCTTTGTGAAAAAACTGTTTTCACGCGTGAAAAACGCAAGTGTGCTTGAACCTGTTCAAGTAGACAAAGGCTGGACTGTTATCCCGGGAGAAGACAAAGATATCTTTCAAGACTGGATTGCAGATGATGATTTCAAAAAACCATCCGATCCGAGAATTGATCCCGCATTGGGAAGCCATTTACTTTTGGAGTTCTATGGTTGTGATGGAACCGCTCTCGAGAAAGTCGAAACAGTTCGCGAAGCAATGGAACAGGCTGCAAATAGAAGTAATGCAACTGTCGTTACCAGTTCCTTCCACGAGTTCATGCCCTATGGTGTTTCAGGTGCTGTGATTATTCAAGAATCTCACTATACAATTCACACATGGCCTGAACATGGATACGCTGCTGTAGACCTGTTTTATTGCAGCGAGACGGTTCACGTTGAAAAAGCAATAGACGAACTGTGTAGGCGCTTTAAGCCAAAACGCGTGAGATTTTTAGTAGTTCGCCGAGGACTACAGCCCGAAGTTGAAAACAAATAAAGAGAGTATTCGAGTTTCTAAAAAAGAGAAAAAATGTCATACAGCCAAAGAACAGGGATGTTTATAAGCGAAACTCACACCGAAGCAACAGAGTGGGTTTTCACTGTGGAATCTGTGCTTGCTCACGGAAAAACACAATTTCAAGAATATCAAATCTGTCAAATTCCAAGATTTGGGAAAACACTTTTCTTGGATTTCAAAATCCAAAGCAGTTTGCTGGATGAGCACATCTTCCATGAGTGTATGAGCCAACCTGCAATGACGCTTCACCCCAACCCCAAAAGTGTTTTTGTTGCAGGGGGGGGAGAGGGAGCGACACTTAGAGAAGCGTTAAAACACAACACTGTCGAACGTGCAGTCATGGTGGATATAGATAAAGAGTTAATTGACATGGTCAAAATCCACATGCCTGAATGGCATCAAGGCTCATTCGAGGACTCACGAGTGGAATTACTACACACGGATGCAAGAAAATATCTCGAAGAAACAAATGAAAAGTTTGATGTTATTCTTAGCGACCTGCCCGACCCGCTCGAGGGCGGACCCGCGATTTATCTTTTCACACAAGAATATTTTGAAATTTGTAAAAACGCATTAACGGATGACGGTGTACTGGCTTTACAAGCCGGTTGTGCAAACATGAATTACCCTGACTGTATGGCAGCATGCGTAAAAACAGTCGAATCCGTTTTCCCGATTACAAGACCCTATTACGGACTAATGACAACATTCATGATGCCTTGGGGGTTTGTGTTGGGAAGCAAGAAGTACGACCCTCTGGAGTTATCTGAACAAGATTTACAAAAAAGGTTTCAAGAAAGAAACGTGAAAACTAAATACTACACGCCAAGGTTCCATCAAAGTGTGTTCACGTTGCCTGAATATCTTGTGGAAGCATTTGGAAAAGGGCAAGTTATGACAGATGAAAAGCCTTTCATCTGGACAGCCTAAGTTTTTAAGGTATTGCTACAACGCCAAACGCGTTTGATACCTTTTTTACGTGTCGAAATCCTGCTTCATGTAGTCTTCTTATAACCCCAGGAGTATGTCGCCCCCCCATCTTGCTGCTGGGATCTGCAATATAATGAAATAACTTTCCGTTTCTTTTTAAAACTCGTTTTAATTGCACATAAAAATCAAATGAATACAACTCTCCCCCCAGACGCATTGTTGGCGGGTCATGAATGATTCTGTCAAATTTTCCCGATGGTAACTGTGCAATAATTTCAACAGCATCTCCGATTCGTATTTCAATTTTTTTGTGAGTAAACAGTTTTTCCGACCATGGGTTAAGCCTTGCAATTTCAATGACATCAGGGTCTTGTTCAATCGTTAAAACACTCTGTGCGGTTCTTGACGCCGCTATAGCCGTATATCCTAGACCTGTACAGATGTCTAAAACATGCCCCTTAACCGGACTAACAGATTGAATTTTCTGTAATGTATCTTCCCAAGGGTCGCAATCTTTTATCCTATGCATCGTAAAGCCAGACTGTAATAAAGTCGGAGCACTCTTAGTGGGATAAAGACTCAATATGTAATGCGTTAATTGAGAAGATTTTTGTATGGGTAACGCACCTTCTGTCATAATCATATAACACTTTTTTTCATCTTTTGCAATCTTGTCAATTTCACTCCAAGAGACAGACACATCATTCGAAAACCGAACACCTGTATCATTAAATATAACCTCTGAAACACTTATGCCTAAATCCAAAGATACTTTATATTTATCTAACCCTATCTTCCTCGCTCCCAGAATAAGTTTGGCTTGGAAATGAGACAGCACGAACTCACGCATCTGTCAACCCACTTTTCATCATGAAACAGTACTCATATAGCCTCGATTTGGTAAACTCTTTTCTTTCCATGGATCTTCGTGCAACCTTAAACTTGCCTGACCCGGATTTTACTATCCCTATGAAGGCTGACCTGCCCAAGCGCGAACCTGAAGCACAGCGCAAATGGGAAGACATGAATTTGTATGAAATCATCCAAAAAGCACGACGAGGACGAACAAAATTTATTCTTCATGACGGACCACCGTACACAAACAGTCCCATTCATGTTGGCACAATGCTTAACAAATCTTTAAAAGATTTTGTGGTGCGATACAAAACCTTGCGTGGGTTTCATTCTCCTTACATCCCCGGTTACGACACACACGGCTTACCCATTGAACTTGCCGTTATGAAAAAACTGGGAAAGTCGCTCTCGCCATCCGAAATGCGAAATGCCTGCCGAAACCATGCTGAAGAGTATGCGGATATTCAAACAAGGCAATTTAAAAGATTAAGCATCCTCGGATTATGGGATAAGCCATACAAAACCATGGCATTCGGATTCGAAGCCGCCATCGTACGAGCGTTCGCCGAACTTGCAAAAAAAGGATTTATTTATAGAGACCTAAAACCCACCCACTGGTCAACTTATAGCCGAACCGCACTTGCGGAAACTGAGTTAGTGTATGAAGACAAAACAAGCCTTGCAATCTTCGTAAGGTTTCCAATGATTTCTGACCCGAACAACATTTTCCAAAACATTAACAACAAAAACATTTACACCATTATCTGGACGACAACTTCTTGGACAATTCCCGCAAACCTTGCGTGTGCATTTCATCCGGAATTAGATTACGTGTTATTGGAAGTAAACAATGAAGCATATATCATTCTTAAAGATTTAATCGAATCAGTTGCACAACAACTCGATTGGACTGGCTACAATATCTTAAAAACTCTAAAAGGCAAACAACTTGAAGGCGTAGTTTTCAAACACCCGATTTTCGAAAGAGACTCCATCGCAGTCCTCGCAGATTATGTCAGCACGGAAGAGGGAACCGGAGTGGTACATACTGCTCCCGGACACGGTGCAGAAGATTTCTACACAGGCAGAAAATATGGATTGGAAATCCTCTGCCCTGTAGATGAGGGGGGGGTATTCACTCAAGAAGCAGGAGAGTTTGCAGGACAAAAAATCGAACAAGCCGATGAAACAGTAGTTAATCGTCTCAAAGAAGTTGGGCATCTCCTTAAGGCATACAACTATCAGCATAGCTATCCTTTCAGTGAAAGAGACAAACACCCCGTCATCTTTCGGGCCACAGATCAATGGTTTATAAAAATAGATCACGACAACCTCAGGCAAAAAGCCCTGGCAGAAATAAAAAATGTGAAATGGTTCCCCCCCCAAGGTCAAGCACGCATCACCGCAATGATAGAAGGAAGACCCGATTGGTGTATTTCTCGACAAAGAGTATGGGGAGTGGGAATCCCCGTGATTTACGGCGCACAATCGAATAAACCTGTTTTTGATGCAGACATCATGGAACGGGTAGCACAACTCATTGAACAAAAAGGCTCTTCTGCTTGGTTCGATTGTGATATAAATGAAATCATCCCTGAAGGCTTCAAACATCCGGAAACAGGCGAAACCGAATTTAAAAAAGAAACAGACATCCTCGATGTTTGGTTTGATAGCGGTGTAACCCATCTCGCAGTCTTGGACATGAAGTACGAACACGGATGGGACGATTTAGAATGGCCATGCGATTTATATCTCGAAGGAAGCGACCAGCACCGCGGATGGTTTAACAGCAGTTTAATGACTGCAGTCGCAATCAAAGGCTCTGCGCCTTATCGTCAAGTTCTCACACATGGTTGGGTTGTAGACGAACATGGCAGAAGAATGTCTAAATCTCTCGGCAACGTCGTTGACCCTGCGGAATCAGCAGAAAAACATGGTGCAGATGTTCTTCGTCTTTGGGCTGCGAGCGTAGACTATGAAGCGGACATGCCCTGTGGTGAAAATCTCTTAAAACAAATTGCAGAAACTTATCGCCGAATAAGAAACACTTTGCGCTTCTTATTGGGCAACCTTTATGATTACGATCCAAACGCGGGATGCACAATCACAACTGAATTCGATAAGTGGATAGTCGAACAAACGCAAAAACTTGAATCGGATTGCTGTGAGTCCTATGAAAAATATGCATTTCGCGAAGTGACATCACGCATCCACAACTTTTGTGTACAACAGCTGAGTTCTTTCTATCTCGATGCCATTAAGGATTGTATGTATTGCGATGCACCGAATTCCCCAAGAAGAAGAAGTGCACAAACCGCTTGCCATAAAATTTTAATGATTCTTACAAAACTGATGGCGCCCATTCTTCCGTTCACTACCGAAGAAGTTTATGAGCGCATACCGTTACAGAAAAAACAACCAACTGTGGTTCTTGAAGAAATTCAACCGTTAAGTGAACAAGAAATATATCAAATCGAAAATAGCAAACTTACAAAAAGATACAACGCATTGTTAAAATTCAAAGACAAACTTTATGTTCAACTGGAATCTTGGAGAACACAGACAGGTGTAAAAGATTCACAAGATGTTCTTGTGCGCGTCTTTGCTCCGAACGAAATAATCGAACTTCTCAAATCTTTCGGAGAAGACCTTCCAAATTACCTTAAAATAAGTTGGATGGAGTTCGAAACAGCGCAAGAAGAAAAATTTCTCTTCGAGCAATCACCTTATCTAAAGTGCGAGCGCTCTCGAGTTCGCCGTCCGGATGTGGAAATGGTTAATGGTATTCCATTAAGCAAACGTGATAGAGAGGTGCTCAACCTTTGAGGCTTTTAACTTTTTCTTTTTTTACAATCCTCATTATTGTGATAGACCAAATCACAAAAGCCTTAGCAAGAAATAGTCTCGCGGTGGGCGAGTCCATTACCGTCATTCCCGGAATGTTTGATTTCACTCTTGTTTATAACACGGGTATTGCTTTTGGATTGTTTCCGAACGCAGGTGTGTGGCTGGCACCCATTGCAATTGTAGTTGCGCTCATCGCAGGATATGCCTACGTACACGCAATTGCTAAAGACAAGATGTTTTCATTGGCTATGATTCTCATCAGCGCAGGTGCATTAGGAAACTTTATTGACAGAATCTTTCACCATGGAAAAGTTACAGATTTCATAGACATCCGCATCATTCACGTTTTTAATATCGCAGATATGTCCATCTCTATCGCTGTAGGACTGCTGCTCGTCAGATGGATGCTGGAATTAAAAACCGAAATCGCAAAACACAAATCCACCACGGAATCGGAATAGATTAAAAAAACAACAAATTTTCGTCCCAAACCCCCTTGAACTTACCTCTCTACGGGGTATCCTATGCGTCAGTTATGAAAACAACCGGTCGAATATACTGGGCTTGCCGATGGAGCACGGGCTCTTGGTTTGGGATGCCGTTCCTCATAGGCGCTATGCAGATGGCGAGTAAACCACGTCTTGAAAAGCCCGGCACGCAGTTTTGCCGGGCTTTTCTGTTTTCTGAATAAAACTAGAGATGCCACAAATTGAAGTACTGTTGCTGAATAATAACTACGAACCACTCAATGTGTGTTCGATGGTTCGTGCTGTCGGGCTTATCATCAAAGGAAAGGTGGAAGTCCTTCACACAAACGGACATGTCATCAAAACAGGCACACAAAATATGCGTGCTCCTTCTGTGCTCAGGCTTCGATACCATATTAAACGTCCATTACCGCAACTCAGGCTTACACGTCATTCCGTGCTCGCACGAGATGACTACACCTGCCAATATTGCGGAGCAACTGGAAAAGACCTTACGATCGACCACGTAACCCCAAGAAGACTCGGTGGGCCGCACACTTGGGACAACGTCGTTGCGTGTTGCAGAAGATGCAACTTAAAAAAGGGAGACAAAATGCCCAAACAAGCGGGAATGGTTTTAAAAACACTTCCAAAAAGACCGCATTACATTCCATATATTTCACTCCCTTGTTACCTGCGTGCTAAGGTTCGGGAAGAGTGGATGATTTATCTTCCCCATTTCGAAGGTGTCGGAAGAAAACACTGACACTCTTTTGAAGAAGAGTTTTTCCTATCAAAAAAAGGAATAATCACGTTTATGGCGCGTCAGATAGTTCCCGAGGCAGAAGAGTTACTCGACAAAGAAATCAAAGTTCTCGATAAAGGCTTTGTGCGTCTCGTGGACTATCTCGGTGGAGATGCGCGTATCGTGCAATCTGCACGTGTGTCGTACGGCGAAGGAACAAAAACCGTGCGCGAAGACAAAGGATTGATTGATTACCTTATCCGCAATGAACACACAAGCCCGTTCGAGCAGGTCATCCTCACGTTTCACTGCAAAATGCCGATATTCGTGGCACGTCAATGGGTGCGACATCGTACCGCCCGCCTCAACGAAATCAGCGGGCGGTATAGCATCATGCGCGATGAGTTCTATCTCCCCGAACCCGAACAAGTGCGCTTACAAAGCAAACGCAACAAACAAGGGCGTGACGACGAAATCGTTCCCATAGACGAAGCAATTAAAATTATCGAAAAACTTGAAAAGGAACAAATCGAAACATACAAGCATTACGAAGAGATGCTTGAACGTGGCTTGGCACGAGAACTCGCGCGCGTCAATCTTCCATTATCGCTTTACACAGAATGGTATTGGCAGATTGATTTGCACAATCTGTTTCATTTCCTGCGATTGCGCATGGATGAACACGCACAATATGAAATCCGCGTTTTTGCGGAAGCGCTTGCCAAATGTGCAAAAGCGGTTGCACCGTTTGCTTACGAATCCTTCGAAGAACACATGCTTCACTCTGTAAAATTTTCAAAAAGCGAATGTCGTGCGCTTGCGGAAATGCTCGAAGGAAAACAGCCGGAGATGGACGAACGCGCCCAAAGAGTTTTTAACGCAAAACTGGAAAAAATCAAAAAGCAAAACGAAAAAGTCGAATCATAAAATTCTCAATTTTGTCTTACCTTCGAAAACCTCTCCAATCAGCGGGTAACCGTTCATCTCTTGCTGAGTGAATATCGCCAATCCCCCGCTGGTTTGAGGGTCGAACAAAACAATCTGCATCCACTCCGGTAAATCAGCACAAAACATCACATAAGGTTTCAAATAATCCCTGTTCTTAAACGCTCCCGCAGGAACATTTTTTCTTTCAATCATCTCCTGCAAATCCGGAAACAGCGGTAAATTGTTCGCGCGTATCTCGATGGTCACGTTCGATGCGCGCGCGATGTTAAACAGATGCCCCCCCAATCCAAAACCTGTGATATCCGTCGCGCATTTACACTCCACTTCGTGTGCGCGTTCGCATGCTTTTGCGTTCAATGTCGCCATCACATCAATCGCTTGTTGCAAGACTTCCAGCTTGCAGTCGTCATATTTCGCTGCTGTCGTGATGATCCCCGTTCCTAAGGGTTTCGTCAAATATATCTTGTCTCCGGGTTTTGCGTTAGTATTGTGAAACATCCTTTCTGGATTCACAATTCCCGTCACACTCAATCCGAATTTCGGCTGATCGTCCTCCACAGTGTGCCCCCCCACAATGACTGCACCCGCTTCCATACATTTGTCTGACATGCCTTTGAATACCTGCGCCCAAACTTCCGGCTCTGCCATCGTGGGATTGAAGCAGGCGATGTTCATCACCGTAAGCGGTCGCCCCCCCATGGCGTACACGTCGCTGAGTGCGTTCGCCGCGGCTATCTGTCCGTATGCATACGGGTCGTCCACAATCGGCGTGAAGAAGTCCATAGTCTGAACGAGCGCCTTGTCATCGGACACGCAAAAAACCCCCGCATCGTCGGAAGTATCGAAACCGACAAGCAGGTCTGGGTGTGCGGATTTCGGGAGGAGTCGCAGAACCTCTGCGAGTTGGGACGCGCCCAATTTACTCGCTCAACCCGCGCACGAAACCATCTGCGTCAACCGCGTCATGCATATAGAATAGCAGTTTCACCCCCAGCACGTAAACGACCCCAAAGTCATTCCTTCTCTCTCCATCGTTTATTCTTGTCATTCCTGCGAAAGCAAGAATCCAGAGCATCAACATGAGGTGAAATGTAATGTTGCGGGTTATGTGCCGTGCCTGTAGAAATCCGCAACGCTTCGCATTGCTCCGTGTTGAGGGATGAAACGCTGGGGAATTGTTAACATAATGTTAAATCTCTCTCTGTCTTGACAGTGTTTAAGAGTTACAATAAACTTAATTGCATGAAAACTCTTGCTAGCATTGTCTTGATGATCTTCGCTTTTTCTCAAACAATTAGCCAAGAACCAGTATTTGATCCTGTTACAGAAACTGTCTTTTATGTTCCTCAGCCCTCTTTCAGCCATATCAACTCGCCCTCGAGTACCATATTGCTTTTCACTCATCTGCAAGCAATTTGGTAAACAATGACACAAACGGTAAAACGGTAAAGATGATGTTTTTGTTCATCATTTTGCGTTTGTAAGAATACAGCCAATTGAAAAGTAATTTTTTATTCGAGATTAAGAATAGTCATTCATTAATTAAGTTACGAGTTAAATTGCTTGTCAAACAGTAACTCACATCCCAAACTCAGCCTTCGCGGTTTTTTTGAAGATCTCTTTCAACACCTTCACATCCACATCTTCCAGTTTCTTAAACCGGATACAACTCCTCCCGATGCTCGCTTTGGGAAGTTTTTCTTTGTACGCTTCCGCCACATATCCGCCGTCCACTACCGCGCAAGCGTAAATCGAGATATAGTTTTTGTTGCTCGCCAAACCGATTTTAAACCAATCGCCCTCTCTGCCGGATGCGTATTTGTAATGATACGCGCCGTAGCCGAGCATCCCGCTTCGGATGTGCGGATTGAGTTCCGGCACCGTCTCGCAGATAAGATTGTGAATGCGCATTATCTCCGACTTCCTCGGCTCTTCGAGTTTTTCGAAATACTCCTCCGGCGTCGCTACATCATGTTGTCCTTTCACAGGGGGAGTTTACTTGGCTTTTATGAGTAAGGGTATTTGAAACATCATAATAAGAAAGCAACCCATGAAAAAACCGCCTGCACTAAAGCCCGGAGATACAGTTGTCCTCGTTGCGCCTGCAAGCCCCGCGAAAATCGAAGAACTTCAACCCGGTATTCAACTCTTCGAAAGTAGGGGATACAACGTGCAACTCGGTGAATGCTGTATCCTCCGCGATGACGGAAAACGCGCACCCGACGAACAAAGAGCAAAAGAACTCACTACCGCATGGTTCGACCCGCAAATAAAAGCAGTCATCTGCGCACGGGGGGGCTACGGCTGTTCGCGATTATTCCCCTATCTTAGCCTGCAAAAAATGGCACAGCACCCGAAACTCTTTGTCGGATTCAGCGATATCACCGTTCTGCACATCGCATTAAACAAACTCGGTCTCGCCACTCTTCACGCCCCCATGCCATACAGTTTTCAAAAACAAAGACCCGATTGGGTCATCGAAATGTTTTTTCAGGCGTTGGAAGGCACATCCCCCATTAAAACTCCGAATCACAAACAAACGCAAACCATAGTTTCGGGCAAAGCAGAAGGCATTGTTATTGGCGGCTGTCTCAGCCTGATTTGCGATAACATCGGCACGAATTTCGGCCTCGACAGTCTAATCAGGAAAACTTCCGATGACGTAAAGCAGTATATCTTGCTTTTGGAAGATGTGGATGTGCCGACGCACCGCGTAGATGCCATGCTCACGCACCTGATTAACACGGGAATTATGCAACACATCACAGGGATAATCGTCGGAGAAATGACAAATACACACGAAAAATACGGAGATTTTTTGGGAATGAACTGGAAGGATATTGTGATCGAAAGATTGTCACCATTTAAAGTCCCGATGGTTTTGGGTTTTCCGTTCGGTCATTGTTCTGAGATGTCGAGTTTGCCCATGGGGATAAATGCAAAACTCGATGCGGATGAAGGTATCTTGGAATACACGGAATTAGGAGTAGAGAGTTGATTCAATCGTTGTTATTGCTTCCGATAGTTATTTCTCCTGTTCAGGATGAAATTCCGCAAGTTCTCATCTGGCGCAAAGAGGTTGCACCGAATGTAATGTATCGCCATGAAGTGCGTGTGACCCCCCCCCTACAGATTTTTGCTGTCAGGTTCCCCTATCCGTATGAAAACATAAAAATCGAAGCGGGATTGTCTGCAGACAAAGTATTTCAAGCACAAGGTTCATCGAGTGAAACCGTTTCCTCGATTGCAAGAAGAAAGAATGCAATAGCGGCGATAAACGGAGACTTCTTCGGCGCACAAGGAGATGCCATTGGAGCATTTATTTCGAACGGACATTTGCTAAGTGAACCCGCCTCGCGTCGCTCGGTGGCGGCATTTACAGATGATGCTGTAATTTTCGACCGCCCGCGCTTCGAAGCTTCGATAAACTGGATGGGCAGAACGCAATTTGTGAACGGAGTGAACCGCGTTGCAGGAAGAAATGAAGTAGTCGTATTTTCACATTTGGGGGGGGTCGCAAGAAGTTCCGAACCAAGTTTGATGTTGGTGTTTCAAGGAAGTGATAACGACGCTCTTACTCTTGGCAAAAAAACTTTATCTCTCAAACATTTCTTCCTTGATAGAACAACTCTAACTGTTCAGCAAGGCGAGATAATCGTTGTAGTCGGACAGGGAAGACAGTCCGCATTTCTTGATGATTTGTATCATGGTTTAATGAAACAAGTGAACATGAACTTTATCGGTTCATTTGATTGGGGGGGGGTGAAGCATGCCATAAGTGGTGGACCTTGGCTGGTGAAGGATGGAAAGGTGAGTCTTAATCCCGAGTCTGAAGGTGTCACGTCAACGTTTGCAAAAACCAAAGCACCGCGCACGGGCATCGGAAAAACAGCAGAGGGTGAAGTGTTTCTGGTGGTTGTTGATGGCAGAAGCCCGCTCTCCGCTGGTGCAACTTTGGAAGAGTTCGCCACAATCCTCGTTCAAATGGGATGCGTCGAAGCCATCAACCTCGACGGTGGGGGGAGTTCGGCTTTGTACCTGCTCGGAAACATCATGAACAGACCCAGCGACGGTACCGAAAGGCGGGTGGCAAACGTATTACTCCTTTACGCTCCAGAAGGCGGATATGCAGTTGACCAGTACTCCATCGAATCCCGTCACGAAACCTTAAAACCGGGAGACCAAACCACTCTCAGGGTTCTGGATTCTGCCGGTAATCAAGTACCGAATGCCGATGTACTTTGGGTGTGCAATTCGAGGCTCGCTTGGATTGATCAAGGCGGAAAACTCACCGCTTTGAGAGAGGGAACCGTACGGGTGGATGCGCGAGTTCGCGGGGTGATTACCTCCAAAAATTTCCAGATTGTTAAGCCTTAAGGCAAACAAAAGGAACTTTTCGCTAACCTCAATCCGTACCTTATTGCGTACACTACAGTGCCTGCCTGCACCTCTGAGGGCTCGGTCTAACGCCGAGCCCTTATTTCTTAAATATTCGTCTTGAGCCGAAAATAAAAGTGATGTTTCGCCTTGTGGACCCTGCTTTTAGCCCGCTCGTTTTATTGGCTTTTTTGGGGTTGATTAACGCGGGTGTGTGCTTCGGAATTGCAGTGAAAGCACGTTCTATAGAAAAAAAGAACGCATGGCAGCTCTTGAGAAAACAGTTGAAGATTGTTACATTATTGAACATCGTTATTTGTGTCTTCTTCAGCATCACATTTGTTTCATTCTTACAGAACATAAGCGAAAGCACGCGGTTTTTTATAGGGGGGGCTGTTTTGTTGATATGTGTTATGTTTTCTCAGATGATGAACTCACGCATGCTGTTAAACACCATAAATCATGTTTCGAGTGAGAAATGGGAGTTTGAATTTGTATTTCGAAAGATGCTGTCACTTTCTTGGGTGTTTACTCTTCCCATAGCAACTACTGCCATGCTGATGGGGGGGGCACTATGGATGATGAACCCAAACATCTCTTTGCAAGAATTAGTTTACAGATTTTTTGTATTCATTGCTCTGGTTTTATTCTTTGTTTGGCATTGGAAACTTTTTCAAGAGTTTTCACTTCCGGGTAGATTAGGCGATTTTCCTAAAAATGATTGGAAACTTGAAGCGTTTGCATTGGCAAAAAAAATGGGCGCACCTTTGAGAGAACTTTTGATGATAAGAACAGGAAGCATTACAGTCGCAGGGGCATATGCGCTGAGCGGAAGTCGCGTTGCCATCACAGACGACCTAGTAGCAAGTTTAAAAGAAAGAGAATTTTTGGCTGTGCTTGCGCATGAGTTTCAACACCTGAAACAAAAGAAGAAGCTAATTCAATCATTTTTAATTTTGATGATTCCTTTCTTGGTGCTGTCAGTTTTCATCGCGTATTTATGGAGCATTAACATGTTACCGTC
>CAZSPF010000028.1:0-2408 GCA_964608695.1 uncultured Fimbriimonadales bacterium | reverse complement strand
TGTTTTTGTCATTTTCTTATCACTGCTATTATTAAAAATGATGAAAACACAAAAATCAATTAACGAAGATGAAGCAGATGACGCGGCAATAAAAAACATAGATAGCCTTGTATATATGAGAGCACTTGCAAAAATTTATGCAATAAACGGAAAACTTCAAGACAAACAATGCTCAGGAATTTACAGAGGTTTGAATCAACGACTCGAAAGGATACAGCAATCAAGCAACCTCAACGAAAACACGATTCAAGTTGCAATTTCGGATGCCGTGATGTTCGACCCGCGTTCTCTGGTAATATCTTAATTACTTCACATGGAACGCAATCTGGCTCTCGAATTCGTAAGAGTTACGGAGGCGGCGGCACTTTCCTGCGCACGTTGGGTGGGAAAAGGTGACCGACACGCCGCAGATCAAGCCGCATGCGACGCAATGCGGCGTGCACTTTCAGATATAGATATCTCAGGAACGATCGTCATTGGCGAGGGCGAAAGAGACGAAGCTCCCATGTTATACATCGGCGAGGAAGTCGGGACAGGAAACGGACCGAAAGTTGAAATTGCAGTTGATCCACTCGAAGGGACAAACCTATGCGCAAACGGTTTGCCAAACGCCATCAGCGTACTTGCCGCGGCAATCGTTGGAGAAGGAAGTTTGATGCACGCACCGGATTGTTACATGGACAAACTTGTAGTGGGAGAACCTGCCAAAGGAGCGGTTGACATCACATTGCCGCCGACAGCGAACCTCCGTGCCATTGCGAAATGTCTTGGCAAAAAGGTCGAAGAATTAATTGTGGGCGTGTTGGACAGACCAAGACATGAAAAACTTATTGCGGAAATTCGCCGTGCTGGTGCGCGCATTCAGCTTGTTACCGACGGCGACATCACACTCAGTATTGCGGCGATAGATGAAAGGAGCGGTCTCGATGCGTTGTTTGGAATCGGCGGCGCACCGGAGGGAGTGATTACTGCGGCGGCAGTGCGTGCCATCGGCGGGGACATGCAGGCACGCCTTGTTTTCAGAAACGATGACGAGCGCGAAAGGGCGCAGAAAATGGTAAACGGAGACATTGAGCGTGTGCTTCATGTGGATGATTTGGCATCAGGAAACGTGATGTTTGCGGCGACGGGAATCACCAGCGGAAACATCTTACGCGGAGTACATTTCACATCCGAAGGTGCTATTTCTGAGTCAATTGTAATGCGATCCGCATCGGGCACAATTCGCAGAATTGAAACTCGTCACCGATTTGAAGATTCGCCTAAATACTAATTTTTTGTGCTTAAAAATGGCGTGGCGTGCCATAATGAAAAGCCATACCCCCTACTTGGCAAAGGAGAAAATTTTTCATGAAAGTCAGTATCATCGGCGGCGGAGGGCGCGTGGGCTCGAACGCTGCATTTGCTCTTCAGCTCGGAGGAGTAGTTAAAGAAATTGTCATCAATGACATGAACGAAGAGATGGCGAGAGGAGAAGCACTCGACCTTCTTCACGGAAGTTCGCTCACATCATCACAGGTGATTCATGCAGGCGGTTACGATGCAGTTGAAGGAAGTGACTGCGTGGTGATAACTGCTGGATTAAGACGACGACCGGATGAAAGCCGATTAGAACTCATCAACCGCAACGTGCAGCTTTTTAAGGACATTTTAGGGAAACTGAAGCAAGTTAAACTTCCTTCCGATGCAACGATTTTAGTGGTGAGCAATCCGGTGGATATCCTCACTCAACTCGCAGTGCGCGATGCGGGACTTCCCGAAAATCAGGTTTTTGGATTGGGAACGGTTTTGGATACTTGCAGGTTTCGCTCTTTGATTGCCGACCACTTCAAAATCGCCGCAACCGATGTGGATGCTTTGATACTCGGTGAGCACGGTGATTCCATGGTGCCGATTTGGAGCAGTGCGACGATTAACGGTATTTCCATTCGCTCGCTGCCGAGTTTTAACGATGAAACTGCGAACGCCATTTTCGATAAAACAAAAAAGAGTGGAGCGGAAGTCATTCGCCTTAAGGGGGGGGCAGGATGGGCTGTCGGCGTGAGTATTAAAATCGTTGTGGAGGCTATTGCACGCAACAGCGAGGCGGTGCTTCCGGTGAGCAGTTTACAAAACGGTGCTATGGGCATGCGCGATGTGTGCCTGTCGCTTCCTACTGTGGTAGGGCGGAAGGGTGTGATGAGTGTTCTTGAACCTGCTGTCTCCGACTCTGAGCGCGAAGCCTTGCTTATCTCCGAGTCGTCACTGAAAGAGGTTTGGGATAAGGTGGCGTAAGGCAGTTTTGGGTTTGATGTGTTAGAAAGAAACACTCCTTGATTGGGGTGTTTTTTTTCGTTTGTGCTAAGCACTGAGTTTTTTTTGGAGGGTGGTTGACGATTGGGGGTTTTCGTGTCCTATAAGGGTATGAG
>CAZSPF010000027.1:25172-26389 GCA_964608695.1 uncultured Fimbriimonadales bacterium | reverse complement strand
AGCGAAGCCCCGCCGCCCCGCGCGATTGAGCGTGGAGCCGAGCAGAAAAACCTTCGATTGGGGGGCAGAATTACGAAAAATGCTTGAAAAAGACAGGGGCGAAGCCGCCCAATCCTCAACCGCTTTTGCTCAAGAAGCGCGAGACAAAATCAAAACCATTTCGCTCAAACTCCAGCGACTTCTTGACGGCTATTTAGAGCAGATTATCGAACAGGAAACTTATCGCGTAGAAAAAGCAAAATTGTTGAGCGAAAAGAAGTCGCTGGAAGAACAATCTTTCAATCTTGAACAAAAGCGGACTGGCTGGCTCGAACCGATGGCGGAATGGATAAAAGAGGCAGAAAATCTGCCTAAAATCGCACAAGAGAGCAACCTTTTTGCGAAAAAGGTTGCTTGCCGAACTTTGTTCGGCTCGAACCTCGTTTTGGCCAACCGCGAGGCGCGCCTGCGCGCGCCGAGCGGCAAGGATTCATCGGGGCAAAATCAGTGGGCGGCACTTTGTGCCGCCCACGAACTGGCTTCCAAAAAGCCGAAAAGTTTTGTCTTGGTGCCCGGGGCGAGAGTCGAACTCGCATGGGTTGCCCCGGGGGATTTTAAGTCCCCTGTGTCTACCGTTCCACCACCCGGGCAGGCTGGGCTGATATTATATCGCAAAATTATGATAAGGAACAATTCCGTCTTGAAAACAATTCTTTCTTGCTAATCTTTGAGAAATCATTAAACAAGTGATGTAAACGATATCCACGAGAGTACACCTTCACAGATTTAACATGTGCTGATTCTTGCAGGATAAATAATATTTGACTAATCCCTTTTCTAAGTCCATCTAATACTACATTAAATCAGTTTGAGAAAAAAAACTATTTGTTAGCTCAAGGTGCTGTCATTATTTTAATCTATTTCTTATTATTCTTTCTTGGATCGATTGCAAAAATGTAAATTATGATAAAAATGAGTATCGGCAGAAATATTCCAATAATCAAAAAAAGCGGCTAAATTACCCAAAATCTTTTCGATTGTAGAAGGTTCACTTGGCTTATGATCATAAATAGGAACTTGAAGCAGGAAAGATATAAATATTTGATGTAATTCTTCTTTCATTGACCTTTTACCAAACTTCTTTTATAACTGGTTTTACTTGATAGAGACAAAACAAACTCTTATCATCCTTTTATCAAATAATACAACCCCACGAAAAATAGAAGAAACCCAAGAAT
>CAZSPF010000027.1:24816-25065 GCA_964608695.1 uncultured Fimbriimonadales bacterium | reverse complement strand
ATGCCTCCAAAGATGCGATTCCGATTCGAGCCTTTCGTATTTGCCATAAATTGTATTTTATCATAGAAATGTGAGAATGGCTAATACATAAATTGACTGTTAACAAGTCCTACCACCTCGTTTGAATGGTGTACCTAATCACTGTCTCCACATCAGGCTTTAGGGTGACTACATACTCAAACGTGTTCGAATCCAGTTTTTTACTTTCCATACTTTCATTGAGAATCTGCCAATCACTCCAAGCACGCT
>CAZSPF010000027.1:16540-24773 GCA_964608695.1 uncultured Fimbriimonadales bacterium | reverse complement strand
CCTGTTGCGCAATTTGATTTCAAAAGTTTCCTGTACAACTCTGTCGCCTATTCTTCGAAACTCTGTACGTGAACGCGAACCTACAATATCAAACGCATCTCCAACATACAATCGAATCTTCTCTTCACGTGGTGTGTGATCAATTTCATCTTCTCCCACCATCTGAACCTGACCGGATGCATCACGTTTATAAACTCGCACTATTCCTTTTGGCAAAGGCATGCCGAGCTTGTTCTTCTCGGAATTTTCCACTTCCACAATCACGTTCACCTTCACACCGGAATCCGTAGCATAACCTTCAGCCGGGCGATAGTTCCGTCCGTAACTTCTCCATAAATTTCTTTGCCCTTCGAATATCAGTTCTTTTTTCACTGCAAAATCATCAGCATTTAGAAGGGCAATTTGTTTTGTCTCTTTATCACGCACGGTGGTAGGTCTTTGCAAAGTGTAAAGGTGATACTCAAACATTGCTTCTTCTACAAAGCCTTTATCTTCCATCGCTCTGCCCGCCGCTCCGGCACGCATTTGCATTTCCACATATTCGCGCACTCTTCGAACATCGCCTGCCACAAGTTTCAGCCGTGCATTTTCATATGTTTTTCCGCTCCTGTTGTTTATGGTTACCCAACCGTTTAAAGACGCACGAGTGTCTGTGTCGTTTAACGTTAAAACATAGTTCGCTTTCCAGCCAATTTGATTTGTGAGATATGCAAGCTCCAGTTCATGCATTCCTGCGTTACCCGCCATGAGTTCCCACATAAGTGTAGGCTTGCTGATTAATCCTTGCGGTATTTCTAAAACTTCAATGGTTCCGGTGGGGTTAAGCACGATACGGCCGTCATCGGTTCGAACTACAATTCCGCCATAATCCGTATACCCTCCCCCTGATGCAACTACCTGACCGGGAGCACTGAGCAATACTCCTTCAGTAACAATTGACTGCCCGTTTTCCAATAACTGTCGAAAGCGTACGCGCTTGCCGATTGATTTTATAAGGATACTGTTCGGTGAAAGTAAATCGTATTGATAATTCTGCTCGAGAATTTGAATTGTGCCCTTCAAAGCTCGAAAACCCACGCTGGTGGGGTCAATGTGTTCAGCGACGTCCTCGATACGAACCTCCTGCCTGCCTTGGCTGAGGTTCATGCTCCTGATCTCTTTCACCAAACCGAAATCGGCGTTGTAAACGGTTATCTCCACACCCGCTTGCTGAGCGGATAGCGTGGCTAATGCTGTGCTTAAAAAATACGTGGCTATCATGTGTTCCTCCAATCGTGTTTATTTTGACGCATGAAAAAGAAAAAAGAAACCAAACAGAGTTGTTTGATTTTATACACAAAAAGTTGCCAACTTTTATAACTTATGATATATTGTTAATGACCCTTTCTGACTAAGGAGAACAAAAATAATGCTTGGTTCATGGGGAAATAAGTTCACGCTAACTGTAATCGCGATTCATATGCTTCACCTGCCTGATGGCAGGATTTTATTCTGGGTTATGGCAACTAACCAATATGACCCCCGAATGTATCATTCGGTTGCCAGATCTGTCAAAATCTGTCCATTGGGGACCATTTGAATCAGGAAATGCTGTGTATATGGGCTCGGGTATCGGGAAAAAATTAGAAGACTTCGAAGCATCTGCTAAAGTGAAATGGGGAGATGGACAGTACAACTCCGTAGGCTTTTCCGTGGGTGACGGCTATTACTGGGGTGATGTTTTACTTAGATACATGGCAAAATATCCAGCCGATCCTGTCATTCGGTTAAGACTTCATAACTGGGGAGGAACGAGCGAGGTATTCATGCCAGCACCCCCCCGGAGAGCACATCTTAAAACTCAAACGCGAAGGTACGCTGGTGTCCGCCTATGTTGACGATGTGCTTTTTCACTCGGAGCACATCACGTTTTATCGAAGAATTGACGGCACCGCTCTTATCTTCGGTGGTCCCAAAGAACAAGGCAGTCCGATGTTCAAGCCTGTTTCCGTGGACTGGATAAACGTAGTCCCTGAGCCGGCTACAGTTGTCACCTTGCTTAGTTTAGGTGGATTGCTGGTGCTAAAGAAGAGAAGACAACTACGTCAAACCTAATAAACAGTAAGGTTAGGGTCTATCTCTTCCGCATAGGCATTGATTCCGCCGGCAAGATTTTTCACATTCGTAAATCCCTTGTTCATAAGATACGCAGAAACTTTGTTACTGCGATTTCCAGTTCTGCAAATAACAATAATCTCTTTATGTTTATCAAGTTGTTCATGCTTTTCATATATTGCGTTCATAGGAATGTGAATGAAGTTGTTTAGTTTTGAAATCTCTAATTCGAATGCTTCACGTACATCAAGTAAAATAAAATCCTCTCCGTTTTGAATTTTTTGTGCAAGTTGCTTCACATCAAGTTGTTCAACGCCGTACTGTTTTTCGTTCTCTTGATTCATACCGCAAAACTCTTCATAATTGATTAATTCCGTGATTTGCGGATGTGCACCACAAACTTTACACTCCGAATCTTTTTTAATTTCATAAGTGCGAAACTCCATACTAAGCGCATCAATGGCTAACAGTTTCCCGCACAAAGCATCACCGATTTTCAAAAGATATTTTATCGCTTCTGTAGCTTGGATGCACCCCACAATTCCGGGTAACACTCCCAGCACCCCCGCTTCCGCGCAGTTTGGCGCGGCTTCCGCAGGGGGGGGCTCAGGAAACAAGCACCTATAACACGCCCCTTTTACAGCATCGAACACCGCAACCTGCCCCTCAAAACGAAATATCGAGCCATGCACGTTCGGTTTTTTCAGGAAAACGCAAGCATCGTTAATCAGGTATCGCGCAGGAAAATTATCCGTTCCGTCAATGACAATATCGTATTGTGAAATAATCTCCATTGCGTTTTCAGAAGTAAGTTTTGTTTCGTGCAGATCTATCTTTATATCGGGGTTGAGGTCACTTAGTTTCTCTTTTGCGCTTTTCAGCTTCGGCCTTCCCACGTCGCCATCAAAATGCAAAATCTGTCTTTGCAAATTCGTGATATCTACCTTGTCGTAATCCACCAAACCGATTCTGCCAACCCCTGCCGCACATAAATAATATGCCACCGGAGAACCAAGCCCCCCCGTGCCGACAATCAATGCGGATGAATTCTTCAGTTTTCTCTGCCCCGTAACGCCAACCTCCGGTATGATAATATGCCGCGCATAGCGTTGTCTTTCTCTCTCCGAAAGCTCCGGCAGTTCTTGAGATGATTTTTGTTTTTTTTTTTTCTAATCTTCTATTTCCAATGCGCATTCTTCAAATTGGCTGGAAGGTGCGTTTAACCTCCAACATTTTATCTCTTTTGCCTGTCCCCTGACAACAGAAACAATGAAATACGCATAAAAAGGGAAGGCGTTTTTCAGATCTTCCTCGCTGGGGTCAGGACTGCCGTTTGGGTGGCTGTGATACCAGCCAACAATCTCCTTTCCTTCGGCTCTGCATTGCATCTCGATTTCGTAAACCGATTCAGGGGAGACAAAGAAGCGCCTTGCAGGGTTTTTGGTTGTTTCATTTTTCAGTTCGATAATTTCTTCGATCTCCATTTTTTCGTTTACATAATTTCCGATAAGTGCCCCCACCGCTTCGTGTGGATATTCTCTCTCCAAATGCTTTTTCATTTGGTTAATATGCTTTTTGCTTATGGAAACGAACATAATGCGAAAACACTATACCGAAACAATGGAGCAATTTGAATCAGTCATTTTGGCAAGCGGTTCACCACGAAGAAGTGAACTGCTCAAACACATTTTTCGCGACTTCACGATTTGCATTCCCGATATTGATGAAAATGTTTCGGAGGCAACTTCCCCTGAGAATTTGGTAATGGAATTGGCGAAGCGAAAAGCGAAGGCTGTTTATGTAAAACATCCAGATAGTTTAGTTATTGGCGCGGACACGGAGGTATTTTTGGATGGTATGCGTTTTGGCAAGCCTGTGGATGCGAATGACGCAAAGCGAATGTTGCGCACACTTTCGGAGAAAACACATCAGGTGTTTACTGGTGTGTCTTTTTTCTGTAGGGGGGGCGAGGATACGTTTTTCGATTGGAGCGATGTAACATTTCGCGAACTGAGCGATGAGGAGATAGAAAAATATGTGAACACAGGCGAACCGCTGGACAAAGCCGGCGCATACGGCATTCAAGCAGGCGGGGGGACGTTTATCAAAGAAGTGAGGGGAGACATAAATACTGTCATCGGATTACCGGTGAAGAAGTTGGTAAAGCAATTAAAGGAAAAAAAGTTGCTACAAGAGTTTGACATTATTACTGAAGATTCATACTTATGATTTTCTGATTCAAACTTAGTGTCCCCCCCTCCAACACCCCAATACCACCACAAGCACATATGCCGGGCCGGCAAAGACAGACATGAATACAACTGAACTGTGAGCAAACAGCATCTCGCTCAGTGAAGGCGACGAAGGGGGGGAAGGGCGATGTACTCTTTTTTTATTGGACAAACCCTCAAAGATAAATTGAGGAAGAAATACCTGTTAATTTAAAAGGAAAATAAGGAATAATCTTCCTGAGATTTTCTCAAATTTCTAAAATAAGAGGGAAACATGAAACTCACTATATTCACCGGCATCATCGTCGGTTTTCTATTCGGCATTTGTGCCTTCCATTCCAATACCGGCATAGCCTCACCTTCTGCGGGAGCAGAACTACAAGGCAAAGTATACGAGCATGAAGAAATCAAAGGCATGCTCACCAACCTCGGCTTCGAACCCAAAGACCTTGGAGAGAACATCTACGAAATCACCGCCACCAAAGGCGACTGGGATGTGTTTATCAGCGTCAGCCTTAGCAGAAGCAAAGCGAAAATGTGGCTTGTGGTAAATCTTGGCAACTTCGGAGAAAAATCTAAGGCCGACCCTAAGAAACTCTACGCTCTTCTTCAAAAGAACACCGATATCCAACCCGCGCAGTTTTACATCCGTGGCGATGGGTTACGATTGGGTGTACCGCTCGATAACCGAGGTCTCACGCCCGCTCTCATCCGCAAAGAGATTGATACATTGGCGGATCACACTGCTAAAACAGAAGCGCTTTGGGCAAAAATCGACGAATAAGACAAAAACAATGGGTGCAAAAAAACTGCACCCATTGTTCTATAAATTAGATAAAATTCCTAACCATCTCTTCCACGCATCCTCGCGTGCTTTTTTGTTGGCTTCTTGTGCACCGGGTTGTTCCCCACTTCTCATAAAGCCATGTCCTGCTTCTTTGTAAATCACAGGTTCAAACTTTTTCCCCGCTTCTTTCATTAACTTTTCGCTTTCAGGAATAGTAGCATTCACTCGATTATCGTTTTCTCCATAAAATCCGTAAACTGGACATGAAATGTTCTCAATCGCTTTCGCATCTGTTGGTCCGGTACCATAAAAAACAAATGCCGCAGATAAGTCTTTTCTCTGTGTAGCAAAAAGAAATGTTTGCGAGCCCCCCCAACAAAATCCACCGACCGAAACAGTTCCTTTTCCAGCAGGTACGGTCTTTGCGTAGTCACACGCGGCATTTAAGTCCGACAGGACTTGCGTTGAGGGAAGCGCACTAATGGCTTCGCGTACTTTATTCAAATCCTCAAAATCTACAGTTCTTCCGCCGTTCGGTGCCATTCCCGAAAGAAAATCAGGTGCTATCGCAATATATCCTTTTTCTGCAAGTGTGTCTGCAACCGACATCACCCATTCCGTCAAACCCATAATTTCATGAATTAAAACAACAACATGTGCTTTTTCTTTTATCTCAGGATAAACTACAAAACATTTTAATGTTCTGTTTCCGCTTTTTAAACCAACCCACTCCTGATGTCTCGGAGAATCATCAAGGCGTTTCTTCGCCCAGTCTTGTGAAAAAGCACTTGTTAACAACAAAAATCCACACAATAAAAGAAAAATGTTTTTCATTTGTTCACCTCGCAACTATTAATACTTGAAAAAAATCAGCGGTGTTCCTATTTAAAATTGATATCAAGCGCCTAATGCACGCAAACGATTTGTCGCACGCTCAAGAGCGGCTTGTGCGCGTGCCACGTTTATATCAACTTCTTTTTGTTCCAGTCGTTTTTTTGCTCTTTCCAACGCCGCCATGGCACGTTCACGATCAATTTCATCAGTACGCTCAGCAGCATCTGCCAAAACGATAACTTTATTCTCGCTAACTTCTAAAAACCCGCCGGAAATCGCAACGCTATGCTCTTTCCCGATTGCATCCGTGTAGTTAATTACACCGATTTTTAATTGTGTAACAAACGGCTCGTGATCACCCAACACTCCGAAATAACCTAAAACACCGGGTGCGACCAATGATTGCGCGATTTCATCTACCACTATGCGATCCGGTGATACAACTGAAAGTTGAAATGTTTTCATACAGCAGTCAGTTGTTTGGCGTTTTCGTAAACATCTTCCAGTCCGCCACACATAAAGAACGCCTGTTCAGGAAATTCATCCAATTTCCCGGAAAGAAGTTCTTTGAATGCTTCTACCGTGTCTTTCACGCCGACAAAGCGACCAGGGCGACCGGTGAACTGCTCCGCAACGAAGTTGGGCTGAGAAAGGAACCTTTCAATTCTTCTTGCGCGACCGACAATCGTCTTGTCTTCATCAGACAGTTCATCTATTCCCAAAATCGCGATAATGTCTTGCAGCTCTCTGTACCTTTGGAGAACCTGCTGAACCTCACGTGCAACACGGTAATGCTCTTCGCCTACAATGCGCGGATCGAGATTTTTGGAGGTAGACGCCAATGGGTCAACCGCCGGATAGATTCCCTTTTCTGCAATTCTTCTTTCCAGGTACACGTAAGCGTCTAAGTGGCTAAACGTGGTAGCAGGCGCAGGGTCTGTAGGGTCGTCTGCGGGTACGTAAATCGCTTGTACCGATGTAATTGAACCTTTCTTTGTCGAGGTAATTCTTTCTTGAAGTGCTCCCATTTCTGTAGCAAGCGTCGGCTGATATCCAACCGCGCTAGGCATCCTTCCTAAAAGTGCGGATACCTCCGAACCTGCTTGAACAAACCTAAAGATGTTATCAACAAAAAGCAGCACGTCGAAACCCATTTCATCTCGGAAATACTCCGCCATGGTAAGTGCTGAAAGCGCAACTCGAAGGCGTGCTCCGGGAGGTTCGTTCATCTGACCGAATACCATCGCCATCTTGTCAATAACTCTGAGTTCGTTGCCCGCCTTGTCCTTAAACTTTGTGTGCTGCATTTCCAGCCAAAGGTCGTTACCTTCACGTGTTCTTTCACCTACACCGGCGAACATCGAAACTCCCTCTGCCTCCACAGCGATGTTTCGTATGAGTTCCTGAATTAAAACCGTCTTCCCAAGCCCGGCACCACCGAACAACCCAATCTTTCCGCCCTTGTTAAATGGAACCAGCAGGTCTACAACTTTCAGACCGGTTTGCAATATCTCTACCTGTACGCTTTGCTCTTCAAATGAGGGTGCTTCGCGGTGAATTGGCAATCGCGGAGCATCCGCAGGTATAGGGCCTTGCTCGTCTATCGGTTCACCTAATAAGTTAAAAACCCTGCCAAGGCTTGCATTACCTACCGGAACCTTTATAGGCCCTCCGGTATCTACAGCATCCATTTCACGAACTAATCCATCGGTTGATGCGAGTGCAATACACCTAACAATATCATCGCCCAAGTGCTGAGCGACTTCGCATGTGAGTTTGATGCTTCTCTGGGCATCGTCAATGATTATTGCGTTATACAATTCGGGTAGCTGACCTGCCGGGAAACGCACGTCCACGACCGGACCCATGACTTGAACAATTTTGCCGATGTTTGGCATAAAAGGTATTGCCTCCAATACAAGAGAATAGGAGCCATATGGGGCTTGACTCCTTGAGTAAGTTTACCTTGTAAGTAAATGACTCTGCTCGCTCACAAATGTTGATTTAACTAAATGGAACTCTTAAAGAGACGATAACAGTATGATGTTTTGCTTAAAAGACCTCTAATTCGCCGAGAAGCATGTTGCAAGTAATAACTTGTCAAATGATATTGCATGATTTGCTCATTCGGGTGGCTTGCTCTCTGGGTCAAAATATATCTCGAAAAATCTATGAAAACTAACCGTTTGTGTGTTATCGCAACAACAACTGCTTCATTATGTTTCCTCTGCCGACCCTCTCTTTTCGCAGAAAGTTTAAGCCTTGAAGAAGCACTTATTCAGGCAAG
>CAZSPF010000027.1:7257-16511 GCA_964608695.1 uncultured Fimbriimonadales bacterium | reverse complement strand
AATCGCTTCAGCCTTCAAAAATTACGAGATGGCTCGTTCATCGGTCGCACAAGCGAATTCAGCATTCTTCCCGACGGTTACACCGCAATATAGATTTGTTGATCAGAAGCAAACCTTCGCAGGCGGGTTCACAGGCACAGGAGTTCTTAATTTTCACCAAGTTTCCGTATCCGCAAACTGGTTAGTGCTTGATGCAGGTCAGAGAAACTTCACTCTTTCGCGTTCAAGAAGGCTTGCAGATGCGAGTTTAAATTCCACATTGTGGACCTTAAGGCAAACACTCTTTATAGTAGCCAGTCAGTTCTATAACGTTCTGCGAACAAGAGAATTATTGAAAGTTGCAGAAGCACAAGAGCAGAGAGCAAAACAGGTCCTAGAGATTACCGAAGCACAAGTCGAAATAGGGCTTGTCGCACAAAAAGAAGTTCTGCAAGCAAAAGCAGATCTCGCGAATGCAGTAGTTCAAGTTATGACTGTGAAAAACCAGGTTACGACAGCAGAAGCCGGCTTAAAAGCATCAATCGGATGGAATTTGGAGAAGCCACTTCCCGAATTAGAACCACCTCCCGAGCCGAGAGTGCATGAAGAGGTCGAGTCGCTCGAAGAGTTGATCCAAGACGGGCTCTCAAAGCGACCTGACTTAATGGATTCGAGACTACGCGCAGACGCAGAAAGGTTTAATGTCATGCTTGCCGAGCGACAGGCAAGCTTAGATTGGGCATTAAGGCTGGATTACACACGAAACTTCGAACCGACTAACACCGACAATCGCTCCCTCACATTCATAATGAGTTTCCCGTTATTTGATGGGGGCTTCGGTCGTGAGGTAGTGAGAAGGGCGAAACTGCAGCAAGATTCCGGCAATATCCTCCTTGAACAACATTTACGGGATGCAAGAAGCGAAATCGAGAGCGCTTACCTCACATTTCTTCAAAACGGTCAGGTGCTCATCGCGAGTCAGGCCGCAGTGGAAGCAGCAAGGTTGAATTTCCAAGCCGCTACTGAAAGCCAAGCCGCGGGCGTTTCCAATATCGCTGAGGTAACCAACGCAAGAGTTGCACTCATCACCGCTGAAACGAATCATGTGGATGCAGTGTATACGTATTACATAAGTGAACTTTATTTAATGCTGGTTACGGGTGAATCGTTACCGGGAGAAAAACTGTGAAAAAAACTTATTTCATCATCTTTTTAGTCATTGCCTTGCCCATTGCTATATGGCGAGTGTTCTTCGCTAGTAATTCGGATGAAACAGGCATTATCTATCGCACTGCACCGATAGAACGAGGGGACGCCACACTTTCGTTTACAGCAACTGGAATCTTACAGCCCCTAACTTCCGTTGACGTAAAGAGCAAGGCGGGGGGGGAAGTTGTGAGAATGGCAGTCGAAGAAGGGACGGAAGTCCAGCGCGGAGATTTAATAGCGGTTATTGACCCACGCGACACGAAAGCTATGTTCGACCAAGCCGCTGCAGATCTGGATGCCTCGGTAGCAAGAAAAACACAAAACGAATTGAGTTATGAAATGCAAATCGCACAAAGCGAAGCGGCAGTAACTACAGCCAGATCCGCGTTAGAAGCAGCAAGGTTACGATTGAGAAACCTTGAAGAGCGTGTGCGTATACAACCCACCATAACTCGAGCAAATATCGAGCAAGCACAGGCAAACTATGACTCTACAACAAAAGCGTTAGATCAATTAGAAAAAGTAACCGCTCCGCAAATGCGTGCTGAAGCACAAGGCGATTTCGATAGAACAAAAGCAGACTTAGACGCAGCAAAAGCAAACCTCGAAAGAATGCAATCACTTTTGGAAAAAGGATTTGTGAGTTTGGCGCAAGTGGAACAAGCAAAAGCATCTTACGAAGCATCACTCGCATCACATAGAAGTGCAACACAAAGATTACGCACTATCGACGAAGACTTAAGAATTCAAGTCGAAACTGCAAAAGCGCGTGTTATCCAAGCAAAAGCCGCACTTGAACAAGCAAAAGCTAACGAAGCAGATATCGGAATGTCACAACGTGATTTAGGAGAAGCAAGGCAAAGTGTAAAACAGGCAGAAGCCGCATTAAAACAAGCAGAAGCTAACAGGAAAAACATAGATTTAAGAAAAGCAGAAATACAAGCGGCTCAGGCTGCAATCGTGCGAAGTCAAGTCGCAAGAGACAATGCTAAAGTGCAGCTGGAAAGCACAACTGTAGTAGCGCCGCGTGATGGGGTTGTAGTGATTAAATATGTAGAAGAGGGAACAATCATCCCCCCCGGGACGAGTGTGTTCAGTGAAGGGACATCCATTGTGCAAATCGCAGACGTTTCACGTATGTTTGTGGAAGTTAATGTGGACGAAGCAGACATTGGAAAAGTAAAACTCAATCAAGAGGTTCGCGTGCGCTTGGAATCAAACCCTCGCACGATAATCAAAGGAACAGTTACAAGAATTAACCCAAGCGCCGCTGCAAGCGGGGGGGTTACACAAGTGAAGGTTCGTGTAGAAATAATAGACCCTTCCGAATCTAAAGACGTGAAACTGCTTCCCGGATTAAATGCAAGCTGCGAATTCATCATCAGCGAAAAGAAAGATGTGTTAATCGTGCCTATGCAGGCAGTACAACGTGAGGATAACAAAACATACGTAGAAGTTATGCTTTCACCTAACAAAATAGAAAAGCGAGAAGTGAAACTTGGTGTTACCGGCAATGCAGGGTTCGAGCTCATCGAAGGATTAAAAGAGGGCGAAGAAGTCGTTACCAGCAAAATTGACCGAGCACAAATCCTTGAACAGCAAAAGCGCATGGAAGAAGCCCAGCAACAGCGTAACCCGTTCTCCGGCGGTTCCGGAGGAGGAGGAGGCAGAGCGGGAGGCACTATGGGCGGCGGTGGCGGCTTAGGAGGCGGATTGCGATGACATTAGGCGACGGCGTAAAAGCCGCTGTAAATGCCATTTCGTCGAATAAATTGCGTTCGATTCTCACTACTCTCGGTGTGATGATAGGCGTAGGCTCTGTAATCACCATGATTGGAATTGCAGAAGGCGCACGAAAGCAAGCTCTTGAAAGATTAGAAGCACTAGGTAGTAACCTGATATCTGTTTTCCCTACACGTAACGTGGGAGGGCAGCGTCAAGCAGCAGACGACGCACAAACTTTAAAATTAACTGATGTAGAACTCATCAGAAAAGCAGTTCCTACTGCGAGCCATGTCAGCGGAGAAGTGCGAACTCGCGCGTTAATTAAATTCGGTAGTAAAAACGAACCTACTCAAGTCATTGGAGCGTTACCCGAAATTCAACAAATTCGAAATGTAAAATTAAAGGAAGGAAGATTTTTTACAGAAGACGAAGAGAAGAATAAACAAAAAGTTTGTGTTCTCGGCTACGATATTTATGACAGGCTTTTCGAAGGGGGGGCTGCACTTGGATCTGTCATTCGCATAAACAATCAGGATTTCGAAGTTGTAGGTGTAGCCGCATTTAAAGGTACCGGCGGGTTTATGAATCCGGACGACACCATTTATGTGCCAATCAACACTGCGATATCAAGGTTACAGCGCAGAGAAAGTCTAAGTTCTATCTCTATCCGAGCAGTTGACAGCTCTGTAATGCCTTACACGCTACAACAAGTGCAAGAAACTCTTGCACGCGTTCGAAAAAGTGCAAGTGGTGAGCAACTTTTCCGAGCATTTAACCAAGGTGAGTTAATTGAAACCGCAGAAGAACAATCACGTATTTTAAGCATGCTTCTGGGGGGGGTAGCCGGTGTGTCATTGATTGTAGGCGGTATAGGCATTATGAACATCATGCTTGTAAGCGTTACGGAAAGAACGAGAGAGATCGGATTGCGGAAAGCAATTGGTGCAACTCAAGATGCGATTCGTGCACAATTCCTATTGGAAAGCGTGATTTTAAGTCTGGGTGGCGGGCTAATCGGTATCGCCATCGGTTTTCTCGGTGTTCAAGGTCTCTCGCAACTCATCAAAGTCCCAGCAATTATTTCTATTCCCGGAATTTTCTTAGCGTTTGGATTTGCCGCACTCGTAGGAATATTTTTCGGATTTTATCCTGCGTATAAAGCAAGCAAACTTGACCCCATCACAGCATTAAGGCACGAATAACTTATGAATACACCTGTAATCGAGATTAAAAACCTGAAAAAAGATTATCGGTTGGGAACAATTGTAGTGCACGCATTGCGCGAAGTTTCATTAACCGTGAACAAAGCAGAATATGGGACCCTCGGGCTCAGGGAAAACTACTTTAATGAACATCATTGGATGTTTAGACAAGCCGGATTCCGGTGAATACAATCTCAACGGTGAGCCTGTCGCAAGACTAAAAGATCATCAATTAGCGCAGATAAGAAACAAACATATAGGTTTTGTGTTTCAAACTTTCAACCTCTTATCTCGTTCGAGTGCATTAAAAAACGTCGAACTACCATTGGTTTATTCCGGTGCAAAATCCAAGACCCAAATCGCTGAAAGTGCACTAATAAGAGTTGGGTTGGAAGATCGAATGCACCATCGCCCAAATGAATTATCAGGTGGTCAACAACAGCGCGTCGCCATCGCGCGTGCACTCGTAAATGACCCCCCCCTCATTCTTGCAGACGAACCTACGGGAAACTTAGACACAAGAACTGGAGAAGAGATACTTGCACTTTTTCAGGAACTAAATAGAGAAGGAAGGACTATTGTGCTCATCACTCATGAAAACGAAGTGGCGATGCACTGCAGTAGAGTTATCCGATTGCGCGATGGGAAAATTATTAGCGACACACCTGTTGAAAACCCCGTGGATGCCAGAGACGTTCTCGCGAGCATGCCTAAGGAATACGAGGATTAGTGTGTGTGGCCTTCATGGGAGTGGTCATGATCGGGCAGACCTTCCGGCGGCATGGCGTTGGGATCCCATTGCGGCACACCTGCTGATTCCGGCACATAAACGGTTCTACCGGTAGAAAACCAAGGCAGAACTTGCCCGTCATCAACCTGCACCGTTCCCGTATTGCCCTCTTCGTCAAATTCACCGAAAATGTTTGCCAAGCCATGTCCTCGCCATGTGGCGACTAAGTTGCCCCCAAACCACTGAATCCGTCTCCATTTACCCTCGATTACTGCCCGTGCAGGCTTTCCGTTTTCGTCTAAGTCAGCAAAATACACTACCCGCCCGAAGTCATCGAACTCCTTCCTATACTTGCCCTCGACAGTATGCGTGCCTGCCAAATCCTTTATCATTAAACAGCCCGTAAAGGTCATTTCCACCTTGCCTTCACCCTCTAACCCAAAACTTCCTCTCATAGAATTCAGTTTCATTACGCCGTACTCCGGTTTTTTCTCGGCGGGTGGTTCAGGCTGGTTTTGAGCAATAACATATGCCGCAATCGCTAATGCGATAGACATACTCAAAAAAACTATAGTTTTCGGGCTTTTCATCCTGTTTTTCGATTATACCGACTGCGGGAGACAAGCAATCTCAAGCGTTCGTATTCTAAAATACGAATAGTGATTCACGGTCATTTCGTAAAGCACAAAATAAGTTATGAAAGTTAAGCCGATTCTTATCATTGCTCCTTTATTGGTAATTGCAGGGATAGGTGCAAGCATTTACTCTTTTATCGCTTCTGCAACCCCTTATGTGTCTGCAAAAGAAGCAGCATCCATGCCAGAAACTCCCGTACACATCGCAGGAGATATTCTTCACAACACTGCATCTTTAAATCCTGCAACAAGTGAGTTTCGATTTTCCATACGCGATGCTGAAGGAACAATTTTGGAGGTCGTCAATCCTAAAGGCAAGCCGGGAAATTTCGATGGTGCACCAACCGCATCGGTAGCAGGGGTTTATCGCGATGGCGTTTTTCATGCAACTGAAATAAAAACCCAATGTCCAAGTAAATACGAAGTCGAAAAGCAATAAAGTGATTTATCAATGATTCTTGCCTTTAATCAAGTTTCTGCAATAGGTGATGTGTTAGGTTGGATCGGTCGTATCGCTGTTTTTGCAGGATGTTTTTCATTTATTTTAGCGAGCATATCGAGTTTCATTAACAGGAAAAAGTCCGATAAGCAAAAAACTCCTTCTGCATTGTTTTATCTCGGCGGTTTGTTTACTCTGATAGCAATGATTTGTTTAGTTTCCATTCTCTTAAGGAGAGAGTACGGTTTTCACTATGTTTGGAAAAACACAGAAAACGATATGCTTTTAATGTATCGCATCAGCGCGGCATGGGCTGATCAAGAAGGAAGCTTCTTACTTTGGTCGTTAACCAGTGCAGCAATTGCCTGCTTGGCATTAAGACACACAGGAAAGTACAAACCAATTTTTATTCTCATCTCAGGAGTTGCGCTTGCGACGATGTTAGGAATTTTAAGCTATGAATCTCCTTATCGTTTAACCGACACTTCTGGAGTTCCCGTTGAGCAACTCCCCCTCGCACTTGCAGATGGCAGAGGACTTAACCCTGTTTTACAGAATTATTGGATGGCAATTCATCCATGGGTCATCTTCATAGGATTTGGAAGTTTGGTGACGCTTTTTGCATGGGGAGCGTCTGCTATTTACACAAAAGACTTAAAAAACTGGGTACCGCTTGTTCGGCCATGGGCGGTTTTCTCAATGACAGTTTTAGGAATTGGCTTAATTATGGGGGGGCTTTGGGCATACGAAACATTAGGATGGGGGGGGTTTTGGGCATGGGACCCTGTTGAAAATGTAAGCCTTGTGCCTTTCGTAGGTTCGGCAGTGCTTGTACACGGATTAATGCTGCAGCAAGATCGAGGCTCTTGGAAAAAAGCAAACACCTTGCTTGCCATGCTTCCTTTTATCTGGTTTGTGTATGGAACATATCTCACAAGAAGCGGCGCATTAAACCTTGTAAGCGTTCACAGTTTTGCGGAAATGAACCAAGGAGCACATGCATTGTTGCTCGGTTTAGTCATTGCAAGTGTTGTGTTTTTTATCATCTCTGCAGTTGTGAATTTCCTATCTAAACAGACAACAGAAATTGAATCTAAACCTTACGGGCATCGTTCGTTGGGGATTACAATAGGAATGATTTTCCTTTATAGCATCGGCTTAATGGCGGCAATAGGAATGTCCGTTCCTTTCTTTGCTTTATTGTTCGGTGACCGCGCTGAAGTAGTCACGGAAGGAAAATACAATCAGATTGTTACAATTCCATTTGTTGTTACATTGATTTTTATGGCGATTACTCCGTTCTTAGGCTGGACAAAAACTGCAAAGGAACGTATCAACGCTTTAAGCACAAGCTTCTTTGTTTCAGTTCTATTTTTCGGAATTGTTGTTTGGTTTCTGGTTAGGAATGGTTTAACTTTGGAACTTCCGGATAATCAAACTTTTTCAGGAGAATCCCCCCCCTTAAGAATGCCGTTTTTGCAACTCGCTCTTTTCCTTAGTTTAATTTGGATCTGTGTATTCACGATTGTAACAAATGGTAGAAGAATGTTCGAAAGGTTGAGAGCACGAACCGGTGGAACGGGAGCATTTCTTACACATTCAGGAGTAGCTATTTTGCTTTTAGGGCTTATCGTGTCACGTGCATTTGAGAAATCCGATTTTACGCTCGTAAAATTAAGCCAACAAGGGACAATCGGTTTGGTGCCTGGAAAAGGTTATCTCGCAAGTTTAAATCGTGTGCCCTCCGTGCAAGATATTATTGACAAAAACAATAGAATCTCATTTACGTTAATTGATGTTTATAAACCGGAAAGGACTTTTGATTTTCAGCCCAATCTGTATTTTTCAGAAAGACAAGGTCAATGGATGATACGCCCCGATATCCGTCGCTTCCCTCTTTACGATCTATATTTTGTAACGAACAAACCCGAAGTGGAATTCGCATCCGAAATACAGCTCTCTCCCGGTCAAGAAGTGGAATCAGGATTGTTTAAAATTAAAATGATAGAAAAAACTCAAGAAGGAGAACCCGGCCACTTAGGGACAAAATTCGGAGCGTTGCTTCAAGTGGAATACGACGCGAAAGTTTTCGAAGTGAACCCGAAAATCGAAATCACTGCTTCAGGAATTCAAAGTCATCCCGCCGCCGCAGGAGAACACCTCATTGTTGCCATTGATAGAGTAGTTGCCGGTCAAGACACGGTCGAAATCTCTCTCCTGCCTCCCGAACCGTTTTTTCCCGTACAAGTCTTTTACAAGCCACTCACTATTTTGGTTTGGATCGGAGCGGGTATGATGACTCTCGGCGGCGCCTTTACAATAAACCGCCGAAGATTATCTGCTAAATTACAAAAAGAAAACGAAAATGCGGTTGATCAAACTCCTTAAATCAAAAATACATCATGCTCGTGTGAGCTATGCGAATTCGGATTATGTTGGTAGCATCGAACTCGACGCGGAAGTTATGCGTCGTGTGAACTTACGCGAAGGTGAATACGTTGCCGTTTGGAATGTGGACAATGGTGAAAGATTTGAAACTTATGTTTTTGAAGGGGGGAAAGGTGTGGTTGGCGTGAACGGTGCAGCCGCAAGAAAAGTAAACATAGGAGACAAATTAATTATCGCCGCATTCTCATGGACAGATGAAGATATCACCCCACACGTTGTTCTCTTGGATGAAAACAACGAAGTTTTAAAAGACATGACACCTTTTACAACTCATGGCTGATCTATACAAAAAATTAGAAGAGCTTGGTGCGATAAAGCGCGGACATTTTAAATTATCATCAGGAAGGCACAGCGATATTTATTTTGAAAAGTTTAGGTTATTAGAAAGACCAGACATTCTCTCTGAAGTATGTTCCGAATTATGTTCACAAGTTAAACACAAGCAGGCTGATAAAGTTTTAGGTCCAACAACGGGGGGGGTGTTGGTCGCTTACGAAATGGCAAGGCAGTTAGGAATACCAGCATTATACGTAGAAAGGCAAGACGGCAAACGAGTCCTGCGAAGGGGTGCTCAACTTAATGAAGGAGAAAAAGTAATTGTCGCTGATGATGTACTAACCACCGGTGAAAGTATCCAAGAAGTTATCAACCTTGTGAAATCTTATAACGCTGATGTCGTTGCAGTGTGTGTGTTAGTGAATAGAAGCGAGGATGCAATTGATTTCAAAACAGACTTCTTTTCTGCTGTCAAAGTTGAGGCAAAATCTTACCCTCCGGAAGAACTGCCTGATTGGCTCTCTGAAATCGAACTTACGGAACCCGGTAGCAGACGCATTGGTTAAAGTTGTTGTGCTTCTAAAGCGGAATTTGTTTGGTATACTCAACCT
>CAZSPF010000027.1:0-7208 GCA_964608695.1 uncultured Fimbriimonadales bacterium | reverse complement strand
GCGGCGGTCTCAAAAACCGTTGAGGGCAACCTCATGTGGGTTCGACTCCCACCTTCGGCACCACGCAAAATCAATCCTAATGTATAAAAAAATCAATTACCACAACTCTCACTCTCAAATAACCAAACCATGTGCGGAATAGCGGGCGTTTTTGTTTTAAACACAGATGAAAGATGTCACATCTCTCAAGATGATTCTTCGCGAATTCTTAATACAATTCGCCACAGAGGACCTGACGGAAGCGCAGGATGGTGGTCGCCGGATAGGCTGTGTTGGCTTGGCAACACACGCCTCGCAATAGTCGACGTAGAAGGAGGACACCAACCTCTTTCAAACGAAGATGAAACTGTATGGGTAACTTTTAACGGTCAAATCTACAATCACAGAGAAATCAGAAAAGAATTAGAAATCCTCGGACATACTTTTAAGACAAACTGCGACACTGAAGTTCTGGTTCATGCTTACGAACAGTGGGGAGGGAATTTTGTCGAAAAACTGCGCGGCATGTTTGCTTTTGCTATTTATGATGTTCGTAATCGAAAACTTTTCATTGCCAGAGACAGATTGGGAATTAAGCCTTTGCATTGGTGGTGTAATGGAAGCGCGTTCGTTTTCGGCAGTGAAATAAAAACAATTCTCGCGAACCCTTATGTAAACAGACCCGAAGTGGAAAAAAATGCCATTGCGCAATTCATAACACTGCGCTATGTCCCTTCGCCACTTACCATGTTTAAGAACATCTACAAGTTTAAATCTGCACATTATTTGGAATTGCATCCAAATTCAAATCAAATAATTGAACCCAAAAAATATTGGGATGTGAGTTTCAAACCCCAAAACCCAATACCAACGCTTGAGGAAGCACTAAATGAAACAGACCGACTACTCGAAGAATCCGTTCAATTGTGGTTGATGTCCGACGTCCCGCTTGGTGCGCAGTTATCAGGGGGAGTTGACAGCAGCTTGGTAGTTGCACACATGGAAATGTTAAGACAAAAAACCGGACAAGGAGAAAAAGTCAAAACATTTTCCATCGGTTTCGACATAGACGAATATAGCGAACTTCCCTTTGCAAAACAAGTTGCAGAAAAATATAACACAGAACATCATGAAATAATTGTAGGCTATCAAGATTTCGTACAGGCATTTGTAAAAGTGTTATGGTACCATGATGAGCCTGTCACGGAAGCATCATCTATTCCAACGTACCTCCTCTGTAAACACGCCAAAGAAAAAGTTACAGTCATGATGACAGGAGAGGGGGGGGATGAACTTTTCGGTGGCTACCCGAAATGTGCAGTAGACCTGTATTCACGCTACCTCAACTGGATGCCACCTGGAATAAGAAAACCTTTCCTGAAAACTCTTGCTTCACTACTTCCCTTTTCCTCTCGCAGATTACAAGTAGCACTCAACACATTGGCTATCAGCGACACTGCAGAAAGATACACAGCATGGTTTAGTGGCATCGAATGGAGTAATGCAAAGCAATACCTTAAAGAAGATTTTTTTGAAACCGTGAAGTCGCATAGTCCCGTTTTACGTATCGCAGAAGAATTAAAAAATTGTGACAGTAATGACATGCTTGCACAAATGCAATACAGCGACTTACACACATGGCTGGTAGATAACCTGCTCATTAAAGGAGACAGGATGAGTATGGGTGCAAAAGTTGAATCACGTGTGCCATTTCTCGATCACAAATTCGTTGAATTTGCGGCAAGCCTGCCGTCTCATTACAAAGTAAAAGGCACGAAAACAAAAATCTTATTAAAAAAACTCGCCGAACGCTATATTCCAAATGAGGTTATCTATCGTAAGAAAGTTGGCTTCGCTGTCCCACTGTCACCATGGTTTATGGGTTCATTACAGGGATTTCTAAAGGACACTTTGCTGTCTGAAGCGAGTCTTGCACGAGGATACTTTAAACCTGAAGCAGTAACGAGTCTAATCAATAGTTTCCTTGAGCGCAAGGTAGATAGTTGGCGTGGACTTTGGACGTTATTATCACTGGAACTTTGGCATAAACTGTTTGTGGATGACGACGGCTCGGAATCGGCCATGGAAAGACTCCATGAAAAATTCACGGAATACAAGACAAAATAAATGAAATCCATGAAACATTCATACCAGCATTCAAGAATTAGCATGAGACTTTTGTTACTCTGTTTCATGGTTCTTTTTATAGTCATTACCAGTTGCCAACAAAAAATCGAACCACAAAAAATAGAAATCAAAAAAAACACAAAACCAAACATGGTTGGCACATGGATGCCCTTTCACAGATTTCCTGACTCAGGTGAACCTCTTCCGGGACAACCTTACGTAAGAATTATTTTCAAAAACGAAAAAGAATTCGAGGTAAAAGCTGTTGGCTCAGAAGGTGAAATCTCGGCAAAAGGAGAATACAAAATTCATGGAAGGTCAATTTTCTTTTGGTATACAGAAGTTCAAGGAAAACCAGCCGATGAATTCGACGGCAGAGTGAAAATCGGATATGTTAATGATGAAAGATATATGATGTATGATGAACTTGGACAAGAATGGAGGAAGATGTCGGGAATAATCCCGTGCTTATAAACACATGACGTCACAAGAAGAGATAGAGGTTTTAATTCGTGCAAGATATCCAATACTTTATTTAATCAGTTTCGAAGAAAACAGAGTCTTCGATGTTTTGGAAAAAATCGCAAATACTTTAAAAAAAACGTTGCGCTCTTGGTCGGTTACACACGGGCTACGACATGCAAGTGAACAAGACCAAATAGAACCGCCAAAAACATCAAAACTCTCTGCAGATTTGGACATACTCGCACAAATTCATGGAACACAAGAAAGCACTATCTTCTTGTTGCGTGATTACCATGTGTATCTAAATGACACACGTGTAACGCGTCTCTTACGAGAACTCGCTCCACGCTTACGAGCAAGAAAACAAACCATCATCATTTGTGCGCCTACATTAAGACTGCCGGTCGAACTCGAAAAAGAAGTAACGGTATTAGAGTTTGCACTTCCCGGAAAAGACGAAATAAACGAAGTAATAGACAGCGCATTAGAAGGCGTTTCAGATAATAATTTGGTTAATAAATCACTAACGCAAGAACAAAGGGAAGAAATCGTACACGCATGTATGGGGCTAACGCTCGACGAAGTCGAAGCTGTTTTAGCACGAAGCATCGTAGAAAAAAAATCTCTCGATGTGAGTGTCATACTCGAACAAAAAAAACAAATAGTGAAGAAATCCGGTTTACTTCAATATTATTCCGCTTCGGAAAGTATGAGCAACGTGGGGGGGATGGAACATATTAAAGAATGGCTTTCAAAAAGAACGGGAAGCTTTAGCGAGAAAGCACAAGAATACGGATTGCCCGCACCAAAAGGTGTGCTTCTATTAGGCGTGCAAGGATGCGGAAAATCTTTAATTGCAAAATCCATTGCAAATCTCTGGAACTTACCCATGCTGCGATTAGACGTAGGAAGAATTTTTGGCAGCCTGGTAGGGCAAAGCGAAGAAAACATAAGAAGAGCAATTGCCGTTGCCGAAAGTGTCGCGCCGTGTATCTTGTGGGCGGATGAATTGGAAAAAGGCTTTGCAGGTGTGCAAGGAAGTTCGGTGAGCGATAGCGGAACGACTGCAAGAGTTTTTGCAACATTCCTTACATGGATGCAAGAAAAAACCTCATCTGTGTTTTTCGTGGCAACTGCAAACGACGTTTCACAACTCCCCCCCGAACTCTTACGAAAAGGTCGCTTCGATGAAATCTTTTTCATTGACTTACCGGATATGGATGAGAGAGAAGAGATATTCCGCATCCATATTGCAAAAAGAAAACGCAAACCGCAAGATTTCGACATCAGCCAACTCTCAAAAGAGTCGAAAGGCTTTTCCGGTGCCGAGATCGAGCAAATTGTAGTGAGCGCAATGTTTGCCTCCTTTCACGAGGAACGGGAATTAGAACAAAAAGACTTAATCAACGAAATCACAAACACCATTCCGCTAAGCGTAATGATGCGTGAAGACATCCAAGCCCTCCGCGAGTGGGCAAAACTCCGTGCCAGACCCGCAGGAAAAAACAACGAGCCACTTGACCTGAACAGTGTCATCCAAGCATAAAAACACTCTCCAACATCCACAAATTTACGAATATTTTTGGATTTTTCTCATTTTTTTGATATACTGCTTTTACAGGTCAATTTCTGTGAGGCTCACCCAAAATGACCTGCCCCCAAGATGGGAAAGAGGAAATATGTGCAATAAAATTAAAAGGCTAACGGTCTGGATACTGGTTGCCTTAATTCTTGGTATTTCAAAACCGAACTACGGATTTGATACAGGTCATCACTGGGACTTAACAAACTATGCCCTGAGCGCAGAAGGATTTAAGGAAGATGCCGCAAATATGGCAAAAGCCATAAACTGGTTTACCGACTTTTATTCAACAAAAAAGCCCGGCCCGGATCACGAAGCTGAAAAACTGCATTTCGACAATCTCTTCACCACAAAAGATGTTGACCAATACTGGAAAACTTTCGTCGCAAATACCAAAAAAGCGTGCGAAAGAGCAGTAAAAAACAAAGACCCAGAAGAACTGCTCACATATATAGGAATTAGCCTTCATGCGGTGCAAGACTTTTACACACACTCAAATTGGGTGGATTATTTTCCGCCTTCACCCAATGACAAAAACACTGACTATCCAAAATACCAAACCGTAACGTGGTTCGATGCAGAAGCACGACCGTTAGATAAGTTTGTATACACCGGAACTTATCCAACCGACCGCGATAAAAACCTCGGCATCGAATTTCACGGCTCTTATTTTGATGGATTGAATAAAGACTGGTATGGAAGCCCGTTATGGGTGCCCGCTTATGTCATGGCTTATAAAGCATCACGTCAGTGGCTGCGTGCAATGAAAGAATGGACTAATGACGACAAATTCTGGGAGTCTGCTCAAAACATTGCTTTCACAAAAGATGAAAAAGACGATTTATGGTTCGACCTATCTGCGGCTGGTGCTGTTTCCATGTGGATAAAATACATCCCTCCTTCCAGCCCGAACTCTTATCCCGCAGATCCTGCTTATGTAAACGGAAAATGGAAAGGACACGGAAGCGGATGTATCCCATGCTTTGTAGGGATCTATGCGTACTGGCAGTCTAAATCAACAAAGTTCACAAAAAAGTTTACGGAACAAAAACTTCACTACCAAATAAGCAGAGGACTTTACACAAAAAATCCACATCCTGTAATAAAACTTCCTTCCATATCTTTGGATGAACAAATGGTGGTAATCCGTACGATTTCCGTAAAAGCCTTGCCCGCAGATGGCGACAAAGAAAAATTGGAAGATAGCCCAGATTTCTTCGTTAAATCGTTACTCGCGCACACGCATATCGAAGCCGTTCAACAAGATAGCTCCGCAATATCTCCGGAATGGCACACTATTGGATTTTTCCCAAAAGACAAAGAAACTATTCCAATCATCTATGAGCTTTGGGAAGAAGGAAGTGATGAACCTAACATATTGTGTGACATCAATCCAAAAGAAGGAAAACAGCGCTTAGAGTTTTCGTTTAACACTTCAACACAAGAACTTTCCGGTGACGTTTCCGGTAAACATAATACTTATGCCACTGCCGTTACAAGTAGTGGAGCAAAACCTGATAAATATCGGGCAGAAGTTTCTTTTTATGTTTACAGCGCACCTTTGGAAGATAAATTGTCTGCCGGAGGAAAAACGCTTATTCTTGAAATTGAGCGTGTCGAAGCAATTGATAATTTTGACGGCTTGTTCGGAAATGCAGATTTTTATGCGTGGACAACAAAACCCTCCATAAATAAAACTATGTACATAATTGATAAGAACATCATCCTGCCCAAATGGTTTTTAAGGTGGCATCTGTTTGAAAAAGACGCTCCATTTGAATTGATTTTCGAAATCTGGGACGCAGATCACACATGGTGGCATACTAACGATGACCAAGCCGATATCTCTCCTGTTAAAAATCAAAAAGACATCAGATTAAAGGTTAACCCAAAAACCGGCGAAATAACCGGTGACGTAACAGGAAAACTGGGACAAACTTTCGCCTTACAAGGGAACGAAGGAAAAAGAGCAAAAGTAACTTTCAAAGTTCACATTAAACCATAACAAAAAGTATGTAAGCAAAAGGCTTTCAAGCATTCAAAACATACAACGCCAATTGGGCTACTCCACAAATCTGAAGACATTATGAGAGTAGCCTCTTAAAAGGAGAAAACCATGAAAAAATCAAGGTTCACTTCGCGTCATGAGCACTCAACTGAAAGGCTCAGCCACCGATTTAACCCCTCAACATTTTACTTCGAACCACGTTGATGGATGAAATTTTCAATCAATTTTCCTCTCATATATAACTTTCAAGTTTTCCTCGAATGGAGGCTGTAATACTTCTTCATACCATTTATCCGAATAGCCTGGAATCTTTTCTTTAAAAGCTTCTAAGAGATTGTAAAATCCTTGCATATCTTCGTGTAGATTATAAGCATTTTCATTTTTTAAATATATCTTGATACACAAAAGATCCGTAGTAAATTGGTCAATCTTGTATGCTTCTAATTTGTTAATTTCATCCCATTGAGCACTAAACTCAATGTGCGTTTTTTTGTTAATTGCAAAAACAGAAAATCCGCTATCCGTTACCTGTATTCGGTAATATTTTTGTTTTTGAAATAATATTAATAAAAAGTCCTTGAAATGCATACTTTTCTTCCTTCTCAACGCCAACTTATTATGGTGTCGTAGAACCATTCCCCCATATCGCTTCCCAAATACCCTCCAGCAGCAGATCCTATAACTCCTCCGCCTACTGTAGCAGCGGGATTCCCACCACTAATAATTGCACCAACAAAACCACCGACGATGCCGCCAATTACGGCACCGATCCAACCACCTATTATACCTGCCGTAGTTCTGCCTCGGTTACCAGGAGTAGCAGTATATATAGTAATTCCATCATCAACCAACGCATATGCTAATCCAATAAATCCAAGTGCTTTTGCACCTTTTCCTAACTTGTTCCATCCTGGATTTGTTTTATTCGCACTGTTCCCATCAGCCGTAGGTTTAGGTAAAAATGAGCGATAAGGTTCAGGTGTTTTTTGTCGCCATTTCTCTTTCAACAAAAATCGTCCGAAATTGTCCTTTCGGCCTAATTTTTTA
>CAZSPF010000026.1:15858-26646 GCA_964608695.1 uncultured Fimbriimonadales bacterium | reverse complement strand
TCTAAGAACCTCTCTTTGAACTCAAAAGTAGAAATCGAAGCTGAGGTGAAAAGAATGGTTTGTAAGGATACTTGCCTTCCAGAAAGCTCTAAGCATAAATTGAACTTGACCGTGAAGCAGAATTCTGAGTGGAATACAAGCTCGCGCAGCATCATAACCGCAGCACAAGGTACGATTCCAACTGTCAAGCAAGGATGGAGTGTTAAGTCTTCAATAAAACCATCTGAACTCGTATTAAACATAAAACCCGGAAATTTAAACCTGACAGAGGTCAACTCAGCCTACTTTTTCCCGTTGAACGAGAATCTAATACAACACTCTGAACCTCAAAGGATGACACGTAAAAGCGGGGAACTTGAACTTACGATTAAACGTAATACCAATAGTTCGGCTCAGACCGGCAAGATTCAAGGGGTGATCTGCTTGTATTTGAAAAATAATAGGGTAGAAGCCTATCTGGTCAAGTAGACTTTCATGTTCGGAGGAAATTAAGAAATGAATAGAAACACTTTTTTTGTAGCTCTTGCAGCTGCTGTTCTGTTTTATGTAACTGGCATAAGCAATCAAAACTCACTCGCACAGCCTGAAATTGGCAAACCTGCACCAACTTTCTCATTTACAGATACAAATGGGAAATCTCACAACTTAAGCGATTTCAAGGGAAAATACGTTGTTCTCGAGTGGTGGAACGTTGATTGTCCCTTTGTGGTGAAGCACTATGCAAGCGGAAACATGCAGGCCTTGCAAGCAGAAGTAACCAAAGATGGCGGTATTTGGATTGTGGTTTGTTCTTCAGCACCCGGCAAGCAAGGGCACGTCAATGCTGATCAAGCGAACGAACTCATGAAGAAAGCGAATGCAAAAATGACGGCGATCGCTCTCGATCCGCAGGGAACAATCGGAAGAATGTATGGAGCGAGGGTTACACCTCACATGTATATCATTGATCCGAGAGGTAACCTCATTTACAATGGTGCAATAGACAGTATCAGATCAAGCGATCCCAACGACATTCCTAAAGCAGAGAACTTTGTGAGAAAAGCTCTGTCTGAAGCGAAAGCCGGAAAGCCCGTTACCACATCCACTTCTCAGCCTTACGGTTGTACGGTTAAGTATTAATCCGGTCCGGATTAACTCGTAAGCCTTCCGAAGCGTGTGTTTCGGAAGGTTTTTTCTTTGCAGGATAAGAGTTCCTTTTGCAGAAATAAAGTGATATGCAAAAGGGGCTAAATATCTCCAGAAGAGATCTTTTAAAATCTGCATTCGGAGTCGCTTGCTTATCTTTTCTCCCCATTAAAGAGATTTCTCACACGCTGAAATCTCAGGAGCGCACGAGCTCGTTTGTTGCTTTATCAAGCGGAAATGGGCTAAGAGCGACCGATAAAGCGATGGAATTGATGAAATCAGGGAGAGATACGCTTGACGCGGTAGTTGAAGGGGTAGCGATAGTTGAAGAAGACCCGAACGACACGAGTGTGGGTTACGGGGGATTGCCGAACGAAAGAGGTGTGGTTCAGTTAGATGCGTGTGTAATGCACGGACCGACCTATCGCGCAGGTGCGGTGGCTTGTCTGGAAAAAATTAAAACACCTTCGCGCGTAGCCAAACTGGTAATGGAGAGAACGGATCATATATTGCTTGTGGGTGCGGGTGCGTTGGAGTTTGCAAAACTCATGGGATTTCAAGAAGAGAACTTGTTAACGGAAAGAGCGAGAAGAGAATGGCTGAGGTGGAAATCACAGTTGAGCCCCAATGATAACTGGTTGGATGACGAACAAGTAAACAACCCTTTGGAAAGCGCTCACACTGGGACAATCACATGCTTAGGATTAAACGAAAAGGGAGATATTTCCGGAGTTACTACAACAAGCGGGTTAGCGTGGAAGATACCGGGAAGAGTGGGAGATTCTCCCATAATCGGTGCGGGATTGTACTTGGATAATGACGTGGGTGCTTGTGGCTCTACTGGAAGAGGTGAGGCTGCGATATTGGAAAGCGGAAGCAGAATAGTTGTGGAAAATATGAGGGGGGGTATGAAACCTATGGATGCGTGCTTAGATGTATTACAAAGGATTTGCGATAAGACCGTTGAAAAGAGGCTGATTCACTCTAAAGGTAAGCCAAAGTTTAATCTGAATTTTTATGCATTAAATAAGAATGGTGAATACGGCGCAGCTGCGATTTATCGAGGCTCTCGTTACGCGGTGCACGATGGTGTGTCTAACACATTAAAAGATTCTGCATTCGTGCATGTATCACCGCAATAATTTATTTTTTTACAGCCCACAGTCTTGCAGTATGCTTGTCTCCACGCCATGCTTCATCGTAATGCAGAATTTCAAATTCTGGAAAAAGTGTTGGCAGCTCATTTGGAAAAGCGAGAAATGCATCTCTTTTGGGTTTACCATGCTTTTCTCTATGAGTAGGTGTAAAAGTTTCTATGCAAAGACTTCCTCCAGTGATAAGATTGTTTTTAACTTTTTTCAGAACATCACGGTCTAAATAAAAGAAAGAGGTAATTAATGAGTATTCTCCTGTAAACCAATTATCTTCATTTTCGATATCCGCAACAATCCATCGAATATCTTGGATGTTTTTGTCGATGAGTTTTTTTTCAATTAAGAGTTCCTTAGAATTCATTTCTAAATTTCTTGCGCGATTAATTGCTTCAGGCAGTCTATCTATACCGGTTACTTGCCAGCCGGATAGATTTAAATACACAGAATCTCTTCCTGAGCCACAACCTAAGTCCAAAGATTGTCCTTTTGGGATCTGCTGAATGATAACTTTCAGGAACTCTTTCGGCTCCCATAACCTGCAAGGTTTCCATGTTTCGTATTCGCAGTATTCGAATTTATCGCATGTGATTGCATGACGATCATTCGCATTTAGAAGTGTGATGGCTTCATCTGATAAAGGAGAGGTTGAAACAATGTGTATTACCTCTGATTTGTCAGGAAGTTCATGCATGCGCTCTTCAAGTTCTGAATAGGGAATGTTTGCACTGTTAATAACAGATTTGTGATGGAACTCTCCTTCACTCCTGATATCTAATAGCGATGTTTTTGGAAAAATCTCATCCAAAATGTACACTTTCTGAGTTTATCACAAACGACAACCATCTATTTGTAATCAAAAACAAGTAGTCTATAATTGTGAACCATGACAAACGACCAATTTCTTGATCAACTCATAGAGGACACGCATAAACTCATCACATTTGTAAAAGAGCATTTCAATGACCTTACTCCTGAACAAATAAACGCACAACCTCTAAAAAGTGAGTGGACGGTTGGGCAGTGTTTTGAGCATCTTTTATTATCCGGAAATCCATATCTGGAACGATTAGACAAAGCACTTGATGTCGCGCCGAAGGCGAACAGAAAATTTAAGCAAACAGTTATCGGCAAACTTATGCTGCCGTATATTGGTCCCAATCCGCCTTTTCGAACGCCGGTTCCTTCTGCAATGCAGCCAAAAGAAAAACTTCATACCATAGAAGTGATACATCAATTTACCGAACAACAGCATTCATTGTTAAATTTACTGGAGAAAGCGAAAGGAAAAGATATTGTAAAAGTAACAATCACCAGCCCATTTAGCAGATTATTACGACTGAACATTGGAGATTGCTTTCTTATATTAAACAAACATGGATGGCGACACGTATTACAAGTAAAAACGATTTTAGACGCTATCCGCAATTAAGGCTCAACGTTTATCCCCAAACGTATAATATCTTTTAACATTATCAATCCACACACTTTTTCTTGATCTAACACTGGAACTTCTCCAATTTTTTTTGGGAATTTTTCAAAAATTTCCAATGCATCTGCCGCAAGCAAATCTGCATCCAAAGTTTGAGGTTTGTTTGTCATTAGATCTTCTGCATGCAAGTTGAACGCCTTTTCTCCGACATCTTGCAATCGCCTTCTCACATCACCATCGGTAATCAAGCCCTGCAAGTTCATTTCAGAATCCACAACAATTGCCGCACCTGCGCCTGCTTTCGTTATTCTTCTTAAAATCTCCAAAAACGGAGTGCCTCGTTCCACATATGCGACTTCGTCGTCTTTTCGCATCACATCACGTACACGAAGCAGCAACCTTTTTCCTAAAGCACCGCTGGGGTGATAAATCGCAAAATCATCTTTAGAAAAATCTCTCGCTCTCATAACTGCCAAAGCGAGAGCATCAGACACTGCAAGCATCACTGTAGTGGATGTTGTTGGTGCAAGGTTTAATGGGCATGCTTCACGCGACACACTGACATCTAACACCAAATCACAATGCAGAGCTGCGGTGCTTTTGGGTCTTCCCGTTATTAAGATTCTTTTAGCACCGATTTCTCGAATCGGAGGGATGATCCGCAAGATCTCTTCAGTTTCACCGCTGTTCGTATAGAGCAGGACAAGATCATCATTCGAGACCATGCCCAAGTCACCATGCACTGCATCTGCAGGGTGTAAAAACAAACTGCGAGTTCCCGTACTGCTGAAGGTACTGCTGGCTTTTTTTGCGATATCTCCGGCTTTTCCTATCCCACAAGTTACCACCCTTCCCGAACACTCTAAAATCCAGCAGCCTGCTGTTTCAAATGATTCATCAAGTCTTGTGCAAACACGCAATATCTCCTCTGCTTCCTGTTGCAAAGTTGCACGCATCATTTCGAGCATAAAAAACAGAATACCTCCCAAAGAGGCAGGGGACCGGCTGGGCATGCCGATCCCCTTGGTGGGAGGAGTAGGTCGCCGAGGGTGAGCGACCGTCTATAAAGGAGGCGGGGGTTGTAGCAAAAATGTCTGTTGTCCTAACTCATACAGACGGCATTTTCCGCTTCCTTCTTAAAATCTGTATGGTATCAATACGAGCGAGACTTTAAAAATCGTAAAATCTAAAATATTTACCTTTAAAGAATTGCGAGTATTTCACACGCACAAATCATTAACACAATGTAAAACGTTCTACGATGACCCCTCTAAATCGCACTTCGTGCTAAAATATCATCGTATAATTTACAAGGAAAGGGCTATCAATTGGGAACAGCATACACACCGGGTTTGACAGTAAGCGCCGACTACATCGTAAGAAAGGTACGGCGTTTACCATTAAAAGGACAAGTTTTAGTAAACGAAGGCGATTTTGTAGATCCGCATACAGTCGTTGCTCGTACAGAATTGCCTGGCCTTCTTCAAGCAATTAAAGTTGCAGAGAAGCTCAACGTCGAGCCAAAAGAGGTTATGGGTCTTTTGAAATTTAAGGTGGGAGATCAAGTAAAAGTTGGCGACTTAGTAGCAGAAACAAAAGGTTTGTTTGGAAAATTATTTAAGAATTCTGTTATTAGTGAGTATGAAGGCACAATTGAAAGTATTTCGGATGTAAGTGGTCATGTGTATTTGCGTGAAGCACCCATACCTGTTGAAATTAACGCATACATGAAGGGAAAGATAGTTGACATCATCCCTGAAGAAGGCGCTGTTGTAGAAGCACGTGGTGCATTTGTTCAGGGCATTTTCGGAATTGGTGGAGAGCGAGTTGGAGAAATTCATGTTGCAGTTTTGTCACCGGAAGAGGTACTTGATGCAAAACACATTACGGAAGATCATAAAAACAAAATTTTGATTGGCGGAAGCGGAATAGCACTCGATGCAATAAGGAAAGCAGAACAGGTAGGAGCAACGGGAATTGTTGCAGGTGCAGTTAAAGACATTGACATAACAAATTATTTAGGCTACGACATTGGTGTCGCAATAACAGGACAAGAAGCCATTCCGATCACAATAATAGCAACTGAGGGCTTCGGAAATTTACCCATAGCGAAACGAACCTTCGAACTTTTCAAATCTCTTGAAGGAAAAAGCGCAAGCATAAACGGTGCAACACAAATTCGTGCCGGTGTAATACGTCCGGAAGTCATCATTCCATCGGACAAGACCGCTGATAGGGGTGCACAAATGGATGAAGTCACTACTCTCGATATCGGCACACCTATAAGAATCATTCGAGAACCATATTTTGGAAAATTAGGAGAAGTAACAGAGTTGCCTCCCGAATTGCAAGTTGTGGAGTCAGGTACACATGTGAGGGTTTTGAAAGCAAAACTCACAGACGGTGAAATAGTTACCGTACCAAGAGCAAACGTGGAAATAACATCTTACTAATGAAATCATGAAAGTGTTAGTTGTTGATGACGAGCCGTCCTTATTAGACACGGTTGCAAACCGATTAAAAAAAGACGGGTACACAGTATTAACAAGTCAAACAGCGGAAGAAGCAATTAAACAATACAGGTTTCAAAAACCCGATTTGATAATTCTTGACGTCATGCTGCCGGGAAGAAGTGGGTTCGATCTATCGAAAATTATCAGAGAAGAAAGTCAAGTTCCCATACTTTTCCTTTCTGCCAGAGCAAGCGAGATGGATAGAGTGAAAGGGTTCGAAGTAGGGGGAGATGATTATCTAACGAAACCTTTTAATTTATCTGAACTTTCTGCAAGGGTTAACGCAATTCTTCGACGTTCAAGATCTATTTCAGGACCTGAACCCATTATTACGGGCGACTTAGAAATTTTTCCAGACCTTCACGAAGCATATTGTAAAAAGAAGAAAATGGAATTAAAACCCAAAGAGTTTGCGCTTTTGTGTTTTCTTGCATCTCATCCCGGGAAAGTATTTTCAAGGGATGTGTTGCTTGACAGAGTTTGGGGACCGGAGGCGTTTGTTACGCCAAGGACAGTGGATGTACACGTGAGCTGGTTGAGAAAACAAATTGAAAAAATTGCAGGAAGCAATCAACGGATATTTACAGTACGTGGTGTGGGCTATAAATTTGTTTAAGATTTAAAATCCCATCTGATACGAACCTGTATCAAGTGGACCGAAGCTCACGACTTGCCACTTCTTCTCAGGAATTATAAACAACCTCCTGTGTGTTTCTTTTCGAAATTCAATTTGCACTGGACCGTTATATCTGAACGGAAATGATTGGTATGTTACGTCTGTGTTGATTGTGCAGTTTGCAATTGCAACATCTCCCGAAACCTCTACAGTATCTACTTTGACTTCTAATGTCTGTATTTCTGCGTTTCTGATAAATGAACTCACTTCAGCAAGAGGTCTGACTGTTTTATCACCATACGGGGCAGGTAGTTCGAATTTTTCTGACATCCATTCCAATACCCCCCCTGATTGCCCTTTGAGGCTTGCTTGACGCATTTCTTCTATTGCGGATCTAATTTGTGTTTCATCGTCATCTTGTCGCATGACATCAATGACGTTGATGGCAAAAATCAAAAAGATGCCAAAGCTGCCAATCAAAACAATCCAAAATAGAGGTGAACGGTTACGCATGAATAGTCTCCAATTTCTTTTTTATAAGTTCTACGTCTTTTTTCATCTGTAGCGACAGTTCATCGAGTGAATTGAAACTAATCTGTTCTCGCACGAAATCAGAAATAAATAAATTACAAGTTGAACCATAAAGTTCAACGTTCGGGAAGTCAATTAAGTGCGCTTCAATTGCAAAACCCGCACCTTCGATGGACGGTCGAGTTCCAATAGATATTGCTGCACCAAAAGTCCCATGAGCAGTTTCTGCAAAACCCGAATAAACACCGCTTTTTGGAATGACTTGATTAATGATCGGAACTAAGTTGATCGTAGGCATTTCCATTTTTCTTCCTAATTGATTACCTTTCACGATCATTCCGCTAATTCCAAAATCGTCACCTAAGAGTTTTCCTGCTTGTTTCACCTCACCTTGTTTAATGAGCGAACGGATTTCTGTGGAACTTACTCTTTTGCCTTCCAGTTCAATAGCTGGAACTACATGAGTTGTGATTCTTTTACTTAACCACTCTGTATTGCCTTGTCTGTCTTTACCGAACTGGAAATCATGCCCAACTACAACAGTTTTTGATTTTAAACGTTTGCACAAAACATTTTCATAAAATTCGTTAGGAGATTGCAATGCAAACTCTTTATTAAAACAAACAATAACAACAAAATCTGCTCCGGATTTAATTATTTTTCTATTCTTTAATTCCGGAGATAGAATGGTTTCAGGAGCGTATTCCGGTTTTACTACGGACATGGGATGCCTATCAAAAGTTAATACAACACATGACCGTGAATGTTTACGAGAATCTTCGTATGCAGTTTGAATAACTTTTTGATGTCCTAAATGAACGCCGTCAAATACACCAATACTCACTGTACACTCATCCCACTCGGATGACAAGTTTTCCAAACCGTAGGTAACGTTCATTTAGCTGCCGATTTTACCTTTTTCACATTTTTATTTTGCTTTGAGGTTCTTTTTCCGTTACCTGAGTTTTCCTTGAAAAGCATTTGTCTAAGATATGTACCTGTATGACTCTGCTTAACTTTCGCAACTTGTTCGGGTGTTCCTTCAGCAACGATCATCCCCCCCTCATCTCCGCCTTCTGGACCTAAATCAATAATCCAATCTGCTGTTTTGATGACGTCCAAGTTGTGCTCAATGACAATAACAGAGTTGCCGGAATCCACAAGCCTGTGTAAAACGCCTAACAATCGTTTCACATCCTCAAAATGCAATCCAGTTGTAGGTTCATCTAAAATGTAAAGTGTATTGCCGGTGGCACGCTTGGATAACTCTGATGCGAGTTTTATTCTCTGCGCTTCACCACCGGATAATGTAGTGGCAGGTTGACCCAATTTTATATATCCTATACCTACATCGAATAATGTTTGTAATTTGCGTGCAATCTTCGGGATGTTAATGAAAAACTCTAATGCTTCTTCCACTGTCATGTCTAACACATCTGAAATATTCTTCCCTTTGAATTTAATCTCAAGACTTTCTCTGTTGTATCTTTTGCCTTTACAGATTTCACATGGTACATAAACATCTGGAAGAAATACCATTTCAATTTTTATTATCCCGTCACCTCGGCATGCTTCACATCGTCCCCCTTTTACGTTGAATGAGAAGCGTCCGGGTTTGTATCCGCGCATTTTTGCATCAGGTGTCATTGCAAACAAGTCGCGTATCATATCAAACACCCCTGTATAAGTGGCGGGATTGCTTCGTGGAGTGCGCCCGATGGGAGACTGATCTATGTCAACAACTTTATCTATATATCCTAACCCGGAAATTTTTTCATGTGGCTCCCACACGCCGCGCGTACCATACAGCTCATACATTAACCGCGGGAAAAGAGTGTCTTGAATTAAAGTTGATTTGCCTGAGCCGGAAACACCAGTTACGCAAACAAAGTTTTTCAATGGAATTTCTACGTCAATATTTTTTAGATTATTTCCTCGTGCTTTGTGAATTTTTAAAACTTGTTTTGTTTGTTCTCGTCTCTGTTCAGGTATTTCGATTTCTTCTTTTCCGTTTAAATAACGTGCAGTCAGACTGTCAGATTTTAAAAACTCTTTTAAATTTCCTTGTGCAACTATTTTTCCTCCATGATCGCCTGCTCCGGGACCTAAATCTATGATGTGGTCTGCTTCTCTTATAGTTTCCTCGTCATGCTCGACAACGATTACGGTGTTCCCCAGATCTCTTAATCGTTGCAAAGTTTGAATGAGCCGTCTGTTGTCTCTTTGGTGCAATCCGATACTCGGTTCATCGAGAATATATAAAACACCCATCAATCCTGAACCTATCTGTGTTGCTAACCTAATTCTTTGTGCTTCACCCCCCGCTAAAGTTCGTGCTGTTCTATTCAAAGTCAAGTAACCTAAACCCACATCTTTCAAAAACATTAACCGCTCACTTATCTCTCTAATCGCCCTCTCTGCAATGCTTTTCTGTCTTTTATTCAGCTTTTGATTAATGTGTTTGAAAAACTCTTCACATTCATTTACAGTCATCTCCGAGACATCTGTTATGTTTTTATCCCCCAAAGTGACAGACAAGGATTCATCCTTCAGCCTTTTTCCTTTGCATTTCGGACAAGGACTTGTGTTCATGTATTGTTCTAAATCTTGTTTCACCCACTCACTTTCTGATGTTTCATACTTCTTTTTTAAAATATTCAATACACCTTCATATTGCGTTGTGAACTTTCTGCTATGCCCATCACCAAAACGATAATTTACGGTGAGTTGTTTGTCGTATCCGTATAAAACCACGTCCTTTGCTTTTTTGGGTAAATCTTTGAACCGTGTGTTCGAATTAAAACCTACCGCTTTCCCAAGCGCATCAAATACGTCAGGCCACCACTCTTTTATTTCTCCGTTTTTGTTTACAAATGGAGCGATTGCCCCCGAACGTAACGGCACACTTTCGTCTGGGATAATCAGCCCGGGATCGAATTCCGTGCGAGTTCCTAAACCGTTGCATTCCGGACATGCACCATATGGAGAGTTAAAAGAAAACATTCTGGGTTCAATCTCTCCGATAGATATTCCGCAATCTGGGCAAGAGAAGTGTTCGCTAAACAGTTTTTCTTCACCGTCAATCTGTGCAATTGTTACTAATCCATTTCCGATTTTCAGAGCGGTTTCAATAGAGTCAGCCAAACGGTTTTGTATCTCATCTTTTATGACTACTCTGTCGATGACTGCTTCGATGGTATGTTGTTTATAGCGATCTAATGGAATGTCATCCGTAACCTCATACATCGTTCCGTCAACACGAACTCGTACATAACCCATTTTTGCGAGATCACTTATGACGGATTTAAATTCTCCTTTCTTACCGCGCACTACGGGTGCAAGGATCTGCAGCTTTGCTCCTTGTCCCAATTCAATCGCTGCATCCACTATCTGCTCGACTGTTTGTCTTTGTATGGGCTT
>CAZSPF010000026.1:10877-15848 GCA_964608695.1 uncultured Fimbriimonadales bacterium | reverse complement strand
GTGAAAGGTGGTAGCTGGGCTGGATTTCTTCTACAGTGGGGAATACCTGCTCTTGCGAACAAGATTCTTAAGTAATCGTAAACCTCTGTGACAGTACCGACTGTCGAACGAGGGTTTCTGCTTGCAGACTTTTGATCAATGCTGACAGCAGGAGACAGCCCTTCTATGGAATCCACGTCAGGCTTGTCCATCTGTCCCAAGAACTGGCGTGCATATGCTGAGAGCGACTCAACGTACCTTCGCTGACCTTCTGCGTATATCGTGTCGAACGCTAAAGAGGATTTTCCGGAACCGCTTAATCCTGTAATAACAATTAACTTATCGCGCGGGATTTCGACATGAAGATTCTTGAGATTGTGCTCTCGTGCCCCATGGACTACGATTTTATCGAGCATATTGAAAGGATTTTACCCGATACAATAGTTGCCTACTCTGACGGCTTAAAGAATTTTCTAAGTGTTAATGTGATCTTCCCTGCTGTTGTTTCGTTCTCAACCTTTACCCAACCGATTTCTTGCACATACCAATATCTGCTTGTTAAATTTAATCCTCCGTTTTGTGTGCTAAGTGCGGTATGGATTTCGAAAACCTTTGCTTGTTTTCTCCCAATCGGAGTTGAAATTGACTCCTCACGAATAACTTGACCAATTGCACGAGCCGGCATGGAAATATCATTACTGAAAACACTTCCAAAATATGTCCAATTTGAATCCATATTTTTTGGAAGTAGTGTTTGGTGAGGAGACCACTCACCTTGAGAGTTCTTTACACGAGAAATTCCTGCTTCACTTATACTCAATGTCTCAAATGAGGAAGTTTTATGATCCATGATTTTGGACTCAATTCTAATATCTAAAATTGTTTCATGGCTGTTTTCTCTCACTGCATGAATTGTTTGTATCATCGAACCCTTAACACCGAAAGAATCTAATTCGTATTCCCATGTTGTTCCTTTTGTGTTTGGAAATAAAGCTAAATCAGGAGTAGTACATAAAATACTCCCGGAAACCAATAAAGAACAAATCCCAACCATTGATGATTGAATTATCGGATTTCAAAAATATACAACTGCATAACAGGGAACAAAAACAGGCAACTGTAACAGGTCTTATCTTATGCGACGGGAAGCGGCTTGAGCCTTTTAGGTTTTGCTGCATCTGCGCCATTAGAACGCTTTATTTCGTGATAGTGGCTGTTCCTTTCAATAGGGATTCTGCCTGCTTCAGTAATCATGGCTACCATATTTTCGGGGTTGAGTGCTTGTTGCTTATGCCCGTGCTTGCCATCTTCATACGTGATTTCATACTCCAGCACAGTTCCATCAGCATCATCTGCTCCGTACCACAGAGCAGTTTGTGTAACCTGCGGTGTGTTCATTATCCAAAAGCTCTTTATGTGATCGAAATTATCTAACATTAGCCTCGAAACTGCAATATTTCGTAAATCGCAATCCCCTGTAGGGTGGGGGATGTCTTCTAATTCTGTGTGTTCAGGATGGAAACTCAGAGGTGTCATACACAGGAAGTGCCTCGTTTCGTCTTGTAATTCACGCAGCTGTATGAGATGAGCAACCCTTTCCTCGATTGTCTCAATGTGGCCATACAGCATTGTTGCGTATTGAGTAAGACCTAATTTCGATGCTGTCCTTGCAACATCTTTCCACTCTTCACCATTTAGTTTTTTCCCGAACAATTCTTCATGAACCCTATCAGAAAGTACTTCGATTCCCCCCCCTGGGAGAGCATCTAAACCTGCTTTTATTAAATCTTTTAATGCACCCTCAATTGTAGTCTTCCCAACTTCTGCAATTTGCACAATTTCAACTGCTGTAAACGCTTTTACGTGTACTCCCGGTCTTTCTTCTTTAATCGTACGAATCAAATCTAAATAATAATCATATGGAATGCGAGGATGAATTCCTCCAACCGAGTGAACTTCGGTAATCGGAACATGTGCATATTTCCTTAATGCAAGTCGAACCTCGTCTAAACTCATCCAATACGGAGCCGGACCACCTTTCTTCGCATAAAACGAACAGAATTTACAAAACTTGTTGCAGATGTTCGTATAATTGATATGTTGATTCCTTACATAATAAGTTTTATCTCCGTGCAACTTTTCTCTTACGATGTTTGCTAAAATTCCAACTCCGGATAAGTTTCTTGTCTTATAAAGTAAAACCCCGTCGTCGAAACTTAACCTTTGGTTATTTGCAACCTTTTCGTAAATGGGGAAAAGTTCTTCCCCTAAAACTTTTTCCATGTACCCATTGTCAGTTTTCATTGCCTATGTACTTTCCAAAGAAAAACTTTCGATCCTATTCTTCACTTCATTTAAGAAGTTAGCCGCACCTACACCATTAATAATGCGATGGTCAAAAGTTAACGAGAGCATAACCATGCGCGCGAAATCGAAACCACCCATTTTCGGAACAGGATGCCAGAACGCCTCTCCTAAAAACAAGGTGGCAACAGCAGGTGAAACGACCACGGGCACAGCATTTTTCAGCCCAAACGCACTCATGTTCGTAATGCTGAGGGTTGTGGCTTCGGTGGCTTGGTCTTTTCCGTTTCGTGCCAGTTCAATCTGTTGTCGTGCAGCGATAGTGAACTCTTCCCATGAGAGAGAATCCGCATTTGGGACAACTGCTGTTACCAACTCATCGCCCGGTAATGCCACTGCAATTCCCAAATTCACACCCTTGTAGGTTCTTAGTGTGTTTTCGTTAGGCATCGTACTTCTAAACTTTGAGTGATTTTTTAATGCATGTACTACACACCATGCCATCATGGTAAACGCACTTGGCTGATTATCTCCGCCTTGTTTCTTTAAAGTCTCTCTGCTGTTTTCAATCGCATCCCACCTGCAATCCACCATGATTGTTCCGGGAACACAAACCTGTGAGCCTCTTGCTAATCTGTAAGATAAAGTTCTTTGTCTTTGGCTTAATGCAAACTCTTCGTATTCTGTAGTTGTTTTTAACGGAATGGTAGGAATCGCAACAGGTTCTTTTTCTAAAGTTTTTACCCCACCCGATTTCGAAGCAATATATGCATCTACATCTTCAGGTAGAAGTTTCGTTCCTTTTGCGGATATCAAATGAACCTCATCCAACAGACCTTTCTCTTTCAAATATCTTCGAGTTCTTGGAGGTATCTCTTTGTTTCTGGGAGGTCCGGTCAAAACCGCTGTGCCAAGACTTGCTCCGTCTGTTCCGCTTGCAGCTACTTTCTCTTTCTTTGGTGGAGGACCGTGTCCAGCTGACATCTCCTTCACACCTTCAGAAACCTCCATCTTTGCAATTTCGGATCCAATCGGAAGAACTGTGCCTTCTTCTACCGTCCACTCAACCAGAACACCGTCATAGGGTGATTCCACATCCATAACTGCTTTATCGGTTTCCATTTGATAAATAGGTTCATCTCTTTTTATCTTTTCGCCGGGCTGCTTCAAATAAGCAACGAGCCTTGCTTCTTGCAAGCCTTCACCCATCTGCGGAATTCGTACGGAGATTACTGGCATGTTTCGTTCACCTTTATGAGCAACTGAGTCTATTCTATCCTATCGTTCCTAATTGACTCATCCTTTTCATCTTCTGTTTGATGAGGTTTTACGATTTTTCGACCTCGTGCACGAAGTGATTCTCGGAGGAGGTATTCGATCTGCGCATTCACGCTTCTAAACTCCTCCTCCGCTAATTTTTGCACTACCTCCCATAACTCAGGGGGCAAACGAAGCAGAAATGATTTTTTTTCAGGCACCTTGAATTACTGATAAAGCGTTCCCGTGTTTAACACAGGCATGGCTGCCTGCTCTGAACACAGAACCACCATTAGGTTGGAAACCATTGCTGCCTTCCTTTCTTCATCCAGCGAAAGCACACCTTGCTTTTGCAGCCGTTCAACGGCATTCTCGACCATTCCGACTGCACCTTCGACGATTTTTTCTCTTGCGGCTAAGATTGCTGCCGCCTGCTGTCGCCTAAGCATAGCTCCTGCGATTTCAGGTGCATAAGCCAAATGAGTTAGCCTTGCTTCAATCACATCTACTCCAGCTCTTTCTAACCGCTCCATCAGCCTTTCCTGAAGGTTTGCGGACACCTCGTCCGTGTTTTGCCTTAACGACAACGTTTCGTCGTCTCCATCGTAGGGATAAAGTGATGCAGTGTGTCTTATCGCTGCTTCGCTTTGCATAGGTACGAACTCTTCGTAGTTGTCCACATCAAAACTCGCCTTGAAGGTGTCAACGACTTGCCAAACGACGACTGCGGCGATTTCAACGGGATTGCCCGAAAGATCATTTACTTTTAAGCGCTCTCCGGTCAAGGTTCGCACGCGAAGTGATATCCCGCGCTTGGTCATGAAGGGGTTTGCCCAATGAAAGCCTGCTCTTTTCACCGTTCCGACGTATCGTCCGAAGAGAAGGACAACTTTGCTTCCGTTTGGCTCAACAATGAAAAACCCTGCTGACATCAACCCTGCGGCTAGCCAAACCACACAATCCGCTGTCAACAAAGGCACGTCGAGGGAGTCGGTTTGTATACCACGCTGGATCAACTCATACACCAAGTAGCCCGCCAAGAAGTACAAACCGATATTCACAAAAAGCATCGGCACTCCCGGCAATGTGTTCATGTTTCTTTCTTGTTTCATTTGTCTCTCCTTGATATCAATATGATATCACATTTTTATACGGGAATTGCTGTGTAAGGTTGCATTGGCCTTGATTTTTCATGCGTATAATCCCCTTAATGAGCCCAAATGCCTATAAAAAAGGAGCCTTAATTACAACCATTGCAACTCTGTTCCTGATATTCGTAGGTGGGACAGTGCGTGGGGCAGGTGCAGGGCTGGGATGCCCTGATTGGCCCAAATGCTTTGGCAGATGGATTCCACCATTGAGTGCAGCGGATCTCCCGCCTGGGTTTGATGCTTCTCAGTTCAACGTCTGGCAGACTTGGTTGGAGTACAT
>CAZSPF010000026.1:9209-10863 GCA_964608695.1 uncultured Fimbriimonadales bacterium | reverse complement strand
GAGTAACAGTAGGATTGCTTATCATATACACAGCCTATCTTGCTTTTCGAGTTCGTAAATCTCAACCGATTATTTTTTATTGTGCAATGGGTGCCGTCTTCCTTGTGGCATTTCAAGGCTGGCTGGGGGGGGTAGTTGTTAAATCCGAACTTGAGTCTTGGCTTATAACCGCACACTTGATAATTGCCTTAGTGATTGTTAATCTATTAATATTTACAATTTTTAAAATTTCCGATAAACCAACAATATGCCTTTAAAGTTTTTAAGTGTGTTGGTTCTTGTTGTTTCCTTGATTCAAGTTGCTTTGGGTACACGTGTTAGAGAACTTATTGAGATATCGGTGAAAAACACTCCTGACTTACCGCGTTCGGAATGGTTGACAAGTATAGGACCCTTGGATTATGTGCACCGATCATCATCTTGGGCGGTTTTGATATTAACTCTTATGGTTTTTTATTTCGTCTGGAAAAGAAATCTGCCTGAACCGTTTGGGGTTTTATCAAAAATGTTGCTTGTTATTGTAGTTTTACAAATACTTTTCGGTACGGCAATGGCTTATCTCTCCATACCGCCGATATTTCAAGTATTACACATGTTTTTCGCGTCACTTATGATTTGTGCTCAGTTTATTTTTACATTGTTTGCGTTTTCATCCAGCAGAGCAGAAAGAGTAGTTGAAGTTAATTCATAGGTAAAGTTAAGAAAATTAAAATTGTTGATGATTTTTAAAAATTAGAATGAAAACGATAGAATTACAAGATATTAAAAATAAGATTAAAGCAATACCCTCATCCTCAGGCTGCTACATTTTTAAAGACGAAAACGGGGAAGTGCTTTATGTCGGTAAAGCTTTGAATTTAAAACATAGAGTTCGCTCTTATTTTCAGAAGTCCTCAAGTCTCAGTCATCGCATATCCAAAATGGTTGCAAAAACAAAAGACTTAGAATGGATTATCACAGACAGCGAACTCGAAGCACTCATTTTAGAATGCAATCTCATTAAGCAACACCGCCCGCCTTATAACGTACGACTTCGTGATGATAAGTCTTATCCTTTTATTGTAATCACAAAAGAAGCATTTCCGCGTGTCATGTTTACAAGAAAATTGAGAAAAGACGGCTCAAGATATTTCGGACCTTATTCCAGTGCTTTTGCTGTAAGAGACACTTTACAACTTTTGCACAAGGTTTTTAAACTCATTCCTTGTGGCAAATCATGGAGTGGAGAACCTGTTCAAAGACCATGCCTTTACTATCACATGGGTAGATGCATGGCACCATGTGCAGGTTTAGTAAAAAAAGAAGAATACAAGAACGAACTTGATAAAGTGATTATGTTTCTTGAAGGGCGTTCGGATGAGTTATTTGAAACATTAACAGATGAAATGAACACTGCATCTGAAAACCTCGATTTTGAGAAAGCTGCAGTCATCAGAGATAACTTGGAAAACATGGAGCGCGTTTTGGAAAGGCAAAAAGTGCTTGATAACGAACAAAAAGACAGAGATATTATCGCTGTTGTTAAGGATGAAAGAGGAGCATTAGTGCAAATGTTCTATGTAAGGGGGGGTAAACTTATTGGGCAAAGAAACTTCATGCTTGATGGCGCATCGGATACTTCTTCTAATGAAGCCGTACAAGAATTTGTGAAAAG
>CAZSPF010000026.1:0-9150 GCA_964608695.1 uncultured Fimbriimonadales bacterium | reverse complement strand
AATGAAGAAAAAAACATTGTAGAAACCTGGTTAAAGCAGAAAAAAGGGAAGACTGTAAAAATAAGTGTTCCGAAAAGCGGTGAAAAATTCCGTCTTGTGGAAATGGCTGCTAACAATGCTGAACTTGCATTGAGACAATTTACAGACGAGGTTACTTCACAGGAACAATGGGCAGTAAAATCAGGAGAAGAGTTGCAAGAAGCGTTAGGACTTCCTTCTCCTGTTTATCGCATCGAGGCATTCGATATCTCAAACATTCAAGGCAAATCACCTGTAGCATCAATGGTTGTGTTTGAAAATGGAAAACCTAACAAAAATGAATATCGAAGATTTAAAATTAAATATCAACCGGAATCACCCGATGACTTCGCCATGATGCGTGAAGCTATTCTCAGGAGAGTGAGAAAATACAAAGATAACGATCCAAAATTCTCTAAGCTCCCTGATTTGCTCGTAATTGATGGGGGGCGTGGTCAGCTAAATGCAGCAATTAAAGCCTTAACAGAGCTAAACATCGTTCTTCCCACGATCGGATTAGCCAAGAAAAAGGAACTAATTTATGTTCCAAGCTCTCCCGATCCGATCCAGTTACCTCTTCAATCAGCTGGCTTACTTTTGCTAAGGAAGTTAAGAGATGAAGCACACAGGTTCGCTCTCTCTTATCATAAGAAATTGAGGGACAAAAAAATGTTTGGCTCACCCCTCGACGAGATACCGGGTATAGGACCCAAGCGGAAACGGCTTTTATTGCGCTCATTTGGCTCGATAGAGGCTATCCGGAGGGCTAAGCCGACTGAGATAGCCGCGGTGCCTACAATGACCTTAATGCTCGCAAATAGAGTTCTTGAGGCTTTGGCAGACTGATTTCTCCTTGCCCCTAAAGATTTTCTAAACCTCATCCGAACATACCAATACGCAAGGTCTTTTGCTGGAAGGCAAAACCTAAAGCGAAATGTGAGAGATGAGCGAACACGAAATGAAATGCCCAATGGCGAAGCAGATGCTGGTTCAATACCTTTCCGGAGCGTTAGACAATACCGCTGAAGCGAAAGAGTTTGAAGAGCATGTGAAACATTGCGCTTACTGCAAAGGAATTGTCGCGGATAAGCGACAAACCTTGAAGGCATTAATTTCTGCAGTTGATGCTCCCCCGCAAGTTAATCTTGCCAATAAAAAAAATCTCATAACAGATAATTTGAAACAGAAAAAGATGCTGCTTATCGGAACTGTTGGAGCGTTTGTACTGTTGTTTGTGGGATATGTTTTCAAGCCCGGTGAACTCTTAGGAGAAAAGCTTTCTTCCAGTGCAGTTGCAACAGAAAATAAAACACAAGTTAAAACTGAAACTCCAATTGTAACAAAAACCACAATCGAAGAGGAAAGCGAGACGTCTGCAACGATTCACACAGTAGAAGAACCAAATGATACTCAAGAAACCGTAGAAGAAACGGATGATAAACAGAAAGCAACAATAAAGGAAGAACAACCAAAACAAGAAGTAAGGAAAACACCTGCAGCACAAAATAAACCAAATGCTAACACGAAATCACAGCAAAACGCACAAAAAAGACAAAAAACAAATCAGGTAGAAGTTTTCGATGAAAACGGAAGAAGAATTGGTTCGACATTTCAAATAGAGGATAGGTGAATAAAATGAAAAAGTATTTAGTCATGATTCTGCTAAGTTTTGCAAGTTTGCAAGCGATGGCGCAAAATGATGAAACAACCATTGTAACTGACGACCGTGTAAATGTATCAGCACGAGGTACTGATTTTAGATTGGTGTTGCATGATATGTTTTCACAAACGAAACGAAACTTTATTGTAGAGTTAGGTGCTTCCTATTCATTGTTTTTAAACTTAGCGAATGTTGATTTTGAATCAGCACTCGATTTAATTTGCAAAAATGTAGGTATGGCGTATCGTGTGGAAGAGGGTGTTTACGTTTTCTTTAAACCACCCGTAAATCCTCCGCAGACACAAAAACCTGTACAATCACAACCTGCTCCCAAGAAACCACTCGATCCAAAAGTCTTGGATAAAAAACTAACTGTCAGATTTCAACAAACAGACATCAGACAGGCATTTCAGGAAATTGGTAAGCAAACATCAGTCCCGATTGAAGTATCCGATAACGTGAAGAAGCTGAAAATCAATGCGATCCTTTTAGATACTTCCTTACGCTATGCGTTAAATACAATCACGAAATCCGCAAACTTGATGTACACGCTTACTGATCGAGGAACTATCCTCATAAGCGACCCGAACGCAGTCCCCCTTAAAACAAACGAAGTCACGACGTCGGCACAGACCCAGTCGGTCATCTCCTGTAGTCAGTGCAGCAAACCTGTTGACAAAGGCTGGGTCTACTGCCCACATTGCGGAAATTATGTGAAGCAAACCAGTTCTCTATAACTGCCACCCCTCACGTGCACCACGGCGGACCGGGCATTCTCCTACCGGTCCGCTATTTTCTTGTTCTTAAGGACAGGCATTTATCTCTGAAAAAATGTGATTGGGATAAGTTCAGCAGAAAAACGCGTCATAATAAGTGTTGGAGAAAAAAATGTCAGTACAAGAAGGATTAGATCAACTCGAAATTACGCTTACAGAGCGAGCAGCGCAAGAAGTCAGTGCTTTGTTGGAAGAGCAAGGTATGCAAGGTTCTGCCTTGCGTGTTTGGGTAGCTGGCGGTGGATGTTCTGGATTAAGTTATGGGATGGCGATTGACGAAAGTCCACCTGAAGAGGGAGATAGAGTGCTTGAAAGTTTGGGCGTGAAAGTCTATGTTGACGAGCTCAGTTTAAAGTACATGACAGGTTCCATTGTGGATTTCGTGGATGACTCCCTTGGCGGAGGCTTTAAAATTGAGAATCCTAAAGCAGTGAAGGCATGTGGCTGTGGCTCTTCCTTCTCGGTAGAAGATGAGACTATGCCCGGCTTGGATACAAGCATGGAAGGCGGATGCGGTGGCTGCGGAAGCCGATAGAAGTAAGCTTCCTAACCTCGAGAAACCTTAACGTCTAAGATTCCCTCTCTCAATGCAACTCGAACTGCTTGCAGGCGGTTTTTCGCCTTAAGTTTCTTGTACACATTTTCGAGATGGAAATCTACAGTTGACTTCGAGACTTTGAGTTTCCCTGCAACTTCTTTGCTTGTGAATCCTTCAGCCACGAAGGTTAAAACTTCGATCTCCCGGTCAGATAACACTCCTCTCTCGCCATTTTTCGAATAGAACATAGCAGAGCCGTTATCGCTCGCAACGCTTTTTGGTTTTTTGTTTGTTGACCTCATAAATTTTACTAATCCTTTCGGTTAAGAATGCATAAACTGCTTTAACGATGAGCAGTCGTTTGTTAGACGGAGTCAAACTGGATTTTGTTTGACTTTACTGGGTTAATTGTCGAATAAAATATAACCAATCGTGAGCAAATTAGAGGGAAGGCTTGCAGCGGTGATGTCTTATTGCATCCTTGCTTTTTTGATGGGGTGCTTAGGGGTTTTCTTGTGCTTTTTTCCTATCACCATGATCTTCTTGCAATCGTGGGGCATATGGGTAATAGTTTTGGTATTTTCAATTTTGCTCATTATCTTACCCGTATTCATGGTTATGATTTCAGGAACTATAGTCCCCACAATTCATTCATATAAGCTTAAAAAAGCGAGATTAGGTGCAAGAACAAAGTATGCCGCAAAAATATTTTCAAAATGGAGAACTTCCAAAGGAAAGGTTGTCGGATATGAGGATGAAGCTGACAATGCAAAGTATCATATTTCTCTTGTAACAGATAAGAATGAAAGATTAGAAGTGGAAACGACAGAAGGCATTTGGAACTCCGTTGCGGAAGGAGTGTGGGGTTATGCATACGTACAAGGTGATTGGATGGGAATGTTTACTCCGGATGCGGAATTGTATTTGAAAATGACAGGACGATAAAATGTTACTTGTTATTCTCAAAAACATTTCCGAATAATTTTATTCTTCCTTCGACCATTGAGCCGCTTGCGATTTCGCATTTCTTTTGTGTACAAATAGGTATAATCATTCCCGGCACAAAGACCTTTGATAACACTACCATTTCATGTGTGAATTTGTTTTCATAATTTGTTTGATTAAGCAATACACCGTGAAAATCCATAACACCAAATTCTTCACAGCATTCCACGCTCATTTCTGACTCACATTTATTTGATGGTTTTAACTCAGATGAGTATGCGCTTAATTCTACGAATTTCAAGTTACCGATCTCATCATCGCTGACTGAGTTTGAGCAAATAAATTCAATTGGAAATAATGGGCTACCATCTAAACATGAAAATCCCCTTATCACATAATCGTGTTCACGTTTTTCACATTGCTGAAAAATAAAAGCTTGAGGGAATCCCGTTAAAGATATTTCGACACATTCCGGGTCACCTTCTTTATCAAGTTGAATAACGAGTTCACATGCTTCGAACGGTCTGCAAACGAACGTATTCCTGCTAATACTGTGAGATTTATGCACTGCATCGGAAAGCACCTGAAGCAGTGATGCTTCGTTTTTTAAGTTTCGGAAGCCGATACATTCCCAGCGATTCATCTGTATTAGTGTCTTTGCGTGGCTGATGTAGGCGATTTTGTGAGAAACTCAACATGTGAACACTTCGCGCGAACATCAAACCGTTTTGGTCGTAGACTTTGGAGGTCAATATACTCAACTCATAGCAAGAAAAGTCCGCGAATTGAACGTCTACGCGGTTATTGTTCCTTGGAATTCAGACAAACTTGCCAATGAATGGAGCAAGTCTCATGCTGTAATCCTTAGCGGAGGCCCTAAAAGTACACTCGACCCTGACAGTCCTACAATTGATAAATCATTGCTGGCATCGGGGAAGCCGGTGTTAGGAATTTGTTATGGACAGCAACTCATCGCAAAGTTGCTCGGTGGGGAAGTCATCAAAGCAGAAAAACGAGAATACGGAGCGCAAACTATCTTACCGACTTGTTCCCAGTTAATCAAGCAAAGCGGGCAGGTATGGATGAGTCATGGAGATACGGTAACAAAACTTCCGCAAGGCTTTAAAGTAACAGCAGGGACGCATTCCTGTGAAATCGCTGCTATGGAAAATTCGGAAAAGAAAATCTTTTCCGTGCAATTTCATCCTGAAGTTTCTCACACACACGAAGGTAAAGAGATTTTGAGAAGGTTTTTATTTGAACAAGCAGGGTGTATTGGAGATTGGACTTCGAGAAACTTTATTGAAGAGAGCATAGACAATATTAAAGATACTGTAGGAAATTCGAAAGTGTTGTGTGCTGTTTCGGGGGGGGTAGATTCAACGGTAGCGGCGGCGTTAATTGCAAAATCCATTGGACATCAACTAAAATGTGTGTTTGTAAATCATGGCTTATTAAGAAAACACGAACCCGAGGAAGTACAAGAATCATTTACTTCTGCAATTGATGCGGATTTCATTACGATAGATGCTTCTCAACAATTTTTAAAAGCGCTTGCAAATGTAACTGACCCTGAGAAAAAGAGGAAAATAATCGGAGAAGAGTTCATACGTGTTTTCGAGCAACATGCAGCGGAATGGCAAGACTGTACATTTCTCGCACAAGGAACTCTGTATCCGGATGTTATCGAGAGTGGTTCGCCAACAGCGGCTAAGATAAAAACTCATCACAATGTCGGAGGTATCCCATCATGGATGAACATGACTCTTATCGAGCCACTAAAATGGTTGTTTAAAGATGAAGTTAGACAAGTGGGGCGCGAGTTAGGATTGCCTGATAATTTAATAGAGAGAGAGCCGTTTCCGGGACCGGGGCTTGCTGTTCGCATTTTAGGTGAGATCACTGAAGAGAGGATAAGAATCGTTCAAGAAGCGGACTGGATATTCCGCATGGAACTGCAAAAAGAAGGAATAAACAAGCGGATATGGCAGTCTTATGCGGCATTGCTTGATGTTAGGAGTGTTGGTGTTATGGGCGACGAAAGAACCTATGAGCATCCGATTGTTTTGCGTGCAGTGGAAAGCGAGGACGCAATGACCGCTCGAGCGGTTGAGATTCCTTTTCCTTTACTTGAAAAAATAGCCTCTCGAATTGTTAATGAGGTTGAAGGAGTTAACCGAGTCCTTTACGATCTCACAAGCAAGCCCCCTGCTACGATAGAGTGGGAATAAGCACATAGTTTATAATCAGATTCTTGTGTCTTGCCTTAGAATAGAGAACCTCAGAGTTGCATTTGGAAAAACCGAGATTTTACGCGGGGTGAATCTGAGCATCGAAAAATCTAAAACACTCGGAATAGTTGGCGAGTCAGGGTGTGGAAAAAGCATGACTGGTTTGGCAGTGATGAGATTAGTTCCCCAAGGTGGGGAAATTACTGGAGGAAAAATCTATTTAGACGATGTGGAAGTTACGGCATTATCTGAAAAACAGATGAGAAAAGTGCGGGGGGGTGATATTGCAATGGTTTTTCAAGACCCATTTACAAGCCTTAATCCTTCTATGAGGGTTGGAGACCAAATTGCGGAAGCGGTTATATTGCATCAAAAAGTGGACATAAAAACAGCAAAACAAAAAGCCATAGAACAATTGGCAGATGTAAAAGTTCCTTCACCGGAAACATCAGCAAAAAAGTTTCCTCATCAAATGAGCGGCGGGCAAAGGCAAAGAGTGATGCTTGCTATGGCATTTGCTTGCAGACCGAAACTTTTAATTGCAGATGAACCTACAACTGCGCTTGATGTAACATTGCAAGCGCAGATCCTTGCACTTATAAAAGAACTTCAAGAAAAATATCAAACAGCGGTTATGCTAATATCACATGATATAGGTGTCATTGGAACGATATCGGATGATGTAGCAGTTTATTACGCGGGAAAAGTTGTGGAAATAGGAACAACGAATGAGGTTTTATCAAATCCGAAACATCCATACACTGTTGGATTATTGGATTCAATGCCGACAGCGAAATCTGGTAAGCGGTTGTCTTCGATAATGGGACAACCTCCCGATATGCGAACACTTGGTAGATCATGCAGTTTCGCTCCAAGATGCTCAAAGCGTTTCGAAAAATGTGAAACAGAACCAGAGTTAATAACTATTTCACACAATCGTCAATCGGCATGCTGGCTTGTAGAAAGCCAACAAACGAAGTAAATGCAAACTTTATTAAAAGTACAAGATTTAGTTGTAACCTTCCCGATATCGGGAGGTGAGCTGAGAGCTGTTGACGGAGTTTCATTTGAGTTGAATCAAGGGGAAACGTTAGCAGTTGTTGGAGAATCGGGTTGTGGCAAGACGACACTTGCCAAGGCGATTATGGGCTTACTTAAACCTTCCGATGGGGAAGTTATTTTCCAAGGGAATAAAGTTACGGGAAATTTACGGCGTCTTGCAGAGAAGATCGGAATTGTCTGGCAAGACCCCTATGCAAGCCTTGATCCACGGTGGAAAATTGGACGTTCCATACTTGAGCCGATGAATCTTCATAACAAAAAAAACGGCAACTCACTTCGCAAAGTTATGAACGAAGTAGGGCTTGATGAAGAGTTTAAAGAAAGATTTCCTCATGAATTATCGGGAGGACAAAGACAAAGAGTGGCGATAGCAAGAGCGCTCATACTGAACCCCCCCCTTGTAATATGCGATGAGCCTACAGCAGCACTCGACCTCTCGATTAGAGCACAGATACTAAATTTGCTTAGAGATTTACAATCTTTGCACAATTGTGCGTATTTATATATTTCACATGACCTAACGACAGTTCGATATATCGCAGATAAAATAGCCGTGATGTATCTTGGACGAATAGTGGAGATGGGGGACATTGAAGAGGTGTTTGCAACCCCTTCACATCCGTATACAAAGGCGCTCCTTGATTCGGCACCGACTTTAGAACAAACAGGAAAACTTCCAAAGATTCTTCCAGGTGAGATTCCCGATCAAAAGCAAAAAATTATCGGATGCAGGTTTCACACACGTTGCCCTTACAAACAACAAATATGCGAAGCGCAAGATCCACCATCTACAATTTACAAATCGAAAGTGTTTTGTTGTCATTTTCCATTAACAAATCACACATCTCAGGAAACGCATTCACATGTTTAGTGCGTCTTGAAATATGATGATTAAATTTTTCTATTTAGCATTATTAGGTGTGAGTCTTTTCATCGTATCGTGTAATACAACTGGCGGCAAGCAATCTGAAGATGCTCAAGGCGAGGGTCAGAGTGGTGTTACAGCATTCCCGGGTGCAGGACCTATTGCGCCTGTGCCTGATATGGCTCAAAGCGTGGGAGGGGGTGGAAGCGGCGTAGGACAGGCGGCGAAGTCCAAAGCCTTCGAAAGTGCAGGTAAAGCTTCAGCAGGCAGTTTAGGTCCGTCTTACGACGAGGAATAACCGGAAAATTACTGGCCGCTTCTCTGACGGTAGCGCTTCGCTTGGTCAGGATCTACTTTTCGCATACGTTTGATAAGTTCGCTCTCTTCGCCCGGCTTGGGAACATCACGCTTTAGAGGTCCCATGTCATCTCCCGGTTTGCGTTCGGGATTAGGTAAGTCTTGCTCACGTCTTTCTAATCGAATAATCATCTTCTTTTTACGACGCTCTAAGTGTAGATTTCATTGCCTCTATAATTAATTATTCCGCAAAAAACCTCCAAAGCGCTTGGTGTATTTATACAACCACGCTCGAACCTATTTTAGCAAAAATCTCTGACCGAAACCAATCGCTCCGCCCCGCCGCCAGCCGCCGCAAAGCGGTGGCCTGCCTCGCAGAAAAACTTTCATCACAATTTTGATTTTGCGCGTGCCCCTGAAAAATCTTCTAAAAAGGAAAAGAAGGTTTTTCTGCTCGGCTCCACGCTCAATCGCGCGGGGCGGCGGGGCTTCGCTTCGGCTCGGGCGCGGCGGAATTCCCCCCACACCCCCCTTCCGCCGCGCCCTCGCTTTTCGCGCCGACGGAATTTGTATTTTGCAAAGTAAAATGCGCCGCAAGATTTTTTGCCCTTGCCCCGCCCACCCAGTGCGCGGGCAAGTTTATGGAACTCCCTTTTGATTGCATAAATCGTAAAAATTGCATATACTAAACTCGTGATAGTAAATCTCTCGGCTAACTACTAACTATCATAGTATAACTATACGAACTATGTCAAAGC
>CAZSPF010000025.1:9973-29367 GCA_964608695.1 uncultured Fimbriimonadales bacterium | reverse complement strand
AGCCTCATGTTTTTCGGAATCTGTTTTGTTGCATGGCAAAGTTTATCTGCAACAGACTCACGAAGAAGGCTAAGTCTTTGATAATTCCAAACAGAGCGTGCTACGAGTAACTTTGGGCACAACTTTAAGTAATCTACCAACGGCTCTCCGCACTCGATGATTTTTATCTTACGAAGTTCGGTTACCGGTTCAGAAATCGAAGGTTTTTTATTCATATAGAATTGTTTGCTGATAGTACTTATCTTAGCGCGAAGGGTGGTCGAGGTGCTGGGAGTTATGTGGCTTCGTCTTGATTAGAAAGCGATGTTTCAAACTATCGGATTTCGGTTGTCAGCGTGGGCTCAAAAGTGGGTACCAGATCCATTCGTTTTGGCATTGTTGTTGACGTTAATCAGTTTTCTGGTGGCTATCGGGTTTACCGGGTTTGGTTTTTTCGATGCCTTAGGTGCATGGGGTGGGCGCATTTTGAAGGGTGAGGTTACTGCTGGAGAAGAGGGGTTCTGGAAGTTCTTAGCTTTCTCAATGCAGATGTGTTTGATTTTGGTAACGGGGTATGCGCTGGCTTCGACAAAACCTGTTGGAAGATTTATTCGGCGGGTTTCTTCCATTCCCAAGAACACGTCTCAGGCGGCGAGTTTAACAGCATTTGTTGCGATTATTGCCGCATTTGTGAATTGGGGATTGGGTTTGATAGTTGGCGCATTATTGGCACGACAGATTGGCATAGTTGCAAAAGAGGAAGGGCGAAGTGTTCACTATCCATTGATTGCAGCGGCGGGATATGTGGGCTTGATGGTGTGGCACGGTGGTTTTTCTGGGACTGCGCCATTGAAAATGACTCAAATGAAGGACGTACGGGAGGTATTGGGTGAGGAACTTTCACAGCGCGTTGGGGAAGTAGGGCTTACTCAGACGTTGTTCAGCACGTTGAACATTACCGTTTTTATTTTGTTAATGATTTTTATTCCTTTGTTTTTTTATTTGATTTCTCCGAAGTCATCATCGAAGATTCAGGGGATTGAGATAGCGAACATCACACATTCCGAAGAATTTGACGAGCCTAAAGAGAAATTAACTCCTGCGACATGGTTCGAGAGAACACCAACATTGACGTTGATAATCAGCGCAATGGGTTTTATTTATTTGTGGATATATCTATCGCGTATTAGTTTGTGGGCGATTGATATTAATGCGGTTAATATGTTTTTCCTGTTTTTAGGTTTGCTGTTACACGGAAGTTTGGGAAACTATGTACGAACAGTGAATGATTCCGCACGCGGAGTGGGGGGGATTATTTTGCAATTTCCTTTTTATGCGGGAATCCAAGCGATCTTGCTGCATAGCGGGATTATAAAAAGTGTAAGTGTATGGATATCTGAAAATTCGAGTGAGGTGACGTTGCCGATATTTACTTTTTTGTCTGCCGGGGCAGTAAATCTGTTTGTGCCTTCAGGGGGGGGGCAGTGGGCGGTTCAAGGGCCAGTTGTAGTGGAGAGCGCGCTTTCGGTAGGTGCGCCGGTGGGAACTTCGATTATGGCGTTAGCATATGGCGATCAACTGACGAATATGCTTCAGCCGTTTTGGGCGCTGCCGTTATTAAGTTTGACCGGATTGAAAGCGAGGGATATTATCGGTTATACACTTTTGATAATGATTCTCAGTTTGCCGTTGTTTATTGTGCCGATGTTGCTAATTAAATAATTATGAATTTCATAAATAAAGGAAAATCATTCATTAATAAAGAAAGATAATTATGTCTATGCCTGAAAACGAACTTGAACGTGCGAGGCAAACAGTTGAAACGCAATCCCGAGAGGGTGTACAAGAATTTCGTGATGGATTCACATTGCGCTCGATGTTGGGTGGATTGTTTGTTGCGTTTGTCATACTTCCGGGCGGTTTGTTTTTGGGACTTATGGTGGGGCAAGGAATCGGGGAGGCGGCGGAATGGGTGACCATTCTCTTATTTGCGGAAGTGGCTCGAAGAAGTTTTAATCCTTTAAGCAAGCAAGAGATTTATGTGATTTATTACATTGCGGCTTCTCTTACTGCCGTACTTGCGATCGAGAGAGGTTTGGCAGGAGGGCCGTTTAGTGAATTGATTTGGCGTGCTTATACTGTGCAATCTCCTCAGTTTCAAAACTTTGCACAGGATGTACCGAATTGGGCAGTTCCGGTTGTGGGCTCGGAAGCATTAACAGGAAGAAGTTTTTGGAACCCGGCGTGGGTTGTTCCCATTTTGCTGTTGGTTTTAACAGAGCTTTGCGTGCGCATGAGTTGGATTGGGATGGGCTATGCGTTGTTTCGCATTACGAGCGATGTAGAGCGCTTACCTTTTCCAATGGCACCGGTTGCGGCAAGCGGAGCGACGGCATTGGCAGAAGCGGGGAGAAAGGAAGAGAGTTGGAGATGGAATGTTTTCAGCACAGGTGCAATGGTGGGACTTGTTTTTGGGTTCTTTTATATTTCGATTCCTGTGTTCTCCAGTATTGCATTTGGGCGTTCGTATGAGATTTTCCCGATTCCTTTTGCTGATTTCACGAAATCTGTTGAAAATATTTTGCCTACTGCTTTGGTGGGATTAAGTTTTAGTTTGGGTAATTTGTTGATCGGGTTTGTTTTGCCAATGCCGATTGTTTTAGGAGCGTGCTTGGCATCTGTGTTGTGTCAGATTATATTAAATCCTATTCTGTATAAACTTGGATTGTTTCCCAGTATGTCTTTGGGGGGGGCTTTCTCCACAAAACTTTCTGCGGATATGGACTTTTGGATAAGCATAGGTATCGGAGTCAACATTTCAGTAGGCATTTTGGGATTTGCATTGGTACTGAAATATTTTGTGAGTGCCAAGAAAGAAAATCAATTATCGGGCATTACACTTACACCCCCACGAGGAAGAGGAGATTTTCCCATTGCATTATCGCTGTTTGTGTGGGCAGTGGCGACGATAACCTTAGTTCTTACTTGTCGCTGGCTTGTTCCTGACTTTCCGATTGGGATAATAGTGTTTTTTGGTTTGGTATGGAGCCCTATAAACAGTTATATATCTGCACGGATGTACGGTTTGACAGGACGCGGGGTAAGTTTTCCGTATTTGCGCGAAGGTGCGGTTGTGGCGTCTCGATATCCAAAAGTTGACATATGGTATGCACCGATACCCATACACGATCATGGTTGGGCGTCACAAAGATTTCGTGAGGTTGAATTAACCGGGACGAAAATTACGAGTATTATTAAAGCAGAAATTTTTATGTTTCCTCTTATCCTTATTGCGAGTTTTCTGTTCTGGGGATTTTTCTGGGGCGGAAGTCCATTGGATGGGGGGACTTATCCTTATGCTCAGTTTTTCTGGCCCTATCACGCTCAAACCGAAGCCGTGTGGAAGCAGATTAACTTATCGGATACGGCGTCTATTTCTATGCAGGTCATCAAGCCAAATTATATTTTCTTCGGAACACTGGGGGGGCTATCCGTATACTTTTTGTTTTCGTTGCTGAGGTTTCCCATGCTTACGTTTTACGGATTTGCGGGAGGAATAGGTCTTTGGCCTGCAAATACAGTTCCACAACTTATTGGTGCGATAATCGGTAAAAAATATTTTGCAAAGAAATATGGGCAGGAAAAGTGGACATCTTATGCCCCTGTACTGTTGGCAGGATTTAGCTGTGGTGCAGGGCTAATTTCAATGGCATCGATTGCGTTTGCGCTGCTCTCGAAATCGGTAAGCACACTTCCGTACTAAGCATTATTCAACTTTTGGGGTTTTCAGCTCTTCTACTTGACTTCCTTTTTTGTTATGGTCGTCGTGTGGATCACAATATTCAGGATCTGGATTACTCCAAACATATGTGATGTAATAAGAGGCTGCGATTGCACTAACTAATAGAAAAATGATTGCTGCGATTAAAAGTCGCTTCGCATAAAATGGTTTAGGTGTGAATTTATGTAAAGTTCCAAGAACTTCTAATTCTAAACTTTCTGGTGCTGACACAATTTCAGTATCAAGCACAACGGCAAGATTTTTCATTTGATCGAGATAAGCACGACAGTCTGGACATGCTGACAAGTGTTCTTCGATATTTTTATCGAATCCTTTTTGCAACTCTTCCACACTTGCTTCTGCTATTTGTTTCCTGACTACTTCGCAGTTCATTTCTTATCTTAGTTTTCCTAATAGTTTTCTTCGTAACGTTTCTCTTCCTCTTGCCAGTCTACTTTTTACGGTGCCGACGGGGATGTTTAATCTTTGAGCAATAACGTCAACTGTCAAATCTTCTATGTGGTGCAATACAACAACTACCCTCTGGTCCATAGGAAGTTTTGCGATTGCCTCATAAAGCGCGCTTGCTCGTTCACTGTTTTCTAATAGGGTATCGGGTTTTAATTGAGTATCTGCAATCTCGTTTTCACGTGCAGACAAATCTTCGAATGAAATTGATTTGCTTGCTATCTTGTGTCTGATAACATCTATTGCTGTAGTGCTTGTAGTTCTATACAGGTATCCTGCTATGTTTGCCTCCTTGCTAAGTTTATTTATTTTTCTTATAGATTTGAAAAACGCATCTTGAACAACGTCATTCGCATCACTTGTATTTCCCACAATTCCATATGCAATTGAGTAAAGCTTATCCTTATAGCGATGAAACAATACTTCAATCGCTACCGATTTGCCCCCTTTTGCGAGCAATAACAGTTCGCTGTCGGGTGCTTCATCCAATGTCCTCCTATCCAAGTCCTTCTTCATAAATTTAACGATTTTTTCTTGTTCACGTTCCGAAAATCGTATGGCTTGATGGTAAACCGGTATGGCAAAAATTGCATAATAATCTGTTTTCAAGGTCAAAACGTGTAGGATATAGTAGTCTTAATATGTAGAAAATGCGTAGTTCTCCTGATTGGTTATACAGACTAAAGCGCTCCGGCAGCCCTCTAACATACTGTTTGATGGCTTTTCTTGTGATAGTGTTCCTTATAGTTTTTCTCGGCTCAGGTTCTCATATCACCTTTGAAGCATTGGAGAACTTAGTATTTCGTGCGGAAAATATCGCAAGCAAGCCGTGGACATTGTTTACTTATTGGTGGTTTTCTGGTGCATCTCCACTCTCATTGTTTTTCTTGCTAGTTGTGCTCTATTTTTTCGGAACGAGCCTTGAGAGAGGCTGGAGAACTAAGAGGTATGGTCTTTTTCTATTTAGCCAGTCTTTGTTGACGCCGATAGCCTTTTGGATAGGGGATGTAATCTTGGGGAGTTCGCCCGTGCTATTTTCCTTTGGGATACTTTCGGGAACGATCGTAGTGGCTTTTTGTGCTTTGAACCCTAATGCCATTATCAGATTTATGTTTGTTATTGAGGTACTTGCAAAGTGGTTAATAATTTTGCCGTTTGCTTTTGTAGCATTTAATTACGGTTGGGGAAACCCTGTTTTTGCAATTTTCGCAGTAGTGCCTTTGGTAGTGAGCATTTTTCATGTTAGGGGCGGAATATCATTACCTTCAATTGGATCAAAGTCGAAAAGAGAGCCTACTTATCGGTATAGAGAAGGGGATTATGTAGGTATTGACTGGGAGAAAAAAAGGCAGGCAGAGGAGGAGCGAAGGAAGTTGAAGGAACTTTTTGAGCGGAGTTGGGATGAATCCGATGAAAATGATAAAAACACGTAAATCTTTCAAAAATTACGGAACATTTTTGTGCTTCAAGTGGTATTGTATACATGGCCGGCAGTCAAACGTCGGCGACGTCTAATTTCCCAAGACCGGGAAAGCGGGGGAACCACCTTATGGGGCGAGTTCCTTGAAATGAAGGATAGGGTAACTCTTGGCCCGAGCCCGTCAGCTAACCCCGTAGATGAAGCGAGAGCCGAAAGCCGAGTTCGGGTTAAAAACCCATTTCTGGTCAAGGCTGCTCCGTTTCAAAACGGCGCGGCTTTTTGATTTGGTAAGTCGGACGAAGGCTTAATCGTAACGTCAGGATCGGTCCGAGGAAGAAACCGTCATGTGTCGGTTGGTTGGATAAAATGCCCGCCATCACGTTGACACCTCCTGACAGAGGGTGTCTCTTTTTAAGAGAAGGGACACCCTTCTTTCGTTTCTAACACAATAAAGAACTCAATTCGTCTAAAATTTCGTAGGAAAAAACTATGATTTCATATTTACCCACAATTATCATGGCTGTTGTTTTAAGTGCGTATCATGTTCTTACGCCTGCGAATATAGGTCAAGGCTCGACGGAAAAGGTCATTGCTCGCATTAACGGTGAGGCAGTTTTTGCGGATGAATATTTTTCACGCATGGAGTATTTGCCGGGAGTTGGTGTGATTCAAGAGGGCAGGTTTCATGAACGTCCTCCGGCATTTCTCACGATTTTAAACATCATAAATGATCGAATTATTCTGCAACTTGCAAAAGAGAAAGGTGTGGCACCCACGCAAGGTGAGATAGATAAAGAGTTTAATGAAAAAAAGGCACAAGATCCTGAGCGATTTAAAACATGGAACGAATTGGGCATGTCGGATGCGCTCATTAAGAAACAGATAGCAGTAGAGTTAGCGCAATTCAATTTGATTACGAATGGAGTTGTGATTACGGATGCACAAGTTACTGAGCATTACAATACAAACAAACTCATGTACGTTATTCCTGCGACGGTAAAGTTGCGCGTTATCGTAGTTAACACGATTACTGAAAGGTTAAATGTAGACGATGCATTGAAAACAAAATCTTTCGAAGTAGTAGCGAGAGAGAAATCCGTAGACATCACGAAATACACAGGGGGTGATTTGCCAGAGGTTTCGATAGGGAATCTTCCGCAAAATATTTTGAACGAGGTCAGCAGGACACCTGCAGGACAGAGCACTGCTTGGATTGAATCAGAAAACGTTTACATGAAGTATTTAGTAGAAAAGAAAAATGAAGCGAAGCAGTTGCCTTTGGATACAAACCTTAAGCAATCTATTAAAAGGCAGCTGATGTTAGAAGTTGGCAGAAATAAGAACAATGTTAGAGCTATGCTCGATGATATGCGTAAAAAAATGAAGGTGGAGATATCATCCCCGGGATTGCAAAAACTTTGGGATGCATACATAAAAGATTATCTTCAACAAATAGGCGGATGAAATTCGATTCCGAAACATTCTTACATGTTGTATCTTGGCTGAAAGAAAACAACATATCCAGCGCTCAAATTACAGACACGCGACTCATAGATAAAGTTAGCATTAACCCTGAATGCACACAATTGCTGTTTTGCGTTCATGAAATAGCAGATAAGCAAGCGTTTTTTGAAATGTTATTGAAAAGATTTCCGGAGAAACATGAGGTTTTTATCTTTTCAGATAACAAACTGCAAACATTAAGTATAGAGAAACTATGCGAAAACGTTTTTTCGAAAGATGATATCTGCATGATTCCCGGAGTTGTTCGCGAATATCCTTATGGCTTTGATGGCTTGAAATGGATCGTGAAAAAACTGTTGGGACCGGAGGGGTGTCCATGGGATAAAGAGCAAACACACGAATCGCTAAAGAAGCACATGCTTGAAGAAACATACGAAGTTTTAGAAGCCATTGACAGCGGCGATGCAAAGTTGCTTTGTGAAGAGCTGGGAGATTTTGTTTTACAGGCATTCATGCATGCAGAAATGGATGCGCTGAATGGCTTATATGATATTGATGATGTGTTTGAATCTATAAACGTTAAACTTGTCAGAAGGCACCCGCATGTATTTGGAGATACACAAGTGGAGACTTCGCATGAAGTATTAAACAATTGGGATGAAATAAAACAAAATGAAAGTGAAAAGAAAAGGTCTATCTTGTCGGGTGTGCCAAAATCCTTGCCAGCGCTTCTTCGTGCATTTGAAATCAGCAAACGTGCGGCACGCGTTGGATTCGACTGGCAGACAAGAGAATCACTTGAAGATAAAATAATCGAAGAGCAACAAGAGTTACAACAAGCCATCAAGCAAGAAAACAGACAACAGATTGAAAATGAGTTTGGTGATTTACTTTTTGCTTACGTGAACTTAGCACGTTGGTTAGGAATCGAACCCGAAACTGCACTCACAACTATGTTAAACAGGTTTACGGAAAGATTCGAGGAAATGGAAAAGCAAGCGCAAAAACCCCTTCGCGACCTTACGTTTGACGATTGGGATGTGCTTTGGAATAAAGCAAAAAATCAGACAGAAAAAATCTTATGATGTAAATGCTGGTCCGTAATCTTCCAATTTTGATGCCTTGATTTTTTCGAGTGCTAAAAGATGGCAAGCTGTGGTTCGAATTTCATCACACAGTTCTTGCAGCCTTTTAATGGCATTAGAAATTCGTGTGGCTTGTTCGTCTTGACCATCCATTTTTAATATGTCATAACACTCTTCCAGTTTTCGCAAACCGCTTTTAATGTGTCGTTCTAATTTCAAGAACTCTTTCACTTTTCGAAACGCAGTAACAGGCAAAGCCTCAATTTCAGCGATTTTACGTTTTATTTCAAACTCAGTTACCATGTGCGATACCCCCTTGTATCTTTTTTCATTTTTTAGGGAGTATCACGACGCTGAGATTTCGTCGCGATACCCTTGGTGTGCCTACGGGGTTAGCTGACGGGTTAGAGCCAAGAGTTACTCCTCCCGACGTTCATCGGGATACACCCCAAATTCTGGGTCCCCCGTTCCAAGGTTGAGCTTGGACTCGGCTGATTCCTTATTATAGACGCCATTTTTTGCTAACAGTAGCAAGTCTATGTGGAAAACCTGTGGAAAAGTGGAGGTTTTTGGGTTTGGGAACCTTCATTCTATACTTTTTTGTCAAGTTTAATGGCATAATGACAGAGTCAAAAGGAGCAAGTATGTCGGAAGATAGCACACAGGTTTTAGAGCAGTATGCAAGCCGTGAATACAAGTGGGGCTTTACAACCGATATCGAATCGGAAAAGATTCCACCGGGGTTAAACGAGGACGTCATTAGGACGATTTCCGCCAAAAAAGAAGAACCTGAGTGGATGACTGAGTTTCGGTTGAAAGCCTATCGTCATTGGCTCACAATGAAAGAACCTCATTGGCCCAATGTGAAATACGAGCCTGTGGATTATCAAGCGATAAGTTACTTTGCTGCTCCGAAAAATCACCCGAAGTACGACAGCCTTGATGAAGTTGATCCTGAACTTTTACGTACCTTTGAAAAGCTGGGAATTCCTTTACATGAGCAAAAGATTTTGGCAGGAGTTGCCGTAGACGCAGTTTTCGATTCTGTGAGTGTTGCCACCACATTTAAAGAAAAACTTGCGGAATTAGGAATTATTTTTTGTTCGATGAGCGAAGCGATTCGCGAGCATGGTGATTTAGTTCGGGAATATCTCGGCTCGGTTGTTCCTTACAGTGATAACTTTTTTGCGACGTTGAACACAGCAGTGTTTAGTGATGGTTCGTTTGTGTATGTTCCGAAAGGTGTGCGATGTCCGATGGAGCTTTCTACTTATTTCCGAATTAACGAATCACAGACCGGACAGTTTGAAAGGACTCTGATTATCGCGGATGAAGGCGCGTTTGTGAGTTATTTGGAAGGGTGCACTGCACCAATGCGAGACGAGAATCAATTGCATGCGGCAGTAGTCGAATTAGTTGCATTGAAGGATGCGACGATTAAGTATTCCACTGTACAGAATTGGTACCCGGGCGATAAGGAAGGCAGGGGAGGGATTTATAACTTCGTTACCAAACGGGGCAAATGTGATGGCGAGAATTCAAAAATTACATGGACGCAAGTGGAAACCGGTTCAGCGATTACATGGAAATATCCGAGCGTGATTTTGAAAGGCGATAATTCGATCGGCGAGTTTTACTCCGTGGCATTAACCGCCAATCGCCAACAGGCTGATACCGGAACGAAGATGATCCATATCGGAAAAAACACAAAGAGTACGATCGTGTCGAAAGGAATCTCTGCGGGATTTGGACAGAACACATATCGCGGTTTGGTGAAAGTAAACTCAGGAGCGGACAATGCAAGAAATTACAGCCAATGCGATTCGATGCTTTTGGGAGACAAATGCGGTGCGCATACTTTCCCTTATATCGAAGTGAAAAATCCGACTGCGATTGTGGAGCATGAAGCCTCGACATCGAAAATCGGTGAAGACCAGATATTTTATTGCAACCAGCGTGGCATTCCCACCGAGGATGCAGTGAACATGATCGTTAGTGGGTTCTGCAAAGAGGTTTTTCGCGAACTACCGATGGAATTTGCAGTTGAAGCACAGAAGTTGCTGGGTGTGAGTTTAGAGGGTTCTGTAGGGTAATTTCTTCAAAAGGGTATCTGAAAGTAGAAAATAAGTTGTTAAACTCTTGTGTTTTCGCTTAAAAGTATTTTCCATTAGTTATCTTTTATAGATGGTACAACCCCGTACTCTCGCGGGCAAGGGCAGAGGATTAAGGCGGAAAACTATCCATGAGGGAATATGCTCCATCCGCGCATTAACCAGAAAACACAGACCAGAGTCGAGCAGAGAACCGCTCTTCGAGTTGACCCGCGTCTGGTCATGTCCGCAAAAATACTAGAACTTCCGCAACAAGAACTAGAAGCACTTGTTGAGCAGGAATTGGCAGACAATCCGGCTCTAGAAAAACTGGACAACATTGATGGTGAAGAGTTCTATTTCTCATCCCCCCCCAAATCAGAAAAACCTAAAACTGAAATCGTAACTTATGATGACGATTGGGACGGATATGGGTATTATGATTCGGATTTCGATTGGGTGGAGAACGTCGTGTCGCCTGTTTCATTACGAGACCACCTTGCAATGCAGTTATTGGCAATAGTTCCGATGCGCTTGCATGAACTTGCAAAATTTGTATTGGACAGTATCAATGGCAATGGTTATTTGGAAATCCCTGAAGAGGAGATTGCCAATATCACCGGAGCGGATTTTGAAGATGTTCGTCAAGTAGTTCAACTTTTGCAAAAGTGTGACCCCGCAGGTGTTGGTGCGCATGATTTACAAGAGTGTTTAAAATTACAATTACAAGATTCCAAAGACACAATAAGTAAGCTAGCTTATCAGATTGTATGTAACGATTGGCAAAACGTTCCTAAAAGAGCTTTAAAAGGGTTAACGAGAAAATACAAAGTTAAGAAGGAACAGGTTGTAAAAGCGTTTGATAGAATCGCGTCATTACATCCATTCCCCGGAACATCTTTTGATTCAAAATACCCGAAACCGAAAACGCATCATTCAGGTTCTGTTGTGCCTGATATAGTTTTCCATAGAGATGAAAATGGGATATGGATAGACATTAAGGGATGCGATCCAAAAGAACTTACGATCAATCGTTGGTATTTGGAAAAATACGAACGTTCAAGAAACAGATCACAGACTCAAGACGACAAATTTATTCAAGAATTTGTTACCAGGGCACAAAATTTTCTAAACGGTTTAGAGCAAAGACGTATAACTCTTGCGAAAATAGCAGTAAATCTTTTAAAAGAACAACTTGGTTTTATTACTACCTCATCTTATCGTTTTTTAAAGCCGCTTACACGTACGAAATTAGCGCGTGCCATTCGCATGCATGAAAGTACCATAAGCCGAGCGACTATGAATAAATTCGTAGGCTTGCCAAATGGCGATGTGATTCCTTTCGAAGTGTTCTTCAAACCCTCATTGCGTGTTAAGAAAATGATTGAAGATATTTTGCGATATGAAAATCCTGCAAGTCCTCTTTCCGATAGAGAGATAAGTGAAATGCTCAAGAGAAAAGGCGTAGTAGTTGCTCGTAGAACTGTGAACAAATACCGCGAGCAGATTCGCGCCTTGTCCAGCCACACCAGAAGAAGTGCGTAATTGCATCAGGTACACTTCATTTGCATGCGGGTGCAGATCCTTCATACAAATGATTTCCATGGCAACCTAAACTCACAAAAGGCGGAAATCATCGCTGGAAAAAGAAAGTCAGCAGATTTTTATTTTGATTGTGGTGATTGTGTAAAGGCTGGAAACATTAGTGTATTAAAAAAACATGACCCGGCATGGGAGTTTTTAAACGAATTAAAATGCAGCGCTTCTGTTCCGGGAAACAGAGAATTTCACATAACGGAGAAAGGGTTTCATTCGAAAATAACCGGAGCGAATTTTCCGGTTTTATGCGCAAACCTTCAATGGAAAAACAAACGTGAAAAAAGGCTTTTACAATTCGACAATCACGCAATGGATGAAGATGACACCCATCCTCTCCCACATTGGGTCATTTTTGATACTGTAGGAGTGTTTGGTGTTTCGGTTCCCATGGTTACTGCACGCATGCAAGCAAGGCACATTAGTGCATTTGTTTATGAAAATCCGGTTGAATCAGCGATGAGATGTATTGAGTTATTACGAGACAAGGTGAAGTTACTGATCTGCTTGTCTCATATTGGCTTAAAACAAGATGTCGCATTAGCAGAGAGAACAGACGGAATAGATATCATCTTGGGGGGGCACAGCCATGATTCACTTGTGGTTCCTTTAAAAATAAAAAACACCTGGGTTTGTCAAGCAGGCTCACATGGCAAAGTGATAGGTAATTTGATATGGGAAAACGGAATCAAACAATATAATCTTGACCCGCTTTAATTTAATTCTTTTAATGCTTCCAATACCTGTTCTGCATGTCCTTCTGGATTTACTTTTTCCCACACTTTTCTGATGACTCCTTTTCCGTCTACTAAAAACGTCGAACGCTGAACACCCATATACTCTTTGCCATACATACTTTTTTTCACCCAAACTCCGCATTCCTCTGCGAGTTCGTGATTTTCATCAGCAATTAATGTAAACGGAAGAGAGTATTTTTCCGCAAACTTTTTATGCGATAGAGGGCTATCAGGGCTCACGCCAATGACACTTATTCCTTTGAAACGCGGAAAAGCATCTCTGAATTCACAGGCTTCTTTTGTACAACCGCTGGTGTTGTCTTTCGGATAAAAATAAACAATGAACGGTTTGCCGCTGCTTGAAGATGTTGATACGAGTTCGTTGTCTTGATTGGGAAGTGTTTTTACGGGGAACTTATCTCCTACTTTAAGCATGTTAGGAAATTATCATAAAGAAGGTGGAGTTGTCAACCGTTTGTGCATCATAGCGATTACGGCGTCTATAAATGCTCGGCTTTGAGTGCTTTCTCCCGGAAAAGCATTAACGAAAATTACAAAAACATATTTTTGTTCAGGAGTGGTTTCTATGATGCCTGCGAGAGAAGCAACTCCCCGTAAAGTTCCGGTTTTCGCAAATACTCGATAACTGGATAACCGATTTTTCAGAGTTCCAATTCCGGGGGATGCCAAACTTCTTATGAAGACATTTCCATTTGTGCCAGATAAGACGTATTCCAAGACGTTAACAGTCATTTGCGGGGTGATTTCGTTTGCACGTGATATTCCGCTTCCGTCCATCAATCGAAAGCTATCTTTGGGAATCTTCAATCTGAACAAAAAATCCGACATAAGAGAAAGTGAATCGCTCCAAGATCCAGACTTGCCTTTCACTGCTCCAGTGAGCCGCAAAAGGGTTTCGGCATAAAGATTATCACTATCTTGTAATGCCTTTTTAATCAGCGTTTCCACGTTTCTACTTTGTATGGTATATGAATTTGATGGGGGGGTTAGGTTTGTTTTGCGTTGAACCTTAGAACCCAACACCATTGCACTTGCTCGCGCAGGATCTGGGATATTAACTTCTCCGATTAGTATCTCTTGTGGATTTAGCGAAAGGCCGGAAACGTTCACTGTCCATCCTCCATTCAGAATGGTGACTTCTGTATCGCCAGATTCTTCTTGAGGAACTGCATTAACTTTTATCCCGAAATTTCTTGGCATGAGCCAGGCTCTACCCCCCCCTGACCACAATTGTAATTTTGCATCGTTAACAGTTAATGCGCTCACTGATGGGCAGTATCCTTGAGGTAAATCTCCGATTGTCCAGCCCGATGCGAATCTTTCGTCTCCGAAAAGCGAATCATCATAGAAAACCGTATCGCTCGCTGAAACTTTCAGCGATTTTGTCGCATTTTGTAATTCTGTTATGGTTAATCCCGGATCTCCCCCACCTTTAATATACACTCCTTTTGTGTCCCTCCATATTTTTGTCTGAGGTTTGTAGTCCTTTCCCAAATATTCTAACACTAAGGCACAGGAGAAAATTTTCATCACGCTTGCGGGAATGAAACGTTTTTCACTTTGGTAATCCAGAATAACTGCTCCATTATTCTCTTTGAACAATACTCCTACATGAGCTCGTTGTAAACCATGCTGCTGCATGAGAAGCATGAGTTCGGAATCTAAACTCGTTTGTGAAAATGAAAGAGAAACACAAAGAGCGAAAGCAGGACTCATTTTTCTTCGTCTTTCACAGTGGGAAGCAAGAATGTTTCCACTTTCGAGTTGTCGTTTATCTCATTGTAAATGATTCTCATTCTTCTGGAAAGAAACGCTGTCTTAGCTGCTTCAATCTCGTTACCTGTCGGGGGGGTTTTTTTATCCATACGAAAAATGACATATCCGAAATCGGCTTCGATGGGTTGTGTGATTTGCCAGTTGTCTAAATTTAACACTGTGCCTCTTGCGTTTTCAGGAAGTTCTATCATGGCAACATATCCGAGTCTTCCTGCGCTTTGTTTTGTGGATATATCTTCACTATATGTTGTGACGACATTGTCCCATGTTTCTCCTCCCATGAACGTATTGTACGCCTGCATTGCTTTTATTCGGGCGTCTTCTTTATCTTTCTCGGTACTGCCTTTGAAGAGAATAAGGATGTGACTGAGTTGACGTACCTCTTCAGGTTTGAAGTCTTTTAAAGCGATTTTCTTTGCCAATAAATCCGTACGTGTTTGAAGATAGATTTTTGTGTAAGACAACCCGTGCAAACGCAAGTGATCTTCGAAAGATCTTCCTTCTGGAAGGCTGGATCGAAACCCGGCAACTTGTGTTTCCACCGCAGCAATAACTTCTTCGTGTGCGACTGTAACACCGACTTTCTTTGCAGCATCTTCCACCATTGTCGAGCCAATCATAATTTGCATAGTTTGATTCCCGAACCAATCCCATAACATTTGATTCACTTCCGAGGCTCTTAAATCTTTGCCGTTAATCTTCGCAATAATTTTTTCTTTTTCTGTTACTTCCAATAATTTATCTTTAGGGAATTGCAATGGAAGTGCAATTTGCAATCCTACAAATAAACTTATCAGTACGTGTGTCATTTCTTACTCCTTCTTTTTATGACTTTCTCATAGACTTCGATGATGGCGTGAACGTTTTTTCGGAAATCGAAGCGCTCCTCTACTCGTAGACGACCTGCGTTTGCAATGGTTCTCAAAAAGGTAGGAGCCTGCAATAGTTCACAGATTTTCAATGGCAGTTCTTCGTCCGACTTGAAATAGACGCCTGAAACCCCATCCTCGAAAATCGTGCCCAATCCTTCAACATCTCTTGCTAGTACTGGTACACTAAGGCTCATCGCCTCGATGGATGCTAACCCCAGTCCTTCACTTAGACTGGGCATAACGAATAAATCTCCTGCGCAGTATATTTGTTCTGCTTTTGGCCATTTCTCAACATAACGAATGTTTTCAGGCTTGGATGCCTTCATGGCTAACTCCCTTAATTCCTCGCGCTGTGGTCCCGTTCCGCTAAGTAATAAACAAGTTTGCGGAAGAATATCCCACACATTTTCCAACGCTTTGACCAAAACAGAAAAACCTTTTTCAGGAACTAGCCTACCCAGAGCAGAGATAACCGGCTGAGAGGGTTCGAAGCGGAATCGCCTTTTCGCATCATCTTTTTGCAATGTTTCGCCGAAAGGAAGCAATAGCCCCCCCGGATTTATAACCAAATGCTGAACTCCCCATGACTCCAATTGACTTGCAATAAAAACGGAAACTGCAAATCCTGCATCTGATTTGTTTAACCTCTTTATCAGATCATAATTCTTTTTTTTTTCAAAGGCGAATGAGCTGTAAAAACCCAAGGAGTGTCCTTAAAACTTGCACACAGCCAAGCCGCTCGGTAGCCGTGTGCGTGAACAATGTCAAATTCTTTTGCCTTATCTTGTAAGGTTTTAAATATTTTTTTATCGCTCCAATAGTCAGGTATGCGCGGAATAACGCTCTCATTTCCAAACTTGCCTGATTCATGACCGAGTTCTAATAGAACAGTTTGTAGATTATTGACATGCGTGAGCGTTCCACCATAAGACTGTCTTAGAACATGTAACACGCGCACGTATTTTTATTTCTCTTCGTTTGATGTTTGAGTTTTGGTACGTGGCTCTCTTATGCGATTGCCAAAATCCCTTTTTACTGGTCCTTCACCCTTTACAAACCAAATGTCTAATTTGCGCTCAGCAGGTGTGGGGGAGCCATCGTGTATTTTCAAGACAACTTCCGACTTCACTGCTTCAGCACTTCCGGTGGCAAGTGAGATTGTTTCTGTGCGTGTTGTTACAACAGCATCGGATTTAATTTTACGATTGCCATAAACAAGATGCCCTTTCCAATCGAATTTGTCCCCGATTTTCATAGGGTACTTCAATAGGGTGATTCCCGGTTCGAACTCTTCGCCTTCTCCGATTTGTAAAAGCCAGACTCCTTCGGTTGTTACACGATAAATCTCTTCATCCAATACAATGCCCTCTTTTATTGCTTGAATAATTATGGTTTGATCACTTTTTATTAATGAAAGTTCTGCTCTCAAATCCATGTTGCCTAATTTAAGGGTTGCATGTGTGTGTTTTAATTTGTCAGGGAAATAGTCGTCGTTGTAACTTATTTCCGCACCATGTCTTACAGGTGAACTGCAACATCCCAAGCACAACAGCATCATTAAAGCGACAGGACTCACTATGCTATTTGCCTTCACCTTTTTTCCTTGTGTTAATTTTATGCATTATAAATTTCTTGCCAACTATTAATTTGTTATTTCTTCACTGCTTGAATCGTCACATTCTGGTTCACATCTTGATCTTGGAATTTGCCTTTTTGTTTGATTTCAATTTTTACTGTCCCTATTCCGTCAACGTAATACACTTGTGTTTCGAATGTCATGTCAGCAGTTGGTCCTGTCATTTTGCTTTTTTCTTCCACCAGCCAAGCATCATGGATTCCTAATCCAGTTGTAATTTTCTTTTTCCCCACAACTTTCGCAGTGCCTTGCACATTAATTTTTTCCAGTCCTAAAGGTTCAATGGAGTATGAAACTTTCCATGACTTGCCGGGGGTTAACTTCGCAGGAAGAAGCATAGGTTTTTCGGGAAGTTCTTTATCACCTATGTGTGTGATGAAAATTCCGTCTTTATTGCTTTCGTATTTCTCCCCCCCCATTTGCATAGTCATCACGCCTTTCCATTGTGATTCGAGGGTAACTTTATCGCTTTCTGTCTTTGCAACGCGAACTTCTCTTGTGTCTTCCATTTCACCATTTTGTGTTCCTGTAATGGAGTGGGTTATTGTATGTTCAAACGGATACCCAAGTGCAATTAATCCTTCCGTTACTAAATTTTCTGGAACCGGCACTTTTTCAACAGGTTTTTCCTCTGTACTGATTATGTTTTCGTTGTTTTTTGATGATTCAGTACTGACTGAAGGTTTTTCACTGCTTGAGCCCGTTACAGGTTCTTGTTTCTTATCGCATGCGATAAAGAACATTAAACAAGCAATCACGAAAACAAAGAAGTTATTTTTCATTTTATTTCACCGTATAACTTTTCAAGCTCATTATGGTTAATTGTGAAGCGTTGTTCTGAAGAGAAATGAACTCATTCATTTTGACAGGTCCAACTTTTGGCGTAAACCAACTTACGAGGACAGAAACATAATCCTTGCCTTCGTGTTGGTATTCTTGGTTGTAATCCACACGAAATGCTTTGTACCTGCCTGATGCGGTATCTACCTCATATTCTCCTTTATAGATCATTTCCCCCGAAATAGGTCCGGCTCTGCGTAATCCCGGTAAATATGAAATTCCAGAGTATTTATGAGTTTCGTCTGTCTTTAATGGCCAAAAGAAAATAGGCTGAATAGGGTCATGGTTTATGCTGATAGCTTCCGATGTGAACCCTGTTTGAAAAAGCCCTTCATCGGTGAATAACAGCCCCATTTCGGCAAGTTTAGTTCCGTCTTCCGAGAGGATATGCAGTCTTGCTCTTTTCCCTTCGGGAGTTTCATTTACACTTATGACTTTGTAGGACTGCTCGCTCATGTGCCGATTAACAACCTCACCGTTAGGGGCAGTAACTCGAACCTCGATTGTATAAGTCCAAGCATTGCCTTCGCTAACTGGAAATAGGTCGAGTGGTGATGTTGCTTCAAAGGCTTTTACAGGCTCCCTTTTAGTACCTGCTTTCGGGTCTACATCCGGACCACATCCTGCCAAAAGAGCGGCTGTAGCAATCGTTATCAAGAAGTTTCGCCTCATATTTATTTCCTTTCTGCTCTTATATTCTTAGACTCTATCGCGTCAACAGCCATTTGTGCAAGTTCTTTTTCAGCGATATTTGTGATGGAAGCAGTAGCATACTTCATTTGTCCTTTAACAAGCGGTGCGGCAATAGCCATGCCCTTTACCACCAAAAGAAGTTGGCAGTTTGGATTCTTGGCAGTGTATTGCCATAGCCTTTTTCTCCCTTCTTCATGAAGGTGCAAATGCAAATTATATTTTACATTGTGACCATCCGCTGACAAAACTTCACCAGAACTGGCACTTCGAATTAGAGGGTCTGATACAAGTATCGTGGTACGAGAAATAAGATTTTCTGCAGGTCGTGCAAGTTTTTCAAAATATCTTTCGGATAATAGATTGAGCAGAGCATCTGCAACGTCTTGTTTTGTATTTCCTCGTTCCATTTCCGAAACGACTTCTTCGTATACATTTAAGTAAGTTGCGTTAGATGGGTCAAATTGATTTTTTATAAGACGATGATTTGCTACACGCGATGCAAGAGTAGTTCTAAAAGGAATAAGCACCTCTGCATTCACTAGCTTCTCTCCCGCTTGAGTTTGATACCTCAATGGAATTTTTGCTCTTATATAAATGCCTGTCTCAAATCGTGATTTTCTAATTTGGTCAACCGGTCCGCCATCTAACTTTGTGTTTAAATCCGACTCCAGTTTTTTTCTTAATCTCTCATCAGATTTAATTGCTGAAATAATGTCTGAAGAATCCCATACAATTTCTTGAGGGGGGATGTTTTGTGTGTCAAATCCATTTAAAACATTTACTAACTCTGTTGCGGATTCTGTGTTGCCGGTTAGAGTTTCCACTAAAGCACCTATAGGGATTCTTTTCCCGCCGGTTTGTGAAGTAGGTTCTGTTTGAGGTGTTGGAGCTCCAAAACCCTCACTCGAACCTTGAACTAAGTGTGCAATTCCATTT
>CAZSPF010000025.1:1612-9940 GCA_964608695.1 uncultured Fimbriimonadales bacterium | reverse complement strand
GTTAACTGCACACCAAATAAAGTAACTTCGCCCGGCTCTAAAGGCGGAAAACTTAAAGGAAGGATGAAAAACTTCACATATGCCCAATTACCACCGAACCACGCACAAAGAAGTGCCCCCGCAAATAAAACGAATTTAATCCCGCCACGAAGTTTCACTGATTAAAATCTACGTCCTTTGGTAAGATTTTGTTCTAACTTATAGACAAATTCCCACTTCATTAGTTATCTTCCCTGAAGAATTACCGGTGTGGTAGATAACGTATATTTTATTTCTTCGAATTGAAATTCGGCTTCCGCAAAAACTGCACGGTATCCCTTGGTACCTTTGTATTGCGGCGTTTGTAAATCTCCTTGAGAAGATTCGTTTTCTTTCCACTTTGACTCTACAAAAACAAGGTTATCGGATTCCGCTACCCATAGTCGTGTTTTTGTGCTCCCTTGAGCAGACAATTTTGCGATTGCAGACGTACCAGAGGTTACCCATGTCCATGAAAAATTCGGAAACGCTTTTCTTGCCGCTACTATCCTGCAAAATGCAGACAGCGTACTCATCACTCGTTGTTTATCTTCTAACCCGTGACCGGCATTAGGAACATACAATATCATTTTTGGATGTGGAAGGTCGTTCCAATATAAGTTTAATCCATCAATCGCCCAAAAAGGATCATTTGCGCCTAAGATAATGAGTTTTGGCATAAGCAATCTTCTTCGGTACGCATATGTATAAGGGTCTACGCAATCCAAAAGTTTTTTAATTTCTGGCGATTCGAAATCTTCCAATAATCCTCGCATTTCATAAGGAGTAAACATCGGGCTCACTCTTCCCCACATGTTTTTTTGATGTTTAATTTGGTCTGGAATTCGCAGCATGTCAAACACCATCGGTGCCATGCCGATAATACGATCATCGGTTGCAGATGCAATATAAGTTGTCCATGCTCGTTTGCTGGCTCCAGTTAAAATAAATTGTGATATGCGTTTATCTGTCTTTTCTGTTGAAAATTCCGAAATCGCATCCATGGCACGAACTGCGCTTTTCACCATAGGCATAAGCAAAGGCAAAGAGATATCCTGTGTTTCTAAGTATTTTTCAAAGGTGTATGAAACCAAATCGTCTTCACGTAGATCATTAAACAGAGGTTGATTAGGAACATCATAAAGAATGATGACGTTCATTTTCGACAACTCTCCTAATAGATAAGCATTCTTTAAGTCTTCTCCGTGTGCGGATTTGTCACCTGTGATTAAAAGAATGGCTTTATCGTTATGAAGCAGTTCCTTAGGCTGATAAAAATCCAAATCATGTTTCCATTTTTTGTCTTGCCAAATTTGAGATGTCAATTGAATTTTAAAAACTTTTCCGGAGTCTGTTTTCTCTTCATTAAGCAGTTTCCACTCATAGCCTGTTTTCGGCTCGCGAAGAAAACGATCCATATCAGTTTGAGTAAAAAGGGTATTAAAAATTTCTAAAAACATAAGATTACGATGGTTTAACGTTTAATTTTCTCATTAGTTTTGTGAGTAATACTCTTCCAAATCTGTTGCAGTTCGCGATGTGAGAATTTCTGTTTGTTGCAACGCTTGCAATTCCAGTAATGGCACGATGAATCTCATTCTTTCGGCAGTGTCTGTCAGCTCCAAAAGCCTTTGTTTATCTAAAAGTGAAATTTGCAAGCATGCTGCCATGGCGAACGACAATGCAACGGGGTCGTCCGTGAAATGTACTTTTAGATGAATATCTTGTCTTCCAAGCAAGATAGCCAGATATGAAAGAAATGCCTGCTTTGCACGCTCGACGAGGTTGTTGTTGTCGGGTGACTCTTCCCACTCTAACTCTACTATGGGTTCAACCAGCCCTTTCATGAAAGGACCAGACCTGTCTATTTTTCTTACACGAAATCGTCTTTCTCCTACAGCGAAAATGTTGATCTGTCCATCTGGCAAATGACTGTGCGCAATCACACGGGCAGTAGTACCAACAAGGTATGGCTCAGCGCTGGGATCGGCAACCTCAGAGCCTTCTCGAATCAAAAGCACGCCAAACGGCTTATCTTCATCAAGGCAGCTCTTGAGCATCGTTCTGTATCGCTCTTCGAAAATGTGTAAGGGCATGGTCTGATACGGCAATAACACCGTATTTAACGGGAAAAGTGGCAGTTCTTCAAGCTCTAAACTCATCTGATTAATAGCCTAAGTATAACCGAAGATTAACAGAGTGAGAACTCTTTTTGAATTAAATGCTGTATTTCAAGCATAAGACCGCCTTCATCGGTATAATTGAACTCTTAACCCTCGTAGGTCGTCAACGAAAGGGTAATGAAAAGTCAAACTCAAGAAATGGATGCGACCCCTGACCTAAACGCTTTACTAAAAGAGATTGAAGATCTCAAAAAACGCCTCAAAGAGGTTGAATCCCAGAAGCAGGAACTACAAAAGAAGATAGAAAGCCTGCCGTCTCAGAGCGTCGCAGTTAAGGATACTGGTGATGAAATCGCCCCGATTAGTGAACTTGATAGCACCTTGCGCAGATTAGTTCAGCGAATCGCAATGATTCTTCAGGCAGAAAAAGTATTGATGATGTTTTTCGATAGGGAGAAGGGAGAACTTTTAGCCATATCACCTGCTTATGGGATCGATGAGGGCCTATTGAGTATGGTGCGAGTTCGTGCTACACAGGGGATTTCCGGGGAAGTCTTCCGGGAAGGTAAACCCGCAATTTTCCATGATGCCGTAACCGATCCGAGAACTGAAGCCGATCCTTTTACCATTCTTCATGTGAACAACGGCTTGTGTGTTCCGCTGGTAATTGAAAGGCGAGACGAAGAAAACCGTGTCATAGATAGAACCACCATTGGCGTACTGTATGCATTCAACAAGCGCCATAACGAAGACTTCAATGATGAAGATGTGCGGTTGCTGGAGAGGATGGCGAAGAACGCCGCATCAATTATTTCAAACCTAAAACTTTATCAAGAAATCGTCGAAGAGAAACAAGAACTGCTCCAAACAATCGAAAGTCTTTATGCAGGCCTTATTCTAACAAACTCTGAAGGACGTATCACCCAAATGAATGCGAGCGCAAGAGCAATTTTTGGACTGAATCCTGCAGATGCATTGGGAAGAGGATACACCGACATCATAAAAGATGTTCGTATTTGTGAGCAAATAAAGAATTCTATCGAAGGAGTAGAAACTTCTCAAGTTGAAACTGCTATTTCTTTGGATGGGAGAGGTGAAAGAGTTTACGAAGTGCAATCTGCAATTGTGAAAAATGAAGATGGCAGAATTATCGGTGCAGTAACAATTCTCAATGACGCAACTGACAGAAAGAACATTGAAAGAATGAAGAGTGCGTTTGTTGCGACAGTTTCACACGAGTTACGCACTCCTTTAACGGCAATAAAAGGATTCATTAGCACGCTTATCGCGGACGATTTTTCTGAAGACGATAGAAAAGAGTTTTATACAATTATTGACCATGAATGTGATAGGCTCACGCGATTAATTAATGATCTATTAAACATCGCAAGAATTGAAGCAGGTGAAAGCCTGAAACCAGACTATGGACATGTAGATGTTTTAGGTCTTGCTAAGAAAGTGTTGCTAATCCAAAAGCAAAGCACCCATAAACACGAGTTAGTTTTAGATGCAAAAGGTGATATTCCAAATATTATTGCAGACCAAGATAAACTCGACCAAATTCTTACGAACCTTATAAGCAACGCAATAAAGTATTCTCCCGATGGTGGGCAAGTTACTTTGCACATCGAAGCGAAGGATAAGGAAATTGAAATTTGCGTGGAAGACCAAGGAATCGGTATCCCCCCCGAGCATGTCGGTAAGGTTTTCGATCGGTTCCATCGTGTTCACACAGAAGATAATCGAAGAATATATGGTACAGGCTTGGGCTTGTTCTTAGTCAAGCACCTTGTGGAACAAATACACAAAGGGAAGGTTTGGGTTGAGAGCGAGGTGGGAGTTGGCTCAAAGTTTTTCGTGAGACTTCCTATAGAATTGGAAATTGAAAGCGAAGATTCCATACGCACTTCAGTAAGTTCCTAAGGTAACCTTTCCGCGTGCTTGATAGGCAAAAACTTCGTCAGGATACCGACCTTGTTCGCAATGGTGCTAAGAAAAAAAACATTCATGCGCCGATAGATGAATTTGTTTCTATCGATGCGGAGTGGCGTTCCTTAAGAACACAATTGGATGAGATTAAAGCAGAACAAAACAGGATAAGCAAGTCTATCGGCGCGCTGATGGCTCAAGGTGAAAAGCAGAAAGCCGAAGAAGCAAAAAACCAAGCGACACAACTCAAGGATAAAATCTCGGAACTTGAAGATAAAGAAAGAATCCTAGAAAAAAAATTATTGGAGATCGAATTAGAAATTCCCAACCTTCCACATGAAAGCGTTCCGGTTGGAAAAGATGAAAAAGATAATGTTGTAGTGGAAACATGGGGTGAAAAACCGCAATTAAATTTCACACCTAAAGCGCATTGGGATATCGCAACGTATTTAGGAATTATTGATTTTGAAGCAGGTGCAAAAATTTCCGGGAGCGGATTTATTGTGTACAAAGGATTAGGTGCGAAACTTCAACGCGCTTTAATAAATTTCATGTTGGATTATCATATTGAAAAAAACAACTACACGGAAATTTACCCCCCCTTTATCGTTACCAGAGATTCATTAACGGGAACCGGTCAACTTCCCAAGTTTGAAGAAGACTTATACTATATGGAACGAGACGATGTCTTCTTAATTCCTACGGCGGAAGTTCCCGTTACTAATCTTCATCGTGAAGAGATTCTTGATATAAAAAAACTCCCTATAAACTATGTTGCGTTTTCCGGTTGTTTTAGAAGAGAAGCAGGTGCCGCAGGAAAAGATACACGAGGGTTGTTGCGAGTTCATCAATTCGATAAAGTTGAATTGGTAAAATTCTGTACTCCGGAATCGAGTTATACAGAGTTGGAAAAACTGAGGCGTGATGCACAATCCATTTTGCAAGAATTGGGACTGCACTTTCGTGTAACCGAACTATGTACCGGAGAATTAAGTTTTGCAAACGCGAAGTGTTATGACTTAGAAGTCTGGTCACCAGGAGTGGAGAAGTTCTTGGAAATCAGCAGTGCAAGCAATTTCGAAGCATTTCAGGCAAGGCGTGCGAACATCCGTTATCGTCCCGATAAGGGGTCAAAGCTGGAATTTGTTCACACTCTCAACGCAAGTGGAGTGGCGCTTCCACGCCTTGTGGCTGCGATTTTAGAAACCTACCAGCAGGAAGACGGAAGCGTGATTGTGCCGGAAGCGTTAAGAGGTTTTATGGGCGCAGAGGTTATTAACCCTGTTTAGTATCAGACTTTTGACTGACGTTTAAGTTCATGCCAAAGATCTTCCACCTCAAACTCTCGTAAAGTTTTCAAAATATAGTTTTCATCCAATTTAACTTTCTGCACTTCGTAAATCCGAATTAAATCATTCCATTGCCTGTCGCTAACCCTATTACCTTTATCAAACCAAAGGCATTTTGCAATAATTATACATTCAGGTGATGCGAACGGAATATTAACGTCTTCAATGTAGCATTCATAAGGAATTGATTTCACAAAAGCGTGCTTGTTGGACTCACTGATTTCAACTAAAAAATCTGCATCATTCGTTTGCCTTTGTTCTCCCCACGCACTCGATGCGAGTGAACCTCCAATGGCATGCTTAATCTGTATTCCAGAAAGAAATAAACTATAATTCTTTACTATTTTCAGAACAGTCATGTGAGTTCGCTATTGTTTTTAACTTTCTAATAGATTCTATCATCTCAAATGTTCTCGTTAATTTTTCTTCCGGTGTCATCTGCCTTAACATTTCTATCACTTTTTTATGGGCAGAAAGGCTTGTGTCCATTAGATCGGTTCGCTGTAAAGGGTTATTAGGCTTCATTTGTTTATCTCTTTTTCCAAATCTTCGTCGCTCAAATTTTGTAGATTTTCTAATGCCTCTTCTTGTTCTTTAGATTGTTTTTCGCGCAATTCGCGCCTTAACCTTCCTTCCAAAAACCTGAGCTTATCTTCACGTGTTTCAAAACTCAACCTTGGAACATCCACAGGCTTGCGAGCATCATCTATCGCAACCATTGTGGCATAACAACTATTTGTGTGTCTCATGGCTCCGTTGTGTATGTCTTCTGCATGAACTTCAATTACCACTTGCACACTCGTCTTGCCAACGTAAATAACTCTTCCTATAACATGTACTAACTCCCCCACCGCAATGGGAGAATGAAAGTCAATTCTATCAAAGCCAGCAGTAACGCAAACGCGCCCCGCAAATCGACTCGCAGTAACATACGCACACTTATCCATAAGAGCAAGAATAGTACCGCCGAACACATTTCCCAAAAAATTCGCATGCTCCGGTGTCATTAACTCCGTCATGCGAACTTCCGTAGATGAATATGTTTTCTTCTCTATTTGCATAATTAAACTGAATTGATTATCTTAACGAACTCTTCCGTAATCAAGCTCGCCCCCCCAACTAAAAACCCGTCTATTCCGCTCATGACTGCGAGGTCTTTACAATTTTTCCCATTCACGCTTCCGCCGTAGAGTACACGTATGCTGTTTGTGGAATCTTCGGAAAACTCTTTTGATAAAATCCCCCTTATGACAGTACACATTCGCTCTGCTTCTTCTGGCTCACAAACGTTTCCTGTGCCTATAGCCCAAACCGGCTCATATGCAATGACAATCCCACTAATTTCCGATGCATCCATTCCGTGTAACGCGCCTAACAACTGTTTTTGCACGACTTCTTCGGTTCTATTTGCACTTCTTTCTTCATCAGTTTCCCCAACACACAAAATCGGAAGTAAATTATTGTAAAGTAGTGCACTAACTTTTTTATTGATGGTTTCATCTGTATCGGAAAAATAATCAAGCGTTGCTTCGTCAATTTCTGATTTCCCGAACCTACCGCGCTTTTCTGAATGCCCGACTATACAGTATAAGCACCCTGCATCAAGAAGCATCGCTGCGGAAACTTGACCTGTATACGCCCCTTTCGGTTCCCAAAACACATCTTGAGCACCTAACATGAGCGAAGAGGCTCGTATTACCTCCCAAATGCTCGAAAGCATGGTGTAACTCGGGCATACCATTACATCCACGTTGTCACTTTTTTCGACTGTCGGTAGTATGCCTTTTACTATGCTCACCCCCTCAGGTGAGGTCAAGTTCATTTTCCAATTGCCTACAACCATTCGCCTTTTCTGCACAATTTTGCTCCGTGCCTATTTTAACCCCGAACCGCGGGTAAACTCGTTACTCATCCCAATCAAGGAGGAAAGGGTTGAGCAGGATATCTAAAGTTATAGCACGCGAAATACTCGACAGCCGAGGGACACCCACAATCGAAGTCGACATCCGCCTGGAAGATGGAAGCTTGGGAAGAGCATGTGTGCCAAGCGGAGCGAGCACAGGAGCCTTCGAAGCAGTAGAACTTCGGGATGGAGATACATCAAGGTACTCCGGAAAAGGCGTGAGAAAAGCCGTTGCACACGTTAACGAAATCATCGCTCCCAAAATCGTTGGCTTTGATGCTTCTCAGCAAAATGACTTGGACAACCTGTTATGCGAATTAGACGGGACAGCCAACAAATCCAAACTTGGTGCAAACGCGATATTAGGTGTTTCGCTCGCAAATGCAAGAGCCAATGCAGAGTCAAAAGGTATTCCACTGTTTGTATGCTTGGGGGGGGATAATGCGAATTTGCTTCCTGTCCCTTTGATGAATGTGTTAAACGGAGGAAAACATGCAGACAGCAATGTGGATATCCAAGAGTTTATGATTGCACCAATTGGTGCAGAAAGTTTTACTCATGCACTTCAAATGGGAGTGGAAGTGCAATGGGCATTAAAAAAGATTTTATCAAAGCGCGGTCTCGCAACAGGGGTAGGAGATGAGGGAGGTTTTGCACCTAATTTGGAAACACAGGAAATGGCGCTTGATTTTTTATTGGAAGCCATCAATTCTGCAGGCTACGCATCCGGCAAAGATATGTATCTTGCTATCGATGTCGCAAGTACGGAATTTTTTGAAAGCGGTAAATATGTTTTCAAATCAGGGGAAATCAGAGAGCGCACATCCGAAGAATTGATTGATTATTATTCAGATTTAATACGTAAATATCCTATCATTTCAATCGAAGATGGACTATCTGAAGACGATTGGGAGGGGTGGGAAAAATTGTATGATAAACTCAATGACAAATGCCAGCTCGTTGGGGATGATTTATTTGTAACCAATGTGTCTCGATTACAAAAAGG
>CAZSPF010000025.1:0-1602 GCA_964608695.1 uncultured Fimbriimonadales bacterium | reverse complement strand
TTCCTCGACCTCATCCAGGAAGGAAACATCGGTTTACAAAAAGGTATCGAAAAAAAATGTGCGAACAGCATTTTAATAAAAGTAAATCAAATTGGTACATTAACTGAAACAGCCAAAGCCATAGAACTTGCACACGCAAACAACTTCACCTGTGTAATGAGTCATAGAAGCGGGGAAACAGAGGATTCAACAATTGCAGATCTCGCCGTTGCGTATTCTACAGGGCAAATAAAAACCGGCGCGCCATGTCGTTCGGAGCGTGTCGCAAAATATAATCAACTCCTTCGTATCGAGGAGATTCTGGGTAATTCTGCAAAATATGCTGGCAAAAGCACATTTGCTAATTGGATAAATTAATTTCAAAATGTTTCGAAAAACGAAAATCATTTGCACGTTAGGACCATCGGTAAACTCCTATGAAAAAATTCGCTCGTTAGTTAGTGAAGGGATGAATGTTGCGAGATTAAATTGCAGTCATGGCGATTGGGAAACTCGAAGCAAATGGGTGAAATGGATTCGTGAGGCAGGAAGTGAACTCAACGAGCATGTGGGAATTCTTCTTGATTTGTCAGGACCTAAATTTCGACTAGGCAATCTCCCCCCCCATGGATTGGAGGTTGAAGTAAATGACATTATAAAAATAGGTACAGGGAAAAACCAATTACCGATATTAGAAGAACAAGTTCTAAAAAAAATTAGAAAAGGCACCGTTATTTTAATCGGAGACGGGCATATCACTTTTCTTGCAAAGGATTCCGACACGTTGCTGTGTACCTCCGGAGGCAAAATCTGGACACGTCAGGGAATTACGCTACTTGGTGAATCTTTTGACGTACCTGCGATTACGGAAAAAGACAAAGAAGACTTGGGTAAAGGCTTAAAACTCGGTGTGGAGTATGTCGCACAAAGTTATGTGAAGTCGGCTTCAGATGTTCGTGAATTGGGAAGATTAATTGAAGAACGCGATCCCACAATTCGCATAATCGCAAAAATCGAACTAAAAAGTGCAGTAAATGAAATTCAATCAATAATAAAAGAAGCAGACGGGATAATGGTAGCACGCGGTGATTTGGGATTACATATGCCTATTGAAGACGTTCCTCTCGTTCAAAAAAAGATTATCCAGTTGTGTCAACTTGCGGGAAAACCTGTTATCACTGCCACTGAAATGATGGAAAGCATGGTGCATAACCCAAGACCCACTCGAGCAGAGGCAACAGATGTTGCAAACGCCATTCTGGATGGAACCGACGCCGTGATGTTAAGTGCAGAAACTGCAGTTGGGAAAAATCCCGAGCTTGTGGTCCGAAACATGGCAAAGATAGCAGCCAAAACAGAGTCCAGTAGCACGTTTGCAAAAATGCGAACCATGCGCGAGCGTTCTCGCATAACTGAAGCAACGGAAGCAGTTGCATATGCCGCATGCGAAATCGCCGAAAACCTGAACGCAAAGTCTATTCTCACATTCTCGACAAGCGGTTTTACCGCCCGCATGGTAGCAAAGTATCGCCCGCGTATTCCCATCTTGTGTGGAACTTACCGTGAACGCACGGCAAAGCAAGTATCTTTATTGTGGGGGGTGAAACCAATTTTAACTTCCGA
>CAZSPF010000024.1:20037-29844 GCA_964608695.1 uncultured Fimbriimonadales bacterium | reverse complement strand
ACCTCCGACCTACAGGTCCGCAACCTGTTGCTCTATCCACTGAGCTACGAGCGCGTATCGCTTATTTTACCCTTAGGTTTGAACCTGTGGACCATTTTTGCGCTTAATTTGGACAAAGCCCTTAGAAAAGATACGCCTTAATTCGCAAACCCATTCACCATCACTGACAGTAGGGTTTAATTGGTATTTTTTAATAGGTTCAAAGGGAATGTTTCCGTTTAAAGGTTTAGGTTGACAAATTTCTATTAACACTGAGTATTCACCCGGATGCTGTTGAATGAGTTTCTTTGCATGTTGCAACTGTTCCGGAGTGGCTTGTAATACTTTTACTTTCACTAAACCGTTTGTCAAAGGATTTTCTTCTTCTGTTTCTTTCAGTAAAGGCGTTATGTATTTAGCGAGAATTTCTACTTGTGCTCCTCTCCCCCCCATTGGCTCACGATGACGGACTTGGCCTTTTATTTTCAATAGAGCACCCTTTTTTAGATTTCGTGACTGTTCTGCGTATAACGCAGGGAACACAGTTACACTCACTTGCGAGGAAAGGTCTTCGATGACAATTGTTGCCATCAGTTCACCTTTTGATTTTGTTTTAATCTGTCTAGTGTTAACGAGCATTCCTGCGATCGCTACATCCGTGCCGTCAGGTTGTTCGCAGGCAGACTTTAATGAATGTGTTGAAGACTGCTCCAATAATTTTTCATGTCCTCTTAATGGGTGGTCTGTGAGATTAATCCCTAGCGTTTCACGCTCCATTGAGAGTATTTGACTTCGCGACGGTGGTTCAACTTCCGGAATAATTGGATACAAACTATCTGTGCTTAAAATATCTTCTTCCACGAAAAGAGCAGACTGTCCTAACCTGTTTTGTTTTAACATGCGTTCTGCCCACGCTAACGAAATGTCTACTACGTTTAAAAGTTTTAATCTGTTTTTATCTATACAATCCAATGCTCCTGATTGAATAAGAGCGATTAAACCTGTTCTGTTAATTCCTCCATAAGATTTCATTCGCAGGGTGAAATCATAGAGATGCTTAAACTCGCCCTCTTTTCTTGCACTTAAAATTGTTTGTAAGGTTGCTTCACCAATTCCTTTTATAGCGCCTAAACCAAAACGAATTTTATCGTTTTCTATTGTAAAGCCAACATTCGATTTATTTATGTCAGGTTGAAGCAATTCAATTCCCATTCTTCTGCACTCTTGGATAAAACCTACAACTCTTTCTTCTTTTGTGCGATACGCACCTAAAAGTGCAGTCATGAATTCAACAGGATAATGTGTTTTCAAATATGCAGTTCTATATGCGATCAAAGCGTAACATACTGCGTGTGCCTTATTGAATGCGTAACCAGCAAAAGGCTCGAGTAACACCCAGATTTTTTCTGCTGTTTCACCGGTTAGCCCATTTTGCACACACCCCATCATAAATTCAACTTTTATCGAAGCAAGCAGTTTTTTGTCTTTCTTGCCCATGGCGCGTCTTAAAATGTCTGCCTTGCCAAGTGTGAAACCTGCTAATGCGCGCACCAATTGAAGCACTTGGTCTTGATAAGTAATGACACCGTAAGTTTCTCTCAATATGGGCTCCATACGCTCGTCTAAGTATTGAGGTTTTTTTCTTCCAAATTTGTGCGCAATGTAAGTGGAGATATGATCCATAGGTCCCGGACGGAACAGAGCAATCATTGCTGCCAGCTCTTCCACGCTGTCAGGCTTTAATTGCATGACATAACTTCTCATGCCTTCGCCTTCCAGTTGAAATACACCAACTGTTTCACCGCGACTTATCATTTGCAAAGTTTTTTTGTCATCTAATGGTATTTCGTGAATATTAATTTCGATACCTTTGTTGTTTTTAATATTTTCAATCGCTTTCGAAAGAACTGTAAGGTTTATTAATCCTAAAATATCCATTTTAAGGAGTCCCATCATTTCGAGGACATCCATAGGATATTGTGTTAATGTCTGGCCATCTCGCGAGAGTTTTAAGGGAATTCTATCGAACAATGATTCTTTGCTAATGACTATTCCTGCCGCGTGAACTCCGTCATGTCTGCTAATGCCTTCTATTTTTTGTGCCGTATCAATTAAGTTTTTTGCTTTTTCATCGTTTTCGTAAATTTCTTTCAGATCTCTGTTCTGGTTTAGTGCTTCTTTAATTGTAATACCGGCAGGTAAGTTCGGGACCATCTTACATATCCTGTCAACTTCTGCTATCGGAACTCCAATTGCTCGACCTGCATCGCGAATGGAGCCTTTCGCACCCATTGTTCCGAATGTAATGATTTGTGCGACGTGGTCTTCACCGAATCTTTCTCGAACGTACTGAATAATTTCGTCGCGTCTTTCGTCCTCAAAGTCCATGTCAATATCTGGCATCTGAACACGTTCCGGATTTAAAAATCTTTCAAAAGTTAAGTTGTAGTGAAGTGGATCGATATCCGTAATCCCTGTTAAATAAGAAACTAAGGAACCAGCAGCTGAACCTCGTGCGCCATAAAAGATTCCTTTTTCTGTTGCGAATTGAGCAAATTCTCGCACTAAAAGCATGTATTTTGAGAAGCCCGTTTTTTTAATAACTGATAATTCAAAATCCAAGCGCTCTTTTGCATTGTCTTTTTGCTCTTGGGTTTTATATAAATTTTCTAATGCTTCATGAGTAATCTTTTCGAGATATTCTTCTGAAGTCATTCCTTCGGGTAGCCTGGGGTCAGGAAGTTCAGCACGTTCAGCAACTAAATTAACCTCGCATCTTTCTGCAATACCGAGTGTGTTTTCAATTGCTTCGGGTGTATTTGAAAAAATTTCTTGCATCTCTTTCGGAGATTTTAAATAAAACTCTTGTGTATCGAACTTCATTCGATTTTCATCAGAAACTCGAGTATTCGTTTGAATACACAAGAGGACATCATGCGCGGAAGCATCTTCACGGCTGAGATAATGTGAATCGTTCGTGCAAATTAACGGAAGGTTTAATTCTTTCGCAATTTTCAAAAGCCCTTCATTTACTTTATGTTGGTCTTCAATGCCGTGATCTTGCAATTCTACATAATAGTTTTCTTGACCAAAGATCTCACGGTACATTGCCGCGATGTTTTTTGCGTTTTCATATTCGCCACGTAATAACGCTCTGCAAACTTCACTACTTAAACAGGTCGTAGAACTTATGAGCCCTTCCGCATGTTCACGTAAGATTTCGTGGTCAATTCGAGGTTTATCTCGATAAAGACCTTCGAAAGCAGCAACTGTTGCTAACTTGCAAAGATTTTTATAACCGATATCGCTTTTTGCCAGTAAAAGCAAGTGATATGTTGAATTTTCGATTTGCCCTGAAGTTTTTTTTCTTCCTTCCGGTGCGACATAGGCCTCCATTCCGATGATAGGCTTGATGCCTTGCTTCTTACACTCCAGATAAAAGTGAACCACACCAAACATGGCTCCATGGTCGGATATCGCCAATGCGGACATGCCGAACTCTTTGGCGCGAGACACCATTTCTGGTATGCGTTGAGCACCATCCAATAAACTGAACTCTGTGTGGTTGTGTAAATGAACGAACGACATATAACTTTGGGGACTGTCCAGTATGGACGATTTAATGCCGCAGATTGAAGTCATTAAATAAAAAAACACCTTTACTTTCCCAAGAGTTTTCCACTTAAGTGTTCTTTTTCGGTAATCTAAAGTTTGAGGGAAATCATGCCAAGCTGGGACGGTTTATTTGAAACGGAAAGCCTTTATCGTGCTCTTGAAGTTCTTATAAAATTGGGCTTAGGGGCAATTTTCGGGAGCATCATCGGGTGGGAGCGGGAATTACACGGCAGACCGGCAGGAGTGCGCACGCATATGCTCGTTTGCATGGGAGTCGTTATGTTTGCTGAAGCAAGCAAGTTTTTCGGAGGAGAGGATTCCGGGCGTATCGCTGCTCAAATCGTAACTGGAATCGGCTTTTTAGGAGCAGGAGCGATAATCAGAACTGCAGGTGAAATAAAAGGTTTAACTACTGCGGCAAGCATTTGGGCAATAGCGAGCATTGGGATGGCGGTAAGTGTGGGCGGGGCTTTTTACATTGTAGCGTTCGTTGGAATGTTAATGACTTTATTTACTCTTTCAGTCGTGGACAACCTTGAAAAGAAATTTTTGGCATCTCGGTTAAATGAGATGATTGTCAAGACAGAAAATACATCCGTGTTCTCACAACTGGCACATGAGTTGGAAGGCAAAGGTGCAAACATTATTTCATCATCAATTCAAAGGTTGGAGCAAGGTTACCAAATTCGAATTGAGATGTCTGGCATGAAACCCGAATGGCTCGAGATTGCCTCTTCTATCGAAGGAGTTGTTTCTGCATCATGGCGAGAATAACTCGTGAGTGGGTTAATGTCTAACTTCGGGGCACCTGAAAACGAAGTCTTGTACCGGAAGGTTTTGCTGTTGCATAGGTGCCATACCGCCTGTAAACAGCCAGCAGTATGCAGTTTTCACAGTATTTGTGTCTCTCAACGTTACGTTATGAATGACACCAAGAGTTTTTGAGGGGTACATGATGTCGTTAGGATCGTCACTGTGTCCGTAAATCCCCAGTGCATGCCCCATTTCGTGTGCTGCAACTTCTGACAGGTCAGCATCAGGGATGGGTTGATTGTTCCAAGTAGTTCTGAGTTGAATTTCTACAATGGGCATCAAAAACTCTCCTTGGAACGAGAAGTAAGTTACACCTAACACGTTGTTGGATAGTGTTGGTTTGAATAAAATTCTTATTTGAGCCAATTCGGGCATGTTTACTTCGAAATAATCTACTTTTCCGCCTGTGTTGAATGCCCATTGATCAAAGCCTGCTAATGCGACGTTACGTAATTCGGGAGTGAAATTAGAATCCTGAACAAAGTAAATCGCTACCGGAGAGTCAGGCCAATGTAAAAGCGCTGTGAGATTTGTAACATAGTTTGGAACGAAAGTGAACTCATCACATGTACCTGAATCATAAACTGCGATTGCAGTAATAGAATTATTAACCGTAATTTGAATTTGCTGTGAAGTGCTTTGCTGTCCGGTTGATAGTTGCCATCTTGTGAATGGGTAACCGTCATAAGTTGTTGGTGCAGACAACGTAACCGTTGTTCCTTTGTCGTAGACTAAATTAAATGGGGTAGTTCCAGATATTTTGTCAGTTAAGTCTGCAGGCGACACGTTAATTGTAACACCTGTTACACCTGAGGTTTGTAAAGAGAGAATAACGGTGCCAACTAATCCTCCACCGCCGCCACAGCCAGTTAACAAACCAACGCCAAGGATGATACAAAGCCTTTTAATCCACATTTTCGAATGACCCTTTAAAGTTATCGGTAGATGACACATCCTGCCTTTAGCAGCCAATTTTCGGGCTAACTCTAAAACACTCTCTTCAAAGATTTTGAAGTACTGTTAGGGTCGTTTTGAATAGTAACAGCCAAAGCCAGTTCTGACCCTCCCCTCTTCACCCTCAATACAATTCTTTCGTTCACTTCTCGCTCAAACAGGAAAGACGCTAAGTCGAGTTGAGTCTTGATCGGTGTTTGATTTGCGTAGAAAATGATATCGCCTTTCATTAATCCGCCTTTTGCGGCAGGGCTAGCGGGAACTAAATCCGAAACGAGCGCGCCGTTCGGCGAAGCATTGGTGAAATACACACCAATCCAAGGATGACTGACAAGTCCCTTTGTTAACAAGCCTTGAACGACCCTGTTAAGCGCTTTTGTGCTTAAAGAGTAAGCCACTACTGGCTGTCTCGGACCGAAGTTATGAAGTGAACCGGCAAAGTCGCGCGCAATGTTTGGTTGTTTGACAGCATCTTTGCTCTGATCTATATTCGATAGGCTTGCCATCAATAGCCCAACGAGGCTACCGTCTGTATCGAAAAGAGGGGCAGAATTAATCATTCCCCAGCCGCTTTCCAAGCGCACTTCAAACAAAGGCATAAACCTTCTATTGCTTGACATGACGCCTACTAAAGATTTTCTTGTCACCGATGAACGAACTGCTCCTTGTTGCGAAACGTATGCAAGTACAACTTCTGATGGTTCGTTTTTTGAAATGTTGACTGCGACTGCGCTCTTCGTGGGCAAATTCTCAATGCGTAACAACGTTAAATCCGTAACCGGATCATAAGCATATACCAAAGCATATGCAGAATTTCCATCTTCAAACGATACGCTTAATCCCGTTTTTGGATTACCATCTGCTTCGAATGCAATATCACCGGTTGTGAGTGCGAAACCATTATTTGAAATAATAACTGCTGTGCCAATAACAACTCTTCCAATCCTCACACCGACAACAGACTTTGATACTTTCCGTGCGAGTTCGGCACTAAGAGGCGTGGTAAGCCCATCTTGTAATGCTGTTACAACAATAGGGTTCGTATCGCCTAATTTTATTTGGCGAATTGTAACATCACTCGGCATTTGTGATGTGCTTATTGCTAATAAAAGATTAACCGCCAATGGGTACATGTTCAGTTACCTTCATTTCTGTTGCAGAGGAGCTTTCACCTCTTTGCGTTTCTATGTAAATAAAATCGTGCTCACTATCGGTGTCTATTGCATTCTCGACACTTGCTAAAGTTGTAACGACAAGTACTTCTTCAGGTTTTGAAAGAGTTTTTTCTTTTTTGTTAAGCCCAACTTTGTTCGAGGTCTTTGGTTTTGAAGCAGGTTTGTTGCTGATAATTTTATCTTCTGCCACTGTGTTATCAGCAATGATGACTTCAGGTTCGTTTTTCGTTATGTTTGGCTTTTCATTTCTTTCAGTATTGTTTTCTGCAACTATCGGATTCGAGCTACCTATAACGGTGTCTGTATTGTTTTGCATAAACATGAAAAGGAAAACGAGTCCGGCCAATGCAGGGACAGCAACCCAGCTTAATCTTGCCCAAGTCCATCGAGTTTGAGCTAGTGTGTTCGATAACAATTTTTCTCGAAGCATACCGGTTGATAAATTCGTTTCTGGTACAAACCGACAAGCTTTAACATGCTCATTTACAGTTTTAAATTGTAGATACTCCTGATTGCATTCAGAGCAGTTATCCAAATGCTTCAGTAACTCTTCCTGAATGTTTAAGTCAGTTTCGTTGTATGCAAGTTTTATAATTTCATCTTTGTAACGTTTGCAGGTTTTCATGCATTATCTCCTTCGCCCAATAATGGCGCTAATCTATCTTTTAACGCACGTCTTGCTCTTAAAACTCTTAACTTTGCTCCACCCACTGAACACCCTAATATTTCCGCGATTTCGTGATACTCTCTTTCTTCGAAATCTCTTAAAATAATCACACCTCTATGGTGTGCAGGCAATGCCATAAGTGCTTTTCGCACAATAATCGCTCTCTGTTCTTGCTCCAAATCTTCCACTGGATTTACACGTTTTCCAACAGTCATCCATTCAAGCGCTCCGTCTGCTTCTTTTTGCTCTAAATTGGTTCTTCTTGTAGCCATTCTCAATCGGTCTGTACACAAGTTAGTAGCAATCCTTAAAACCCAAGTCGTAAACTTTGCTTCTTTCCTAAACCGGTGCAAATTTTGAAATGCCCTTAGAAATGCTTCCTGTGTTATATCTTCGGCTTCATCTTTGGACGGCATCATTTGGTAAACGAATCGATAGACGTTTTGGCGATGCATTTCAAACAGCCGTTCAAACGCGTGGTAATCCCCCTGTCGAGCAAGGGCTACTAATGCTTCTTCTCGACCTTCCACGGGACCTACCGCTGAGCCTGAAACTGCTGCTGCATTCATCTTCTTGGGCTTTTTTCCTGAAGCCATACTCTTGACGTTCACCCCTTGTTCGAGTTACGATGCCGATACACCCTACTTATGACGAAAGTTTTTGAAGAAATAGTCTGTTTACATGCTCCGGAGGCTGCCCCCTTGCTTTTAGGTTCAATTTTTAGATTTGGTAAGTGTGCTGGAAGAATTGTAGAACTTGAGGCTTATACTCAAGATGACCCATCGAGCCATTCCCACCGTGGCATAACAACCCGAAACGAGCCCATGTTTATGAGGGGAGGACATTTGTATGTTTACCTGAGTTACGGAGTGCATTGGTGCCTGAACATCGTAACAGGAAAAGAAGGCGTAGGGGAAGCGCTACTTGTTCGAGCAATTGAACCGATTGAAGGCGTAGACCTAATGAAGAGAAGAAGACAAGTGGATGACATAAAGAAACTCTGTAAAGGTCCGGGAAACCTTACAAAAGCGTTTGGTATCTCCAAGCAACAATCTGGCTTATTTATCGGAACTCAAGGTGTTTCATTGGAAATTAGCCCTAAATCGATTGAATATCAAGTAGGCGAAAGAATAGGGATCAGTACCGCAAAAGAATGGAAGAGACGGTACTGGATTAAGGACTCACCTTTTGTAAGCCGGTAAAATCACATTAAAAACACAATGCATCAACTTATTTACAAAAGAAGAAAAACTCGACCCGTAAACGTGGGAGGTGTGATTATTGGTGGCGGACATCCGGTGGTTGTCCAAAGCATGATTACGGAAGAAACAAGGAATATACAAGCATGTGTAGAACAGATAATCGCTCTTCATCGCTCCGGATGTGAGATCGTTAGAGTTACGACACCTTCTTTGAGCGAAGCACAATGCTTGGAAGAAATTAATTCGCGTGTTATTGAACAATACAAAAAGATTCCCCTTGTAGCGGACGTGCACCATCAGGGTTCTGCTATTGCAGTCGAGGTTGCAAAATATGTAGATAAAGTTCGCATTAATCCCGGTCTGTTTGTTTTTAGGAAACGCGTTCAGCGAACAGAAGAGTATTCCGAGCAGGAGCATAAAGAAGAACTGCAGGCAATAGAAGAATCGCTTGTGCCTGTTATCGAAGCGTGCAAAAGAAATGAAATCGCTATGCGAATTGGGGTGAATCACGGTTCCTTAGCGGAAAGAATGTTAGTGACACATGGCGATACTCCACAAGGTATGGTGGAGAGTGCACTTGAATACATACAAATTTGTGAGAAATATAATTATTACGATATTGTGATTTCGTTAAAAGCATCGAGAGTTCCTATTATGCTTTCTGCAAACCGGCTGCTCGCGAATCGAATGGCAGAACTAAATATGGACTATCCCGTTCATTTAGGTGTGACTGAAGCAGGCGATGGTCAATATGCTCGTATTAAATCCACTACAGGGATTGCAACTTTGCTTGCAGAAGGTATAGGTGACACGATTCGTGTTTCTCTGGCAGAGGATCCACTTGAAGAGATTCCTGTTTGTTATGACATGTTACAAGCACTCGGCTTAAGAAGAACAAAAACAGAGTTTATAGCATGTCCTTCATGCGGAAGGACAAAATTCGATTTGCCGACAGTGTTTAATCAGGTGAAAAAAGCAACAGGTCACCTTGTAGGATTGGATATTGCTGTGATGGGTTGTATAGTAAACGGTCCGGGTGAGATGGCAGATGCGGATTATGGGTATGTAGGAAAAGCGGGGGGGATGATAGCACTTTATAGAAAACATGAATGCATTAAAACGAACATACCACAAGAAAAGGGCGTGGAAGAGTTGATAAGCCTCCTAAAGGAAGATGGTGTCTGGGTTGAGCCAAACGGTTCGAAATAGTAGTAAATGAAAAAAGGTGAACTTAATATAAACAGTTTTCATTATTTACCGATTATTCAAAAGTTGAATGAGTTGGACATTAAATATGTAATTGTAGGTGGTTACGCTGTTGTGCTCCACGGTTTTCCAAGGCTAACTGTAGACTTAGACTTAGCGATTAGTTTTGAAAAATGGAATTTAACACAATTGATCT
>CAZSPF010000024.1:11931-20006 GCA_964608695.1 uncultured Fimbriimonadales bacterium | reverse complement strand
TTTGAGTTTGAACCGGTAGCGCCTGTAAAAATGGATGAACTTTTAGATGAAGAAAAAAGAGATGCATGGAAAAAAGAAAAAAGTATGAACGCATTCGGGTTGAGAAGTAAAATAAATCCGTTATTGCTTATAGATTTAATGATAGACGGTCCTATTTTATTTGATGAACTCTACAAAGATAGCGTGTTTATTCAGATCAATTCAACTCCTATTCGAGTATGTTCACTAAAGCACCTTTTTGAAATGAAGCAAAATTCGCAAAGGCAAAGAGATTTTGAAGACATCGAGGGTTTGAAAAGGATAATGTATGAAGGTTAAAGAAAATATGGAAAAAACTAAGTTTCTTGATGCATATAAAATCGATCAGTTAAGGTACATTGCCAAAAACACAACGCCTGAGCAACGTTACAATTGGCTTGAAGATACAAGATATTTTTTATTTACAAACGGTTTACTCGATAAGTGGATAGAAATGAGAAATGAGGATATAATAAAGAAATTTAACGAAGATAAGGAGAAGACATGATAAAAGGCATACATGGAATGTTCTATTCACCCATAGCGGAAGAACTACGAGCGTTTTTTAAAGATAAAATTGGATTGCCATATTTCGATGCAGGAGAAGGATGGCTTATATTCACACTTGAACAAGGGGAATTAGGCTTCCATCCTGCAGGTGATACAAGACCTGAAGTTTCGTTTTATTGTGATGACATTCAAGCCACTGTGCAAGATCTGAAATCTAAAGGTGTGGAATTTACAACTGAAATCGAAGACCACGGTTATGGCTATGTAACTTACCTTAAGGCACCGGGCGATTTGATAGTTCAACTCTACGAAAAAAAATACTGAATCCCATTACTAATGGGATTCAGTTCTTTCTTATCAATTTAGCGATAGCGGTTTCTACCGTAGCCGCCGCCACCACTGCTTCGTCGGCGTCCTCCGCCACCACCACTGTCTCGCCCTCCACCTTCAGTTTTTGGGCGAGCTTCTTTTACTACAATGGTTCTGCCATCAAGTTCCATCCCATTCTTATCATCTACTGCTGAATCGAATCTACCTTCATCGATTTCTACGAAGCCGAAACCACGACCTTCGATAATTCGAACATCAGTGACTCCATAGTTAGAGAAGAGTTCAGTGAGTTTCTCTTGAGTGCATGAATAGGGAAGATTCCCGACATATAACGTTTTTGTTGCCATTTTTAGCCTCCGTTTGGGCTTATTTAGCCCTTTTCAAGTTGTACGTGCTTGCAGAATTCACAACTCTCAAACTCGACGAGGCTGAAAATCTTAGCCGAATTCTATGCTCAAACCGTAACTTACTTATTATACCATCTTTTTAGTGAAAATCCTGAAAATTCATGATTTTCACCATATTTAAGGGAATTTTCGCCCGGAAGTAAGCATGAGATTTTCACCTGAAACAGGGTGTTTCAGGTTGAGGCGGTATGCATGCAATGCCTGATATTCATAATTCTCCCACTGCACGCCGTACTCTTTATCCCCGAGAATCGGTAAACCGATAGATGCGAGATGGACGCGTATTTGATGTGTCCTACCTGTTTCCAAAACACACTCTAATAAACTGATAGGTGGTTTTTCTGAGAGGATTTGTTTTAGTAGGCAATGTGTGATGGAAAGTCGCGCATCGGGTGCACTTTCAGGAACTACAGCAATTTTTTTTCGATACTTCGGATGCCTTCCCAAATAACTACGAATCGTAAACTTTTCCGTATTTGGCTTGCCCTTTACTAAGGCAAGATATTTCCTTGTAACTTTTTTTGATTGTATGTCTACCTGAAGTTGCCTGTGTACTTTATCATTTTTTGCAACCAACAATAAACCACTCGTTCCTTTATCAAGCCTATGAACGATTCCGGGGCGATAATCCCCCCCTTCAGTGCTTAAAGCGTGCTGTCTAGCAAGAAGTGCATGCACCAAAGTTGGTTCATTTGATGTAGGTGAGGGGTGAACAGACAGCCCCGCAGGCTTATCTACAACAAGCAACCAGTCATCTTCGTAAACAATCTCAAGAGGAATATCAACTGGCTCTAATGTATGTGCCGTTGTTTCCGGTATTTCGTCAACCTCGACCACACTTCCCACAGTCAAAATAAACGATGGCTTTCGTTGTTTACCATCAACCTTAACCCCTCCTGATTCAATGTGCTTAGAAAGTTTTGACCTGCTTTGGTCAGGCACTTTTTCTGAGAGAAACGCATCCAGTCTCTGCTTTTTGTCAGCAATAAACTTCATGGATAACGTCAATCATACAGCCTTCAGCGGTAAACTGCTTAACTTCGAGACAAGAATATGAAAGACATGAGCCAAGCTAACTGGGGCGCAATGAAGCGTTTCCGACTCATCTTGCGAGAACAAGGCAAGATGCGTGAAATGGGCGGGGAGGAGATGTCTATCGCCGTCCAGATTGTTGATAACATTTTTATGAACGCTATTGAGGTGGGTGCAAGTGATATTCACCTCCAACCCGAAAGAGAACAACTCAAGATTCGATTTCGAATAGACGGACAATTAACCGAGAACGGACAACTTCCGCCTGAAACTGCGGCGAACGTAATTGCTCGTATAAAGCTTGCGGCAGGGATGCATATAGACGAAAAGCGAGAGCCACAAGACGGAAGAATTGACATGGAGTTTATGAACCGCAAACTCAGTGCAAGATGTTCTGTTGTCCCTGCATTAAACGGCGAAAAAGTGGTTTTAAGAATCTTAGACCCCGCAGCTATGCGTGTGGATCTAGACAAACTCGGAATGTCTGAAGATGTTAAGGATAAATGGCTCAAGGCACTTCAAAGTCCATACGGGATGATTATGGTTACGGGTCCAACAGGCAGTGGTAAAACTTCTACTCTGTATGCAAGCCTTCACAAACTTGATAGACTGAAAAGAAATATCGTTACTGTAGAAGATCCAATTGAATATGAGTTCAGCGATAATGTTACGCAGGTGCAGGTTACGGAAAAATTAACCTTTCCTCGCGTAATGCGAACGTTCTTACGACAAGACCCTGACGTGATGCTGGTGGGAGAAATGCGAGATCCAGAATCGCTTTCCATTGGCATTCAAGCCGCATTAACTGGTCACTTGGTTTTAACAACAATCCACACTAACAACGCCGCAGAAACAGTTGGCAGAATGTTTGATATGGGCGCAGAGCCATATTTAGCTTCAGCGGTAACTGTCGCGATCATGGCTCAAAGGTTGGTTCGCTTGAACTGTATCAACTGCAGAAAGAAATACGAACCAACAGAAGACGAACTTATAGCATTAGGAATCGAACCGGGGACACCTTTTACGGGAGAGTTTTCGAAAGGAGAAGGTTGTGCCGAGTGTCGAGGTTCAGGTTATAAGGGCAGAATTGGTGTTTTCGAGCTATTCTTAGGCACGCCGGACGTACGCGCTGCAATCGCTCGTGGTGCAGAGTATGGTGAGGTTGCGGCTGCTGCCAGAAGACAAGGTATGAGAACAATGCTTGAAGACGGTAGGGACAAGGCTTTAGCAGGTCTGTCCACACCGGAAGAGGTTATAAGGGCGGTTTACACCGCTTCTATTGAGGCATAACGACCATTTCCGCTTTGCTGGCCGTGCAGCACTGCTTCGTCAGGGGCTCGCAACGGGATGACCATAGACACACCTGGCTCTTGAATTGTAACCCCAAGCCATAGGGGCGCTTCGTAGATTGTTGTGGGATTGTGTGTAATTACTATGAATTGCTCGCGTTGCGAAAACTCTTTTAACAATTCCACGTAGCGTTCGACGTTTCTTCCGTCGAGAGGTGCATCAAGTTCATCAAGCACGCAAACAGGGCTGGGCTTTACTTTAAACAAAGCGAAAAGAAATGCACATGCAGATAAGGCTCTTTCGCCGCCTGATAGCAGTTCCAGTCTTTGAGTTTTTTTCCCGGGAACTTCCACTTGTATATCAACTCCTGATTCAAGAAGACTGTCCGGTTTTGTGAGGATGAGTTCGGCGCGCCCCCCGTCAAAGAGTCGTTTGAAGTAAATTCCAAAATACTCATTCACTTTTTCGAAAGTTTCCTTGAATGCACCCCGTGTTAATCTGTCTAATTCTGCGATACTTTCATCAAGTTCCGCTTTTGCGGCGAGGATATCTTCTCGTTCGGTTACAAGCGTGTCGTATCTTTCCGATAAGCGTTCAAATGCTTCTATTGCGCCAAGGTTGACTTCTCCTAACGCTTTTATTTCTCTTCGCAATTCATTGGCAATTTTCAGAGAATCCTCCGGAATGTCAACAAGATGTGCTTGCTGCATTGCTTCTTCTTCCGAAGTGTTATATTCTTCAAGCAATCTGGATAACACATTTGCACGTTTTGTTTCCGCTCTGGCACGTTGAATGTCTTCACGATAGGCAGTGTCTTCTAAACTTCTTGCGGATTCCCTTGATTGTTTAGCATTTTCCAAACATTTGGAATATTGTTGTTGCAATTCTGCTCTTAATTTTTTTGCTTGTTCAATTTTTAATTCGATATCTGATATTTCAGAAATCACTTTTTGCAGCTCTTCTTCTGCTGTTTTCAAAGATAAAAAGTGCTGTTGTTTTTCGCTTTCTAAATTTGTGAGTCTGTTTTTCTTGTTTTGATGTACGGATATGGCTTCTTCAAGTTCCGTTTCTGCTTGTGTAAGCCTTTCATTTGCTATACGCTCTCTTTGCTTTGTTTCTTCTAGTGCACGCCTCGCCTGTTGTGCATCGGCTGTTTTTGCTGCGGAAAGTGCCAGCAGTTCATTTCTCTGCTGCTCGAGTTCGTGTACGGATAGATTGTCATCTTCCTGATTTTGCAGATTTCCAGAAATTTGCTTGTTAAGTTCATCTGCTTCTTCTTGCATTCTTTTAATACTTCTTTCTAATGCAAGTTTTTGTTCATTTAATGATGCGAGTTTTTTCGTGATCTCAAGAATCAGGTCATTTTCTTCATCGAGTTTAGATTGTATGTTTGCGAAATCATTATGTATGTCGGATATTTCGTTTTCTATTTCCTTGATGTTGGTATTGTATTTCTGGATCGCTGATGAAAGTTCTGCATGCTTTACTTCTAATTCTTTTAATTCAGATTTTCTACTAATGATCCCTCCAGATCCTGATGAATGTCTTCCTCCTGAGATCACACCTTCGGAAAAAACGACTTCTCCTTCGAGTGTGACAATCTTTTTCCAATTTTGATTCTTTGTGATGTCTTTGGCGACACCTATGTTTTGCACAATTAACACATTTCCGAGTAACAGGTCAACCGCTTTTTGGTACTTGGAATCAAATGAAATTAGTTTTGAAGCGACACCAAGAACTGCCGGAGGGTTAGATTCATTCCTTGCAGCGTCTGTGTCGAAACTTCTTAAAGTATCCAGAGGCAGGAAAGTTGCTTTTCCGAGTTTATTATCACGAATGAATTCAATTGCCTTGATGGCTTCAGAGGAACGATTAGTTATTAAACTTGAAGCGGATATGCCTAAGGCTGATTCAATTGAGTTTAATAAGTGATTGGGAATTTCTAAAATTGAAGAAACAGGTATGAATGTTCCTTGTAGTTCGCCTTTTGAAACTGCATCTAAGACTGCTTTTGTCCCGCTTGATAACCCGTCTCCTTCTTCTAACATTGCAGTGAGTGCTTCAATTCGTCCTTCAATTGAAGCACTTTCCGAGAGCAACACCCTTACTTGAGAATATAGTTGAGAAAGTTCATCCTCTTTGATTTTTTTGGCAGTTCCAATTTCAATTAATTTCTTTCTGTTCTCTTTAGTGGAGCTTGCAATTTCATCATGTTTTTTGGTGGTCTCTTCAAGCAATTCATTAATTTTATCTAAGTCTTTAATCCCTTGATGTATTTCATTGGAAAGGTTTTCAAGAATATCTTTCGCACTTTCAAACTTTGCTTTTTTATGGATTTCTGCAATTTCATGGGAGCGTGCTTTTGCTAATTTCTCCTCTGCTTCTGAAAGTTTCTGCTGCATTTTCTGTGCTTCTGCATCGGAACCTGAGATAACTTGTAATAATAGTTCTACAGCATTTTTCGCTTCGGTTGCTTCTCTTTTAGCGGTTTCTACAGCAGACTTTGCTCGTTCAATGCGAACTGTGTTTTCATACTCTTCGCTCTCTTTATTCGTTTCCCATTCATCAAGGCTTGCGAGCCTTTGCATAGCAAGCGCTTTACGAGATTCCGCGCGCTCTTTTTTTGCAATTAGGATTTGTAATTCCTGATACAATTTTTCATTTGAGCCTTCGATTTCTTCAGAGTTTCTGTATATTTCATCCGCTTTGTTTTCTAATCGGTCTGCATCTTCTCGTAATTTTTCCGCTGTTAATCTGCGCTCTGATATAGATAATTCAAGGTTATTAATGTCTTCCGCCAATTTTGCTGTTTCAAGAATCAATAGACCTGATTCAATTTCTCTCAGGCTTGCCATTTTGGTTTTATAAATTCGCGCCGCTTCAGCTTCTTCTTTCAAAGGCTCTCTTTGAATGTCTAATTCCGCAATGACATCATTTACTCTTTGCAGGTGTTGAATGGCGCTGTCCAATCTTTTTAGCGATTCAATTTTTCGGTTTCTGTATCTCTGTACCCCTGCCGCTTCGTCAATCCATGTTCTTCTTTCCTCCGGTGGTGCGCTTAGTGCAGCGTCAATATCGCTTTGGCTCACAACTGCATAACCTGTTCTTCCTAACCCTGAATCAGCGAAAAGTTCATAAATATCTTTTTGTCTGCAAACTCTTCCGTTTATGGAATAGGTGCTCTCACCACTTCTGTCAATTTTTCTTGAAATAGTAACTTCTGAAGTCGGCAACGGTAGATCGCCGTTTTCGTTATCGAAGGTGAGCATAACTTCTGCGTATCCGAGAGGTTTCCTATTCGCAGAGCCGCTAAAAATCACATCGGTAGAGGAGGACGCTCGGAGTTTTTTAATGCTTGTCTCTCCAAGAGCCCATAAAATGGCATCAACGATATTGCTCTTACCACAGCCGTTTGAGCCTACAACTGCAGTGAACTGACCGTCCAAAGAAATCTCTGTACGGTCAGCAAAAGACTTAAAGCCATAAAGGCGTACTTGTTTTAATCTCAATTTGCGGCAATCCTTGCTTTACATTTTGTTAAATACGGACGGAATCACTTTGGCATAGGGCGCACGAGACGAAATATTTCCATCGCATCCGTATCCAGGTATTTATCTTCACCTAATCTTGCAATCGGGTGATGTTCAAAATCTTCCTGCAATACGCTATCTTTACCCTGAAAATCTCTTAAATGAATACGTAATATCTCGCCGATTATATAATTTGCACTTGATGAGCCATTTCCATGGTGGACGATTTTGAATAACTGGCACTCCATTTGAACCGGGCTTTCAAGCACACGAGGAGGTTTAACCGCTTCTGAATCACCCTTTGTAAATTTGCTTATCTCCCATTCGCTTTCTCCTGAAGCGAGCCTTGAACTTGCGAGGTTCATACCTTCAGCCATCTTCCTATCAACAGTGTTAATTACATACTCCTTTGTTTCTTCTATGTACCGAAGGGTGTCTTTATGCTCGCCGGCAATATCACGAGTAACCGAAAAGATGATACTCGGAGGGTTAACACCTCCCAATTGGAAGAAACTAAAAGGAGCGAGATTTGAAACCCCATCTTTATTCAAAGTGCTGACTAATGCGATGGGTCTGGGCACGACAATTTTCACCAACAAACCATATAGTTGGGATGGACTTAGCTCTGCAGGTGATATCCCATGCGTACTCATGATGAAATCGAGTATAAACCGAATCGTACAATCACTGCTTGGATTCAGATTTTGATTTCATGAAAACATTCTCTGCGAAAATTGTCCACACTAACAGTAGCCTATTTTTACTGGCGTTAACTGTTTTATCAGTTGTTTTAACAAATTGCGCACAAGAAAAAGCGGCTAACACACAAACAACGCCATCAGCAGAAACAGAAACGAGCAGTAGCGTTGTAACAGAAGAAGCAACTCCTGCACAAGTTAAAGTAACCGAACCGGCAACTGACCCTGAAGATGGGATTCGGTTACGACTTCGATTTTTT
>CAZSPF010000024.1:10116-11908 GCA_964608695.1 uncultured Fimbriimonadales bacterium | reverse complement strand
ATAAAATAAAAAAAATTAAATCTCAAAATAGGGGCGGTAATGAGTTTAACGAAAACTTGAAAATGAACCTTACATTGACAGCAAAAATTCTTGAAGCAGAGGGCAATAAGGCAAAGTTAGAAATCGTCTCTTCACCAATTAAAGTGTATTCAGAAGAGCAGGTTGTAGGAGAAACACCCGAAGAGATTACTTTTCTTACCATTGATGATAAATCCAGATTAGCATCAGAATCATTGAATGTTGGTCAAAGAATACACGGAATTCTGTTTATCCCATTTCCGGAAAAAAGAGTAAAAAAAGGAAGTACTTGGAGTTCGGAAACAATTAGGGATATGCCATTAATCGGGGCGGTGCACTTGAAAGAGACTTACAAGTTTTTGGAGGAAACGAAAATTGATGGGAAAAACAGCTGGAAAATCGAAATCTATTCAAAAGATGAAAGTAAAGATCTTGAGATAAAAGGTGTTTACTTTTTCGATGCTAAAACTGGTTGGCTTCTGAAAGCTAATGCCACACAAAAAATGGCTTCTGAAATTATGGATGAACAAGACAAACCGATGTCTGTGAATGTAGAGATGAAAATGGAAATTAAGCCGATTTAACTTTCAATCAATCCTTCCTTGTGTGCTTTCATAGCCGCTTCAGTTCTGCTTCCCACTTCCATTACCCTTAATATGTGCGTTACATGGTTTTTAATTGTTTTTTCTGCAAGATTTAATTTCTCAGCTATTTCTTTGTTACGCATGCCAGCAGCGACAAGATCTAAAATATCCCACTCTCGCTTGCTCAATTTATATGTTTTATCCCCCCCTCTCTTTGCTGCACTCTTTCCTTCGCGGAGCTCCTTGATAATGTGAATGGCAATGCTTGGCGAAAGAATGGCTTCGCCGTCGGCTACTCTTCTTATGGCATTTAAAACTTCATCAGGTGTTGAAGTCTTTAATAAATACCCCAAGGCACCTCTCTTAATTGCTTCAACGACTGTGTCTTGCTCGTCATGTGATGTTAACACGATGACTTTTGAATGTGCGTTATGAGAAGAAAACTTTTCCAAAAACTCAAGCCCGTCCATTTTTGGCATCTCAATATCCAAAAGAACCACATCAGGCTTATACATGAAAACTGCTTTTAATCCTTCTTCGCCGTTGTCTGCTTGTCCGGCAATTTCCATGTCAGAAGCAGAAGAAATCACCCGTTCGATAACTCGACGGATTCGCTCCTCGTCATCGATTATTAAAACTCTCAGCCTCTTCTTCACGAGTCAATTTTAACCCAAACAGGTTTTTTGTGCACCTAAGATTCTTGAAAAAACGTATAATAAAGTAAACACTAAGGCAAGATGCCAAAAGCCTCGCGTGAGACAACATCCCCGTCCGCAAGGACTGTAGCACGCGATAAGGAGAAAACCATGTATCAATCGCCGCTCCCGCTGGAGTATGCTTCGCTCGCGCCTGAACAAGCATCCGAGCGAATCAAGCAAGCGAAACAGACTCTTGGAAGAAAGTTAGTCATCCTCGGGCACCACTACCAGAGAGATGAAATCATCGAACATGCGGATTACACAGGGGACTCTTTTAAACTTGCCAGAGACGCTAATAATCATCCGGATGCAGAGTTTATAGTTTTTTGCGGGGTTCACTTTATGGCGGAAAGTGCGGACATTCTCACTCCGGATCACATGAAAGTCATCCTTCCTAATCTTGCAGCCGGGTGCAGTATGGCGGATATGGCAAACCTTTTTCAGGTAAGGACTGCATGGAAAAACCTCGAGGACACTTTGAAGGCCGATTTA
>CAZSPF010000024.1:3063-10077 GCA_964608695.1 uncultured Fimbriimonadales bacterium | reverse complement strand
AAAAATAATTCCAATCACTTATATCAATTCTGCAGCAAATCTGAAGGCTTTTGTCGGCGAAAGAAACGGGACAGTTTGCACAAGTACAAACGCGCCGAAGGCACTTGAGTGGGCATTGGAAAAAGGAGAGAAAGTTCTATTTTTTCCGGACCAGCACTTGGGAAGAAACACTGCTGTGAAATTGGGATACGACCCTGAAAAGGACATGGTAGTTTATGATCCGCATAAACCCTTAGGAGGTAACTCTCCGGAACAAATCGAGCAAGCAACTTTTATTCTTTGGAAAGGGCATTGTTCTGTCCACATGAGGTTTACAACAGAACAAGTTCTAAAGGCGAAAGACGCTCATCCCGACATTAACATCATCGTCCACCCTGAATGCACCCTTGAAGTAGTGAAAATGGCAGATTACGTCGGCTCTACCGAGTACATCATAAAAACTGTTTCTCAAGCAGAATCCGGCACGAAGTGGGCAGTTGGAACTGAAATAAACCTTGTGAACAGATTAGCCAAAAAGAATCCCGACAAAACGATTTTGTGTCTCGACCCTATGATTTGTCCATGTTCAACCATGTATCGAATCCATCCGTCTTTTTTGTGCTGGGCACTCGAAAATCTTGTACATGGTACACCAGTCAATATCATAACCGTTCCGCCTAAGGTAAAGCACTTTGCGAAACTTGCTTTAGATAGGATGTTGACTTTGGTTTAGAACGACAAAACTAATCTTCGTCTAAGTTTGTAAACGTTACACGCACGTCCGAACGTTGTTTGTCTCTTTCCCAGCCAATTGTAGGTGCATCAAGGTGTTTCTCAATAAAAGCCATCTGAGAATCAATTTCTGTGTCGTTAGGGTTGTCTTTTTTTAATCTGGTTACGACCTCAAAAGCGTCCTCCCATCTTCTCATTTCCACTAGTGCTCTTAAGAACATTCTCCTAATTTCATCTTGGTTTTCATCTACTGCGAGTGAGTGTCCAAGGTGCCTTGCTGCAAGGTAGAAAACCTCTTGCTGGCCATAGGCTACACCGACTAAAGCGTGTGCAACAGCATCCCCAGGGGCTGTCTCGATATAAGGAAGTAAGATATCGAGTGCGGGCTGAGGGTTTTTATGTTCTAAGAAGTTTCTTGCTTTTCTTATAACTTCGCTTCTTTTAGACATGCTCTATTAGTTTGGTCGTTTTTTCTTTCATTTTTCTATTGTTTTGTATCTTGCAATTATTTTTACCGATATGGGTATACTCAAGTTCCGTGGTCACAAATGTACTGCGGGTTTGTTTTTTGTTAGAAGACGCCGGCTCTATGGGCGTCTTTTTCTGTTTGTAATACGTGCCGTGCATCTTGAAAGATCACCAAAATCAATCAGGAGGAACCAAAAAAGATGGACGCAAAAGAGGCGATTGGATTCGCTCAGGATCACGACGCACAGATGGTGGATTTCCGCTTCACGGACTTGCCTGGGACGTGGCAGCATTTCAGTGCTCCTATAGGTGAACTCACAGAAGAGTTGTTTGAAGAGGGCATTGGGTTCGACGGCTCGAGTATCCGTGGATTTCAAGCAATTAACGAATCGGACATGTTGCTTGTTCCAGATGCACAAACGATATTCATGGACCCTTACATGGATGTACCAACTGCGGTCTTGATTTGTAACATAGAAGACCCACTCACACGCGAGCCGTATTCGCGTGATCCAAGATATACAGCACTGAAAGCAGAACAATTCTTAAGACAAACCGGGGTTGCTGATACTGCGTATTTCGGACCTGAAGCGGAGTTCTTTTTATTTGATGATGTTCGATATTTCAATGAGCCACAAAAAGCAGGGTACATGTTGGATAGTACAGAAGCAATCTGGAACTCGAACAAAGAAGAATCACCAAACCTTGCCTATAAAAACAGATTGAAGGGAGGATATTTCCCTTGCCCTCCCAGCGACAAACTTCAAAATGTAAGAACTGAAATGGTGCAAAAACTCACAGATGTAAATGTACAGGTGGAACTGCATCATCATGAAGTTGGAGGATCAGGACAGTGTGAAATTGATTTGCGATTTGATGAGATGGTGCGCATGGCAGACAAGTTGCAAAAATATAAATACGTGATTCGCAACACCGCATACGAATACGGATTAACAGCAACTTTTATGCCGAAGCCGATTTTTTCGGACAATGGAAGTGGAATGCATGTACATTGCAGTCTTTGGAAGGATGGCGACACGTTAATGTATGACGAGCTGGGATATGCAGGTTTAAGTGAGACCGCTCGTTACTTTATCGGTGGAATTTTGCATCATGTGAGTGCATTACTTGCATTTACAAACCCGACAACGAACAGTTATCGAAGACTTGTCCCAGGATACGAAGCACCAATTAACCTTGTGTATTCTCAGAGGAACAGGTCGGCATGTGTACGAATACCCATGTACAGTAAAGGTCGAAAGCAAAAACGAATAGAGTTTCGCGCTCCGGATCCTTCTTGCAACCCTTATCTTTGCTTTTCAGCAATGTTGATGGCAGGATTAGATGGGATTGAGAATCGTATCGAACCACCAACTCCCGTAGATAAAGACCTATATGAACTTCCTCCCGAAGAAAAAGCCAACATCCCTCAAACTCCGGGTTCCTTGAGAGCAGTTTTGGAAGCATTGAAGAATGACAATAAATGGCTCAGGAAAGGTGATGTTTTCACAGAGGATTTGATTGAAACTTACATCAATTACAAGATAAAGAACGAAGTGGACGCCGTGGATTTAAGACCACATCCGTACGAGTTCTACCTGTATTTTGATGTGTGATTTGAATGTTTTGACCGCTATTGAAAGTTTTTTCAATAGCGGTTTTTTTACTCAGGTTCGTTGCTTTTTGTTTTTAAGCCAAAGTTATACATGCGGTCTAAGGTTCTATCAATGCTTCGGACTGCATCAACCAATCTATCCATGCCATCTATCCTTTGTGAACTTTGTGCCCTTGCTTCGATGGGTTGAATGGAGATCTTGACGCAAATAAACAAAAGACATCCTGCGATGATTGTTAGAATAGTTTTTGTATAAGTATCTAATTTCACTTTGATACCTCCTCATCAAAGTATACATTGAAAATTCTTAAGTTTCGCGATACGGCACTGGACTATCAATAATCAAATTACCAACTTCGGGCTCATATTCGAAAACAGGTGGGCAAATTGTATTGGGATATGCTTTAGCCAGTTCCAAAATATTTACTGCGAGTGGCATGGCTCCCTCTTCCGGTCTTATTCGAACCTGATACGTTTCATCACGTACTGTTCTCATAAATTTCTCTACATCAAGAACACCTACTGAAAACTGTTGTACAAGATGAATCAATAACTGAGTAAAAAAAGCACGCCTATAAGTAAAGTCAACTATAACATCTGCATTTTGCTTTGTAGGTGCCACGAAAACATGATAACTCGGTCGAACAAATCGCTGATATCTGTCAACTATATTTTCTATTTTTGATTCTCTTTCTGCAAGATCTCTTAAAATTCTGCCTAATAACCTTTGGTCGGGGTCGACATTTAAAAACACTGTTAAATCCATTAAATGTACAACCGGTTCCGCAAGTATAAACAACCCCTCAACAAGAATTATGGGGGTGGGTTTTATTTTTATTGACGCTTGTTTTTGTATCATCGTCCGAAAATCGTAGGATGGCGCGAGTATTTCTTTGCCTTGCTTTAATGTCTCGATATGTTTAATCATGATTTCAAAATCTAAATGAGCCGGGTGATCAAAATTAATATGATTCGGATTTACTTCATCAGATGTACGAGTAACAAAATATTGATCCATACTCAAAACTGAAACAAATTCGCGTCCTACTTCGTCGCGGATTTTTTTCGAAAGATAAGTCTTCCCGCACCCCGAGCCACCTGCAATACCGAGTAGAATAGGCCTTTGTTGTTGACTCATAGTTTAAGTATGGCACCGCTTTCAAAAGTGCCTTGAAATTCTTCTATGGTAACGTGCCAAACTTAATTAATGCCAACTGTTTTTGTCTCCACTTGGCAAGATGCCGGAGAGCCATGTGTACGTAAAGCGTGGGAAAATTTCCAAAAAACTCAAAACCTGCTTGACGCTTGTGAAGCCGGATTGATAGAAGTTGAGCTCGACCCGGCATTTCGAGCGATTGGATATGGTTCACTTCCTAACTGTGAAGGCGAACAAGAACTGGATGCGGGAATCATGGATGGGAGAACACTGTCTATTGGCTCTGTATGTGCGGTGAAGGGGATTGTTCCCGTAATTTCAGTAGCAAGAAAAGTTATGGAAGAAACCCCACATGTAATGCTTGCTGGGGAACAAGCCAAAAGATTCGCAGAGCAACATGGCTTTCATGCCAGCAGTCTACATTCGCTTTATAGTCTCGAAAAGTATTTGGAGTGGAAGAAAAACAAAACAGAAGCAGAGGTTGCACATCTTGTTCATGACACTGTAACCATAGTAGGAAGGAACGATGAAGGTCACGTAGCTTCAGCGTGCAGTACCAGTGGGCTTGCATGGAAATTACCGGGACGAGTGGGAGACTCCCCGATTGCGGGTGCAGGTTTTTATGCAGACAACGAATCAGGAGCGGCAGGAGCAACCGGAGTGGGTGAGGACATTTGGAGGTTTATGCTCTCATACCGTGTTGTGGAAAGAATGAAAAGTGGGCTATCTGCGATGGAAGCTTGCAAGGAGGCGGTAGGCTACATGATCAAACGTGCTCCACATACGAAAGAAAAATGCAGTGTGGTTTTTGCTGTATCGAAAGACGGGGACTGGGGAGCTGCCGCTTCTAAAGAAGGATTTACTGCTTGGACGTGTGTTGACGGGGTAATTGAAAGCCATAGAATAGCCCCGGAGTAACTGTGCATATAGCATTGCCTTTTTTCGGTATCCTTTGAGTATCCATGCGTGGAATAGTTATAGCTGGTGGCTTTGGTACACGATTAAGACCTTTAACCCTCACAAGACCAAAACCTTTAATGCCTTTAGTGAATGCTCCGTTATTGGAATACCAGTTAACGTACTTAAAAGAAGCAGGAATTTCGGAAGTGTGTTTTGCCACAAATTATATGGCAGACGCAGTTGAAAGGTTTTTTGGTGATGGCAGTGAATTAGGGCTGAAAATTGTCTATGCTGTTGAAAAAGAACCTCTCGACACAGGTGGTGCAATAAGAAACGCTTATGATGCGTTACCGGGGGATGACTGTGTCATTTTTAATGGTGATACAATCCACGCATTCGATATCAAAGCAATTATTGATAGGCACATGGAAATGCAAGCGGATATTACACTCACCCTTAAAGAAGTTCGGAGGCCTCATGCTTACGGTGTCGTGCCAATGGATGAAAATCAAAGAGTGTTAGGATTTAAAGAGCCAACAGACGAGCAAAAGCGAAACCTGTCAGGTCCTTCTGAAGGTACCGATGCAATAAATGCTGGGTTATATGTCATTAATAAAAATATATTGGAAATGTTCCCTGCTGGTAAAAGCAATGTGGAGAGGGAAGTGTTTCCAAAAATGATCGAAGGCGGAAAACGAGTATTTGGAAATTTGCAAAGAAGTTACTGGATAGATATCGGCAGACCATCCCAGTATCTTGAAGCCGTGAGAGCAGTAATCTCTGGTGATGTAGGTTATGCAAGACCTTTCGAAGTGAGAGGGGACTCATCAATCGAAAAAAACACATTTATAGGTAATTCGGTGTCTGTATCTCAAGCATCATCCATAGGTGAGCGTGTGAAAGTTGGAGAGGAATCCGTCATAAAATCGTCTGTCCTATTAGAAGATGTTGAAATTGGTAAGAAAGCTGAATTAACGATGTGCATAGTAGGCGAAAGAAGTAAGATAGGGAACAATGTGAAAATGCAAAATGTGGTTTTGGGTGCAGACAGTGTTATCCCTGACTATAGTGTGTTGGGAGAGATGCCTTAGAGAATTTGAAAGGATATAAGAGAACATGAAAGTACCGTTTGTTGATACGCAATCTCAGTATCAAGAGATTAAACAAGAAGTTGATAATGCCGTTTTGGATGTGTTAGCAAGCGGTTTATATGTTTCCGGTAAACATGTACAACTGTTAGAAGAGGAAATCGCTTCGTCATGTGGCGTGAAACATGGGGTTGCTTGTAACAGTGGGACAGACGCATTAAAAATTGGGTTACAAGCGATGGGCTTGCGCGAAGGTGATGAAGTTATTACAACACCGTTTAGTTTTGGAGCAACTGTAGAAATCATTGTTCAAAGCGGAGCAAGGCCTGTGTTTGTGGATATTGACCCTAAAACTTTTAACATGGACGTTGTTCACTTAAAAAGAGCAATAAACGAAAGAACAAGAGCCATCATTCCCATTCACCTATTCGGACAAATTGCAGACATGGAGCAAATCATGAAGATTGCTAATGAGCACGGATTATGGGTCTTAGAAGATGCCGCACAATCAATTGGAAGCACAAGAAACAATAAACATGCGGGGTCATTTGGTCATGCGGCAGGAATAAGTTTTTATCCTACTAAAAACCTCGGTGCGGCAGGGGACGCAGGAATGATTATTACAAACGATGATGAAATTGCGGAACGTGCTCGTGCTTTACGAGTTCACGGAATGAAGACAACATACCAATATGAGTGGATTGGGCATACAAGTAGACTCGATGAAATCCAAGCAGCGATTCTAAGAATAAAACTCCAAAGATTAAACATTTGGAATGAAGCACGAAATAGACACGCAAAAATTTATGATGAAATTCTATCAAATGCAGGAGCCAGAACTCCCTTTGTCGCACCAGAAACTACTTACCATAACTACCATCAATACACAATAAGGCATAGACAAAGAGACGGTTTACAGCGGTACTTAAAAGATCACGGAATAGCAACCGCAATTTATTACCCTTCACCTCTGCATTTACAGCCTGCGTATTCATTTTTGGGTTACATGCAAGGGGATTTCCCTGAAACGGAAAGCGCTTGCAATGAGGTGCTGCAACTCCCTATACAGCAACATC
>CAZSPF010000024.1:892-3049 GCA_964608695.1 uncultured Fimbriimonadales bacterium | reverse complement strand
GTATCCCAAAGCAACAACAGAAGCTCTAGATATGTTGCAGAAACTGTTGTTCATTTTGCTTCTACTAAAGCAAACGTTTAATTAACATTTACATAACATTGCTCGTATACTCTTGTTGAAGACGAGGTTCAGAAATGAGTAAGAACAAGCTATCAAGAAGGGATTTAATAAAATTAGGAACTATTGGCGTAATCGGTGCCTCTCTACCTACAGGATTGTTTGCACGAAATGGAAATTATAAACGGAATAAAAATCCCAAAAACATAATTTTTATGGTGGCTGATGGAATGAGCATGGGTGCTTTGACTTTGGCTGAGTCATTTTCGAAAATGGTAAGAAACAAAGGGACGCACTGGGAAGAGATTTTAAAGAACAATGAATATGCGCTTGGGTTCTTTGACATGGCATCGCTAAATTCCATAGTTACAGACTCTGCCGCTGCTTCGTGTTCTTGGGCAACAGGGGTGAGAATAAATAATTACTCTGTAAACATGCTCCCAGATGGAACAAAATTAAAACCAATAGGAGTTATTGCAAAAGAAGTTGGTAAATCAGTGGGACTTGTCACAACTACAAGAATTACTCATGCAACACCTGCAGGATTTGTGGCAGTTGAAGAAAATAGAAGTAGTGAAAACAGTATTGCACCGCAATATCTAAATATTGCAGACGTTTTAATGGGTGGAGGAATTAGACACTTTGATGAAAATCAAAGAGACGATAACAAAAATATCTTTCAAATTTACGAAGAAAACGGCTATGTATACTGGAATCATCGTAACGATATTTTAAGTGATTCTAATCCGAGAAAAATCTTGGGATTGTTTTCAAATAGTCATTTACCTTACACTATTGATCATATGAATAATACTCGTTTAAAAGAAGCAGTGCCAACTTTAGCCGAAATGTCAAAAAAAGCGATAGGTATACTCTCACAAAATTCCAACGGATTTTTATTGCAAATTGAGGGGGGGAGAGTTGATCATGCCGCGCATGATAACGATGCAGGTGCAATTATGCATGACCAACTCGCATTTGACGATGCAATTGGAGTCGCAATGGACTTTGCAAGAAAAGACGATGAGACCCTCGTCATCATTACAACCGACCACGGCAACGCCAACCTAGGATTGAACGGAATGGGGACAACGTATCGAGACACAAACAAGGTTTATGAAAATCTCTTAAAGTTCAATGCATCTTTCGAAACTCTTGAACCAAACTTGAAAAAAGTAGCTGAAAACAATGGCGAAGTACATGATTTAATAAAAACACATTTTGAAATTACACTTAACAAAGAAGAGGCGGAAGCAATCGCATTAGCAGCAAAAGGTAATTTGCCACCTATATGGAACAGGCAGCACCGAAACCTCAAAGGCTTGCTGGGACAAGTCATGGCAAATTATTGTGGCGTCGGCTGGACAGGAATGAGCCACACTGCGGACTACGTTGTAGTCTCTGCCATCGGACCAGGACAGGAGAAGTTTTCTGGCCTTATTAAGAACACAGAAGTATTTGCTCATATGACAGAGTTCATGGGGGTCACTGTGAAAAACCCAGAAATGGGGAAAGACGAAGCCGAAAAGTATCCCGAAATTAAAGAGAAAATTCCTCATTGGATATAAGTTTGAGTTCAAATGTGGCAGTTTTCCTGCATAAGATGATAGAATGTACTACGGGAAGGCGAAAAGGGAGACTCAACTAAACTATGAGCTCTACTTGCTTACCTAACGACGATGCCGGATTTGCTCATTATTAAAGAGGAGTATCTTGCCCAAGGATCAATCGATTCGTCGTTCTTGAACGTCTATATCTTGGCTCGTTATGCCCGAGCCGTGTGTCCTTTTACGCATAGGAGGTTTAAAAATGAAATTGATGAATGATACGGCTGCCATTACATGCATGGCAGCGATTTTTACTGTAGGCGGATTATATGCAGTCCCAGTTCTTACTGTCACGAGTCCTTCTGACGGAGATTATGTAGGTCAGAGCGCCCAAATAAAATACCAAGTTGAAAATGCTACAGTACAAATAAAAGTTAAGGTAACCATTACTCAAGATGGTAATCCGTCTAACCAAGTTATATTTGAAGACACTAATGTCCCAGGTCTAGAAAATAAAATTATCGGTACGATTAACTGGAACCCGGGAAAAAAC
>CAZSPF010000024.1:0-882 GCA_964608695.1 uncultured Fimbriimonadales bacterium | reverse complement strand
TCCTCAGGATGTATATCATTTAGTGGTTGAGGCATTTGAAGGTAACGCAACGGTTCCTTTTCAAACTGAAAACTTGAGCGTGAACCTTGACCCATTTGAACCCAAAATTTTAGACCTGTCCCCAGTTAATGGTTCGTTTTTTGGAGGCTCATTATTAATTACAGCAAAAACAGATGAAAACCCTGCTGATGTGAAAGAGTGGAAGATTCTTGTGGACAACAAATTAATTCCAAATGGCACTCAGTCTGGAGTTGATACAATTGCTGTAATATGGGCCCCCCCCGGGACCGAAGAAGAAGGTGAAAAAACTATTAAAATTTCAGTAACTGACTTAGCTGACAACAAAACAGAAAGAGACATAAAAGTGAGGTATGACAAGTCGAATCCGGTCATTAAAATAAAATATCCGAACTCTGCTACAAAAGTGAAAGCCAACTCTCTTGTTACTGTATTAATCGATATAGTTGATAACTTTTTTGATAACACTACCGGCGACTTCTCTGTAACAGTAGATGGCGTGAGTGTGATGCTAACTCATCTTGATGGCACACCTATAAAGAAAGTTCCGAGAGGTTCTTACAAAGGAAAAGGCGGTTCAGGTGACACAGCTGAATGGATAGGAAGGTTTAAAGTAAAAGGCCTTCCCAAAGATTTCAAAATAGTAGTAACTGCTGTCGATAGGGCTGGGAATGCGGCTGATCCTCAGGAGGTAATACTGAAAATTGGATCGTGATAATCAATGTACCTTGCGCCCCTTCAGGCGCAAGGTACAAAATTCAAGGAGGGTATTCAAATCAATGAAAACCAATGCAAGGATGCGTAAATTACTCGTTTTGTGTTTCATAAGTTGCTATTCAGCAATTTATGCTCAAATTCCTGACC
>CAZSPF010000023.1:17456-33833 GCA_964608695.1 uncultured Fimbriimonadales bacterium | reverse complement strand
ACAAAAAAACTTACTCACACCCTTATAGGACACGAAAACCCCCAATCGTCAACCACCCTCTGAAAAAACTCAGGTAGGACTAAATGCCCAGGTTCATCCGATTTTTAAAATGAACTCAAATAAATCATCAGTTCACTGCACTGTAAAACTTTCGGATGTCCGCCGATACCTCAAAAAAACCTCATCATACACTCGATGAAACTCGATTAATCTAAAAGTTAACAACGATTCGCGGGCGAGCGGTACACCTCCTGCATAAGTGGGAGTGTTTTCTCCAAGCTTCACTTTTGGTGCAATAGTGAGAAACATTTCATCCACAAAATCCATCTCCAAAATCTGAGCGTTGAGGTTTGCCCCCCCCTCTACAAGGAGCGTTCTTACATTCAATTCACTTTTAATTTTTTTCAACGCGCATTTCCAGTCAATGCTTTCCTGACCGCACCTTAATACTTGAAAACCTTCCCGAATGTTTGTGTTTTCCGTACATAATATCCACGCCATCTTCGGTGCATCGGTAAAAAACCTGCTTTCATAATGAATCTCTCCGGATTTCGTGGCAACGATGCGGATCAATTTGCTTGCATAATGAATGTTTGCTGATGATCGCTGTGATGATGCACCGATAAGAACGGCATCGGCCGCACTTTGAATGCGCCGCATCACTACGTGATCATTTTTCGAACCCAAATCATGAACGGGTTCTCCGCGTTCACCGGATATAGTTTTGCCGTCAATAGTCGCCACCATATTCATCACGATATATGGCCTATGGGGGGGCGAATTTTCGAAAGGAAACCTCAAATCAGTAAAAACCTTCTCTACACTCACTTCACCCCTCCTCCGTTTCCATCGCACTAACCGTACCCAACGGTGAAGTTTTGATTTTCGCCCATGCACGCGGAAACTCAGCCGGTGTCCGACCTTGTTTCTTGTAAACGGGAATCAAGCGCACTGCATTAAGAGGTGGAATACTTATGGATTTCAAATCCGTTAACGTCATTCCCAATTTTTGCGCTTGCAAATTTTTTGCATCTTGAATTTCTCTTGGTGTGCGCATAGGAAGAAATACCCCCCCCACCTTCACAAATCCCGCACTCAATTCCGCCTGCAGTGCCAATGGCGCAAGCGCTCTTCCTGTAACTATATCGTATTTCTCCCTATACCTTGCATCATGCGCCACCTCCTCCGCCCTCCCGAGAATGACTGCAAACAACACAGGCAGTGAACCACGCGCACCGAAAATCTGTGAAAGAAACCCAACCGACTTATTCGATGAATCCAAACATGTTACATACAAATCATCTCTCGCAATTGCCAACGCTACCCCCGGGAGCCCCCCCCCAGATCCGATATCGAGTACATGCGCATTTTTTGATATTAATGGTGAAATGCAAAGCGAATCCAAAAAATGCCGTTTCCAGCACTCTTCTTGCGGTACTCGTGTCAGATTCATTACTTTGTTCGCTTCGTAAAGTTTTTTCTCGAATAGCGCAAACGCCTCGAGTTGAGTTTTTTTTAATTGAATGCCAAAGTTTTTTGCTTCACGCTCTAATGCAGCTCCGTCCATTAATCCTTCTCGCTTGCGTTGATGATGTTCATGGCTTTGTCAACACCCTGAATAATAATAAGCTCGCACCCGTCGGTGGCACGCTCTAAAGCATCCAAAATAACCGGTATCTCGTCACCTTCGAATTTACTCAACACATAGTCTGCTCCGCTCCATGCAGGTGAACCGATCCCTATTCTCACTCGAGGAAAATCTTCGGTTTGTAAACTTGCAATTATGCTTGCCATTCCGTTATGCGAACCTCCCCCCCCCTTAGGCTTAATGCGCACCCTTCCGACTTCCAAATCCATATCGTCATACACAACGATGATTCGCTCCGGAGGAATTTTATACGTGTGCATCAAAGCCGAAACCGCTGATCCGCTCAAATTCATGTAAGTCATCGGTCGCGCAATCAATACAGGAGTTTCGTCTTTTCCAATTTTTCCCATCCCATATACCGCTTTGTGTTTTCTTTGATTTACGTTTATCCGATGGCGTTTTGCTAACCGATTAATGACTTCAAACCCAACGTTATGGCGCGTACCGTCGTATTGCCCGCCGGGATTACCCAATCCCACAACAAGCCATTCAGGTTGAATCAGTTGGCGGTTCTTCTTCCAAAACACCTTGTCATTATGATTTGAAATAGTGATTTATTTCGGCTCGAATTCTTCCAATGGAGCCTTCACATTCCAGCGGTAAATCCCTGCCCCTGCCGTAAGCAAGAAGATATCCCCGTGTAAATCTTTTTTTTTATCCTGCTCCCACTGCTCGTTGAAAGTATTCGCCCAATGCCAATTGCACTCAACCACAGGAGTCGAGTCACCCCATTTCCCCATCCCTCGCTGAGGCCATGGATTCCACCATCCCCAACTGATGGCAGTATGCCAATTTGGCACCCAAGTGTAACTCACCCCTGAAGGGATGAATCTCGTCCCTTCAAGGCGGTCTGTGCCGTTATATTTGCCACCTTTGGGGTCTTTCGGGCAGGTAAATAGCGCGGCTTTCGTGATGTACGTCGGATACAAGTCACTAAGGTAATGAGGCATCAGGTCGTCATAGTCCGCCCTGTACATCTGAAGTGCCGCCCCTATTTGCTTCAATTGGCTGACACAAGCAGATTCTTTAGCCTTATCCTTGCTTCTTATGGCTGCCGGAACAATCATCGCGGCAAGAATAGTGATAATAACAATTACAACAAGAAGCTCAATAAGCGTGAATGCTTTACGCATACCTTTTAATCTGACGGCTTTCTTAGTCACAAGTAACGGTTAATACGAATTTAAACGTTTAATTTGCGTCGAATTCTCATCGAGTCAGGACTTTTATCTGAGGATTTGATAGTGTAATGAGTGATTGTTTTGTCACTTCTTCATGAGAAACCTCCATGATTTTTTGCGTGAAGTTTTTATGGTTATCAATGCCGCCACCAAACAACTCCCACCATGCATACCAATATCCACGCTCAGATGCAGTGCGCAAACTATGAATGCCGGGGGTGAGGCCGACCGATTGCGATTCCAATGCAAAAGGAAAGCCTATAATGCGATTTTTTGCAGAGAGTACTTGCTCTTCTGATAAACTCTTACTGTAAGTTTTTAAAAATTGTGATAAAACATTTTCACGTTGTTTAATAACATCATTTTCAATATCATCTGATTTACATAAAAACCAAATGATGACTGAAGTTTTTTCTTTATAAAACTTGAAGTGAAAGTCGAAATAGTATGCCCAAGGGTTCTTTAGCCGAAACTCCTTCTGCATGGCAGATGACTTTCCGAATGTTAGAGAACTTACTAAAACAAGCCACGCAGGATAATCTTCATGAATCACACTTGGTCCAATGAGTTGACACCCGAAAGCCACGAATCCTGAAGGAATGAGTAATTCGTTCTCTTTAAAGTTGGTTCTCTGTCGAGTGATTGGCTTGACTTTCCATTGCCCGATTGTGTCAGAGAACGTTTTTGCAACCTCATCAGGTTTGATGTCGCCCACAACAATGACAACAAGATTTTCGGGCTTTAATGCTTTTTCTATCAACAACTTTATGTCATTGAAGTTTTGCAGCTCTATGTTCGATTTGTAAACCCCGAATACTTCTTGAAACATTCTGCTGAAATTGATTGTGGGGTGATGTAATTGTAACAACCTTTTAAATCGGAGTTTTTCATGCGTTTTTTCAAGAATGTCTTCGGTAATAATAGGACGAGTAATGAGTTCATTCATCAATAATATCGCCGGTCGTACATGAGTATTCTGAGTAATTATCTCAATGCGAAATATGCTAGCATTTGTTTCCGTTTTGATAGATCCACCTAACAATAACCCATATTCAGCAAGTGCGGAAGGGGAAAATGATTCGGTTTCATACATAATCGCTTCTGCTACAATTTCTAACCCCCCCAATTCCTGCGCAGATAAATGTGAAACATTGAACACCATTTGTATAGAAACATAAGGAAAATCACTGTTCGTATCGCAAATCACAGGAACACCGTTTGGCAGTCTTATAATTTGAAGCATTAACCCGACAAACAATGATGAAGAAGTCACCTTATTCCCCTTATCGAAATTCCCGACTTCGCCGGATTGAAATGTTCCAATGCCTTTCTGATGTCTTCGCTCCCTAATGACTCCAACGTTCGCAACTGATTTTCAAAATCATATCTTTTACCAAACAAAATATATAATCCATTCAGAAACGCTGTGGCTTGTGGACTTTTACTTTGAGTTATTAATTGATTTTTCAATGCATTTTTCATGTTAATGAGTGAATCTTGCGGAATACCTGCGTTCATCAAGTGATTGAATAAATCCATTAACGGATCAGCATTGGTGGAAATCGGTAAAGAGTAAGTGGAAAAAACCGCGAGTGAGCCATTTCGCGATACTCCAAACGATGCACGTAAATCAACATTGTTCCGCGATGCAAATCCATAATTCCCTGACAGATATTGAAAAACTACTCTGTAAGCCAAATACTTTTTCTCATTGTTGATTCCCGGCGCAATCAAACCTAAAATAAATGATGTAGAAGGAGTTTTAATGCTTGCGTGTTGTATATCTTCTTCCAAAATTGGAAATTCTGGGAAAGGTACAATTTCTCCTTTTGGAATTTTCTCAAGTCGTGTTTTTACTATATTTAATATCTCATCTGGATTGAAATTTCCGGAAATCGAAAATACGATGTTTGAGCCCGAATAATGTTTCTTATGGGCGCTCTGTATTTCTTCAATAGTCCATTTCCGCATTTGAGCAACATCCCCGTATGTGTTTAATCCCCAAGAATTATCTTGAAAAAAAATGCTCCATGCAGAATCGTCTATTCTTCTTTCGACATTTGCTTGTAAATACGCAATTTCCTGCTCTATGATGCCTATTTCGTTTTGCAGTATATTCGCACCTATCTTGAGGTCGTCAAGTATATGTAAAAAATCTGGCAAAGACTTTTGCACACCCTCATTTTCACCTTCAAGCTTGTAATGAATAAATTCTCTGTTTGTTGTTCCAGTTACAATACAACCATTTTGCTCAACTCTCTTATCAATACTGCCTTGTTCAGAATTGTCCAAACTTCTAAAAACTAAATGCTCTATTAAGTGATGAATCCCATGTGTCTGCTTAGTTTCAAACACAGAGCCTCCTCTTACAAAGATGTGAGCCGATGAAAACTTTGCTTCGGGAACCTTTTGTATAACAACTTGTATGCCGCTTTCTAATTCAACATAAACAGGGGATTCAATGTGCGAAAATACAAAACAAACTGCCCCACTAAACAGTAACGATAAAATCACAATGTAAAGATACCTTTACGCTTCAGTTTTTGTAAAGGAAATATTCACCTTCCGGCATTTTCATCGTAGCCTCGAAAAATGCTTGTGCAAATTTTTCCAAATCTGCAAGGTCTTCCTCTAATGAACCTCCAGCAGGAGCAACAATAAACCGATAGAACGCCCCATCCACACTTTCCTTCATGCGGAGTTTTGCTAATGTCATATCTATGGGCATGTAAAATGGATCATGCACCAACCGATTAGGTGTTTTATAAAAATACATCGCTGTTCCTGAAGCAGATGGACTTTTTAATCCCATAACAGTTGCAGGGACCCTTCCGCCCATTGCTGGAATATTCACTTCTTGCAATCGAGGGTTTTCCAATACCCAATTTTGTGCGGAAAAACAGATTTGTGGATCATGAAATGATTTTCTTGTGTTGCCTGAGATCACAATGTACTCATAGCGTCTCCCATCTTGCCCTGTAAAATCATAACCAATAATTCCAAAAGGCTGAAGAATCTCGTATGTGCTTTTATCCATCTGAACAGCACCCCTCAAAGAATAGCCTTCAATCTCTGTCGGTAAATGAACACGCATCCAATCTTCATCTTTTGCAGGATATTTTCGAGGAACAATTGCAATTGCAGTTATTCCCACAATCAAAAATAAGGCGAGAATGACTTTAACTCGGTTTTTCATTTGGCTGTTTCCCTTCTAAGAGTTTAACTATGTAATGCAAAATCACAAAACAAACAATCAATGTTAGATATCCACTGTAATCATGAAACACCATGCCTATATCTTCCTTCCCCCCCCATTCTCGCAGCTTCATAGACATCCATCCATCAGGGTTTACCATACCCATATTTCCTACAACCCCGATAAGCATAATACGCAATCCGTTTACAAACAATGCAAGCGGAATGGCTAATGCAAACAAAACTAAGTTCTTCCATAAACCTAAATTAGAAATCATTACAAAGAATATAGTAAACGCAGCAAGGGAAAGAATGAGTTTGAATCCTGAACACGGACCACCCACCATCATATCATAGCCGCTGCCTAAAATAATGAGCGTAGGATTTGATGCAGGAATATCAACTTGGAACCCTACAATCAACAACATTTTCTCTGCAATCCGTGTGGATATTAACTGCAATGGGTTTGTTGTTGTATCAATTATAAAACCTAAAAATGGCATCATGAAAATTAAAAACAATAACGGGGTGAGAGTTATTCTTCCAATTTTATTTCCGAATGCAAAATATACGCCTCCTATTAAACAAAGAATAAATCCAAAAGCGGCGAGTGAAATGTTATCAATAACCCTTCCTGAAAGTACCAACGACAACCCAATCAGCAAAATAGGAATGCCCCATAGTGAACTTGAAACAGGTTGTCTTCGTATCTCTTCTCTACGCATATAAATCACTGCGAGAGTCATAAATGGAACAAGTATGCCGTGCGAGTAATAACCCTCTTCATCAAACCAAATCGCGGGTAATGCTTGTAAAAATGACCAACCCAAAACAAATGAACACAAAATGCCGGCTACAACCCAAGGAAAAATCTCTCTTTCGATTTGGATACCTATAATAGGGATCTGAATATAACCATCAGAACTGGTGGCACCTTCTGCCTTTGCTTCTTCTGTCTTTACTTCTTCGACTTGCGGGGTTTCACTCATTGCTTCAAATTATTGGCTTAGTATGCACCCTCGCTTCGCAAGACTGCAAACGGTGTTTTCATAAGTATCTTCAGGTCAAGCCAAAACGACATGTGCTCTACATAGAATTCATCTAAAGCCATCCATTCTTCGAATGTAGTGTCACTTCGTCCGCAAATCTGCCAAAGGCAAGTTATTCCTGGTGGAACACTTAAACGTAAAAATGCTTTATCGTCATACTGCTCAACTTCTCTCGGGAGCGGAGGTCGAGGACCGACAAGACTCATATCGCCTATCAAAACGTTGAAAAGTTGAGGTAACTCATCTAGGCTGTACTTCCTTAAAAACTTGCCGGGCTTTGTAACACGCGGGTCGTTTTTCATTTTAAAAATCGGTCCTTCTTTCTCGTTACCTTTATCAAGTAATTCTTGCAGGCGCTTATCTGCATCTTCGTACATGGAACGAAACTTTAGAAATGAAAACTCTTTCCCAAACCTTCCCACTCTTGTTTGTTTGTAAATAACCGGTCCTTTACTTGTTAACTTAATAACGATTGCAATCGCAAGCAGAACCGGAGATAAAAGTAATATGAGAACAACACTCCCTATAATATCAAGCACCCGCTTCCAAGAACTATACGGTACCGACACACGTGGAATGCGATCAGCATAAACAGAAGGCTTTACTGCTTTTTCTGCCATAAGTGTTAAATAGATAAGGCAATCCCTATGCCAATCTAATATTACTCTTCGTCGTCGTCCTGTGTTTCAGTGGGAGTACCGGTTGTTCCACCAAATTGTTTGGGTTTCGATTGTTTGGGTTGATCTCCCGGACCAAGTGCTGTACGACCAGCCAAAGCATGATAGCGATTGATGGCAGATTGATAATTTCTTCTGAAGTGTTGATAGGAAGGACAATCTTCCGGACGAGTCTTATTAAGCACTAATCCGATAATGTTCACTCCAAGCCTCTCTAAACTCTTGTGGAAATCATATTCTGCGCCTGTCGCCGCTCTGCCTGCTTCATGCACCAGAATCACGTTTTGAACATGCTCAGCAAGAACTAACGGATCACCAAAGGTACTACCTGCAGGACTATCAAAGATGATAAAATCTACGCCTTTACTAACTTGCTCAATAAACGCATCTAACGCTCCACCACGAAGCATCCTTACAGGGTTGACCGGAATCTGACCGGCTGAGATAAACAGCAATCCATCAACTCCCGTTGATTGAACGACTTGCTCAATCGTCGCCTGCCCTGAAAGAACTTCGCTAATTCCGGATCTGTTTTCAGTTCCAAAGTGCTCATGAAGACTTGGGTTCCTAAGATCAGCATCGACAATCAAAACACGCGAACCATCTCTTGCCAAACTGATGGCAAGATTCGCCGCAACCGTGGTTCTTCCTGAGTCCGGCTCTGCGGCAGACACAAGAATGCCCGGACCATTGAGTTTCTCTTTGATACCAGCTATTTGGGTAGACAAGATTTGGTAACTCGCCGCTAGTGGTGTCGGTTGTTCAACATCAGGATTCAATCTCTGTTGACCACTCTTGGGGAGTGCGGCTAAAACAGGAAATCCTAAAGAGTTCTCTGCATCGAGAGGAGTGTAAGTGGATTGGTCGAACTGTCCTAAACTTGCAATGAGGGAAATTGCCACAACCGATGAAAGGAAGAAGGCAATCAGCGTTTTAAGGAGAGTTTTTCTATCGACCTCAGTAACTTGAGGGTCATCAAGGAAGTACAAACCACGCACTGCGTTTTGTGCTGCACGTACTTTAGATTCTTCAAGTTTTTGTGTAAGGTTTGCTACAGACTCGGCAAGTGCTTTTATTTCTGCTTGATATTGCAATAACTCTTTTTGAACAACAGGTAACCTATCAAGTTGTGCCTTCAGTTCGCTTACAACTGCTTGTGCTCTCACCTTTTCTGCGCGTGCCGCATGTAACGATTGCTCCGCACTAAAGATACTTTGCATTCTTAATCTGTCGATTTCACCTATTTCATACTCACTAAAAGTTTGAACGTATTTTTCTGTGTTTTTAAAAGTTTCTTTATCTTCCTCTAAGGACTTTCTTAATGCGATGATGCTTGGGTGATTAGGACCTAATCTTTCACTTAATGCGATCAGAGATGTTTCCGTAGTGTTAATTCTTCTTTCTAACTCCATATAAAGAGGATTCAAGTTATCCACTTTCAGCGGGTTCGGGACCATCATCGGGTCACCTTCAAAGCTTCTTGCAACTCGTAAAGTTTCTTGTGCTACAGCAATTGCTCTATCCGCTCCATGTAAATCACTTCTCGCTTGATTATATCTTTGGACTAAGCCGCTCGTATTTACATCGAATCCGGCTGCTTCGGGATACTCCTCCATAAACTCTTGTTGCTCTTGAAGTTTCTGCGCATAAATAGCTTTTTGTTCTTTGAGTTGTTCTTCAACAAATTTCACCTGTGCATCAGCGCGCTGAGTGTTTAAGTTTGAATAGTGTGAAATTAATTTGCTTGTTATCGTTTCAATAACTTTTTTAGAGTCATCAAGGTTCTCGCTAACGAAGGCAATTGTTAAGAATTCTGAGCCCCTTGACGGACGGATTTCCACATCTCTAAAGAACTTTCTCTGCGCTGCAGCACCCCGTTCTTTTAGTATTCCTACCCCTGTTAGTTCGTCAAAGGCCGCTTTCAACACGGTATAAGAGCCGGCAGTGTTAGCTAAGTTAATAACTCGAACCTCTTGTTCATTCACACTACCACCTAATGCTTGTTCTGGATAAATCGAAGCAATGTTTATATCTCTATCTCTTCTGTCTGCAACCGTAACAAAACCCTCGTACATGGTTGGGGTAAGAAATTCGGCAAACGCAAAAGTGAATAACGTTACCGGAACTACTATTAGCGCGAGCATCCACCAGCGCTGTCGAAGTGATCGTAAAAATTTTCCGCGTCCCATTAATTACCTCCTATTCCTTTTATTCATATGCTTACATTAAAACCTCGGGAATATTGAAAAGTTCCTTGTTGTTATGCTTTGTATTGTAAATAACACGTTCGCAATCTGGTTTAACCTATTTAAATCAGGGGTGTCTGTAGGTGGAACGTACACTACGTCACCGGGCATCAATTCAACGTTTTGAGAATAATCTCCTTTGGCAACAAATTTTGTGAAATCTACTTGGATTCTAAAATATTCGTTCTCTCTTCCAGGAACAGGCCTTTGTATTTGAATAGAAGATAATTTTGAACGGAACGGGATCTCACCTCCTGAGCCTGAGATTGCATCAGCAAGTGTAAGACCTCTGCGCCATTCTATCACTCGCGGCTGAACTACTGCACCCATAACGTTCACTCTGTTAGTTGTGTCTTCTGGTATGTTCAAAACATCACCATCTAATAACTCATAATTCTGAGATAAATCCCCACGCTCTAACATTGCTTCCAAGTCAATGGGAATCTGCTCTAAACTCCCTCTTCGAATTAGAGTTGTTCTGTTTAGTCTTGAACGGTTTGGTAAGTGACCGCCTGCCTGAGCTAATAAGGTAAGTATCCTATCGCCGGGCTTAAAGTCAAACTGTCCGGGTCTTCCTACCAACCCAACTACACTTGCCCTGTTAGGGCGAAATCGCTGAATGTTAACGTTTACTTTCGGGTCAACGTAATACCCACCATTAATAAGCGACGTTCTAATAAAGTTCTCAACTTCAACAGTTGTCATTCCTTCTACCTTAATAAAACCTAAAAATGGATAGCTGATGGTGCCGTCTTGGTTAACTGGGGCATCTACTGCTAAATCTGGTTCCCCAAACACGCGAATCGAGATTACATCTTCAACCTTGATTCTATAGGTAGAAACATCCTGTGCTACTGCCGTAGCGAACATCCATGTTACTACAAGCGTAACTGTTATTCTTATTGTCTTCATCACCACTCTCCTGTGGGATATTTTCGGGTTTTTCTCATCAAGCGTCTATCTTGACGCTCGAACGAGAGTTTGAGTTCGACCTCAATTGTAAATCTTAGCATAAATTCTCCTCAAATTGAGAAGATCTACGCATACCTTCTACTACGATTGTGAATTCACCTTTGTGCGTAAGTAAAGACGAAGAAAGAGTGGAAAGGTTGCCACGTATAATCTCCTCGTGGATTTTCGTCATTTCCCTGCATAAAACCGCTCGTCTTTCGCCTAAAACCTCATACAGAACCTTCAAAGTTTTCTGTGCCCTTTGAGGTGCCTCAAATAGCACCATGGTCATCGTTGAATCAAGGAATTGCTCCAAAATCTTCTTAACAGCCCCGGTTTTACGCGGTAAATAACCTAAAAAAACGAATTGTTGAGCATAAAATCCGCTAAGCATCAAGGCTGTGGTTACTGCTGATGGACCGGGGATTGCCGTTACTGTGATTTCCCTTTCCTGTGCACCTGAGACCAACTCAGCACCCGGATCACTGATACATGGAGTTCCTGCGTCTGAGATGAAAACTGCCCTCTCGCCTTCTTCAATCCTATTCAGTAATTCACCTATCTTCGGTTTTGAAATATGCTCATCTGCTCTAATAATAGGCTTTTTTATTCCTAAATGAGACAAGAGCTTACCTGTTACACGAGTGTCCTCTGCAAGGACGAAATCACATTCGTTTAATGCCTGAATCGCACGAGATGAAAGGTCTGATAAGTTCCCAATGGGAGAGGCAACTAAAATTAGTCGCCCTGTTGATTGCTGCCTTGCGGTTGATTCTGTTTCTGCTCTTCTTGTTTCCTTTTTTCTTCCGCTTCTTTTATCGCTTCTTCCGCTCTTTTTCTCTGTTCTTCTTCCAGTCTCTTGGCTTCTTTTTCTTCTTCGTACCATTTCTTTATTTTTTCGCGGACCTCACTTATTAATGGTGAATCTTCATCTGCATAATTTGCCGCAGTTACGAGCATTGATTCCACTTTCTCTACGTTTTGTCTGTTGTCATCATTAAACACATACGAAACATCTACAATCTCTTTCATAACTCTCAGCGCATCATTGCCACGTTTTTCTTCAAGTAACAATGTCACGTACTCAAACTTAAACGAGGGTGCAACAATAAATCTCGAAATCTGTTCGTACAGTTCCAATCTCTGTTTCTTTACTGATTCTTTCTGTTCCGGCTCGATAGTGTCTGCATCAATTTGCCCGATACACACATAAACTACCGGCGCAGCATAATCCGGAGCAATTTCCAACTGTGCTCGTGCTTTTGTTAAGAGGTTTTGCCACTCTTGTAGTCGCTCTTCCCGTTTTTCAACACCTCTTAGCTTTTGCCCCTTAATTCCGGAACGCAATTCGTCATAAAGATAAATTAATTCCAACGCAGGGGTTTTCCATTCAATTTTCATGTTTTCTCTTGCATCTACATATTTTCGTAAAAACCTTGTAGTGCCTAATCTCTCTCGCATGGCGTCCGCACGTTTTTGTTTGATTTCTTCAAAGTTATCTGGAACTGCGTCTTCAATTTTTAAAATTTTTACTATTCCTGCTCCGTTATCTAATTTAATAACATCGGAGATTTCGCCTTCTTTCAAGTTCAAAATAGGGATTAACGTGTGCTCTGCTAAAATTGTTAATCGCTCTTGAGTATCTATGCCCATTTCTTCCGGTTTTTCTTCAGGAGTTGTGGCTTTGTAATCAGAAAACTGCGCAACTGCTTCCTCAAATTTTAATCCCGCACGAATTCTATTTAAAATATCTGCGGCTTTTGCCATTGGATCTGGGTTGTTAGCTTGACTCACCAATAACGTTTGGATCGTGAATTTTTGATAACTTTTCCTAACCGCTTCTTCTGAAACATCTACATTCGCTTTTTCTTTTTCATAGAGTTTTATTTGTGCAACTTCTTCCAAGTGCCTTAATTTATCAAGTGAAGTCAGTTCTATTTGCTCGAACTGTTGCTTAATCATTCCGCGAAGTTGTTCAGGTGTTGCACCAAATTTATCTGCAAAATGCTGTTCAAGTGGTTTTTCTTGTAAGTCTTCTATCTGACCTCGCAAATCAAGATATTCATCGCTAGTCTCGCCTTTTTCATTTTTTGCTGTTTCCAATTGCACTTCAAGAGTTTTAATTCTGCTTTCAATGTCCATCTTGATGATGTCCATGTTGTACTTAATTTGCTCCTCTTGCTGTCTTAATAATGCATCAACAATTTCTTCTTCTTTTAATTCAATTTTTTCTGCCTTCGCCAATGAAAAAAGTAAACCTCTGCGAATCCCGTTTTGAACAGCCATAACTCGTGCATTTAATGCTTCGAAAGGACCGGGAATATGCCCATGTTGTAAAGACTGTTGTTCGCCTTGTCGGATTGCTTCTAAAATCTCTGCTTGATAAATGGGTTCGCCATTAACTGTAAATGCAACACCGCCTAATCCTTGCTCTTCTTCTTGTGTGAACCGTTGTATCTGGCTTGTAGGAGCGAACATAGATAAAATCAACGCTCCTCCAACTACGACGGCGAAAATAATCCCGCAAGTGGCGGGCATGAATTTACGAATTTTATTAACGGACAATTCTTTGCTCCTGTAAGGTGACTTCGGACGGAATTATGGCACGAGGTCGCTCCTTCGAACTTAACAATTATTTTCTGCAAGGAGTTTCAAATGCCTACATTCAAAGAATCACTTACAAAGGATCTTGCGTCTACTATTTTAAGGCTTGACATGTAGACATACTTGTGTATATACTGTTAATCCTTGGAGGAAACGATATGAGCACAGCATTAACCCCTCGCCAGCAAGAAGTCTTGAATTTCATCATAGAGCACACCGAAGAAAATGGCTTTCCGCCTTCAATTCGCGAAATAGGGAAAAAATTCGGCTACAAAAGTCTAAGAGGAGTTACCATACACCTTGATGCCCTACAAGCCAAAAACGTCATAGAGCGAGACAATCGTCCGCGATCCATACGAATAAAAGCCCCCATCGTTGCTCATGCGAATACCGTAAAAATGACTCCCGTTCTCGGTACGATTGCCGCAGGACAGCCCATTCTTGCTCAAGAAAACATCGAACAGATGATTCCCGTACCCGCTCAAATGGTCAAAAACATAAAAGATGCCTTCTTGCTTCGAGTGAAAGGAGATTCAATGAACGGAGAAGGCATCTTGCCGCGTGATTTAGTGCTTATCAAACCTCAAAAAGTTGCCAACCAAGGAGACCTCGTCGCCGCCCTCGTTGAAGACGAAGCAACTGTAAAACGCATCTATTTCGACCAACCTAACGTCAAACTCGTCGCCAGCAACCCATCTTACGACCCCATAGTCGTGCATGGAAAAGATGTGACTATTATCGGGAAAGTAATCGGTTTAATGCGGGATTACGAAAACATGGCGTTTTAACGCTTAACCTTTCCTCAAACAGTTCAGGAACTCTCCGTTCGATTGCATACGTCGGATATACTAAAACTACTCGGAGAGATGGCTGAGTGGTCGAAAGCGCCCGCCTGCTAAGTGGGTAGGGGGCTAATACCCCCTCTCGGGTTCGAATCCCGATCTCTCCGCCAGAGTAAAATCTGAACCGAAAATAGACATACGTGAGAAGAACATTTTTAATAGTTGTGTTCTCGGCATTTAGTGTGATTCAAATTGCCGGTTATGGCTTTGCGTCTCAGCTCGAAACCTACTTAAAAGCACGCCAAAAATACGGAATTAACGAGCCAACCACCTCAGCCGCACTGGAGACACTCGTTGGCAAAGCAATCATCGAAATCCGCGGCATCGTAAAAGGAACAATCAGAACCGAAGGCTCAGGTCAACTTCTACTCGAAGGAACCGGAGGAACATGGATATCAGTTGTATTACCACAAGGCGAAACATGGTTAGACGCACCGAATACTCGCGTACGGCTATTAGTAGAAGCCGAAAGGCAAAAAGACACTTCGCCTCTTGCCGCAAAAATTCTTTTAGCAATACCAGATGATGTCATCACAAATTGGGAACGACAAGAGCAAGTTAAAAAGCAAGCCGCCATCAATGCTCGCGCTAATCAAAACAACAGGCAGCCAACCGCTCGTGGAACTAACACACATACTGCGAACTGGCATCTCCCTCCCCATGATGCAGTACCGCACTACGCCGCATTTATAAAATCCCGCAACCCCAAGCTCACTGACAAACAAGCATCCGATATTGCTCAAGGGATTATTGGATTTAGTGTCCAATACGGCGTAGACGCAAGGCTCATAACAGCCATGGTCTTGGTGGAAAGCGGATTTAACCCGGGCGCTACCTCTCATAAAGGTGCCATGGGATTAGGACAGCTCATGCCAGGCACTGCAAAAGGGCTTGGCGTTCGCAATGCTTACGACACACATGACAACCTTTGGGGCACGGTGAAGTTGGTGCGCTCACACTTAGAAAAATATTCTACTTTAGGACAGGATGGGCAAAAATACGGAGACCTTGTACTCATGCTTGCTGCATACAACGCAGGCTCAGGTGCGGTGAAAAGACACGGAGGCGTCCCGCCCTACAAAGAAACACAAGGCTACATTCAAAAAGTCATCTCGTGGTACAAAAGACTTAGCGGAGCACAATAACATACTCAGCTCCGTTAAAATAGATGTAAATCGAATTCCGTCATTCACTATCGTGCAACGGACTTATTAACGTTGATGGCTGTTCCGAAATCATTAAGTTTGGATTTAGATCATCTTCCTGCGGACGCAGTGGGATGTGAAGCCTGTTTGCATCGGTTGTTTGACAGATTGTCAATTGTTAACGGCGTCCAAAGCGTGGAAATGGAGCGAGACCGTAAACGCCTTATCCTGCTGCTTGAAAACCTTGAACGCAAAGATGAAATCGTCAAGACTGCCCGCCGCATCATGTCCGAAGTCGCCACAGGTTATGGGCACGAAACACTGCGTATCGGAGGAATGGACTGTCCCGCATGTGCCGAAGAGATAGAAGCCGGATTAAAAGATAAAAGCGGAATCTATTCCTGCCATGTAAATTTTGCAACAAGACGATTGCAAGTGGAATACGACAAAAACGTTTTCACATCAAATGACCTTCGAAAAGAGGTTAGAAAATTAGGGTATTCCGCTCACACACTTGCGTCAAAAATAAACGAATCTACTACTTTCGAAAATCTTGTTTTGCTGAGTGCATTTATTTTATGGTCAATCGGGACTTTTCTGGTTTCATCAAAACCATTAAGTTTATTTTTATTAATCTCCGCAGGAGTCCTCGGTGGTTACCGCATGCTTACCACCGGATTATTGGGCATATCGCGTTTGCGATTTACAATGAACGCTTTGATGACAATCGCAGTTATTGGTGCCGCGGCAATCGGAGAATGGGTGGAAGCATCTTTGGTGTGTTTGTTGTACGCTTTTGGCAATCGTTTGCAAGCATCTGCTGCAATGAGAACGCAATC
>CAZSPF010000023.1:0-17433 GCA_964608695.1 uncultured Fimbriimonadales bacterium | reverse complement strand
TGGAATCCGCCCCAAAAACAGCATCGCGCATGGAAAACGATCTATTCGTAGAACAACCCGTGCAATCCATTGAAGCAGGTGACATTTTGCGTGTACTTCCGCATGAAATCATTCCGATAGATGGGGTGGTCATCGAAGGCGAAAGCACCGTGAACAATTCTGCCCTTACCGGAGAAAGCGAGCCATTACTTGTAAGTGAAGGGGCAAAAGTTCTTGCTGGAGGAATCAATGAAGGGGGGGCATTAATTATCAGGTGCGATAAGCCATTTGCCGATACGACGTATGCACGAACCATCGAACTCATCGAAAAAGGACAAAGCGCAAGAACACCACAGCAAGACATGATTGATAGGTTTAGCAGTTGGTATACACCAACTGTAATCATTATCGCTTCGGTTATTGCCATTACATTACCCTTGCTAGGGATTTTGGAATGGAAAGATTCCTTACACCGTGCATTCTGGCTATTGATGGTAAGTTGCCCATGTGCGTTGGTTATCTCCACGCCGATTGCGAGCGCTCGTGCTATTTCATCCGCAAGTAAAATCGGCGCACTCGTAAAAGGGGGGGCATACCTCGAAGCATTAACAAACGTAAAGAAATGGATTTTCGATAAAACCGGCACGCTCACGTACGCCAGACTTGAAGTCTCACGAATCGAACCTCTTGCAGAAATCGATGAGCAGGAAATCCTACGACTGGCAGGAGCAATCGCAGAGCAAAGCCATCATCCCATTTCACGAGCGATTTATAAAAAAGCATCTTCACAAAAACCATTTCCAAAACTTTCGAATATCAAAAGCACACCAGGGGGGGGAATGGAAGCGTGGCTTGAGAACGACATCATCAAATTAGGTTCTGCACAATTCGTAAATAGCGATGAAAAATCAAACGGAGGAACCTATCTCTCGGTTAATAACAAACCGGTTGCGCGCTTTTTCATTTCGGAAATTCCCAAAAATGAAGCCAAGCAAGCCATAAATCAATTAAAACAAAGCGATGCAGAAATCGCCATGTTTTCCGGGGATGAAAATCAAGCGGTACATCGTTTGGCACAGCAACTAGAAATCACCGATTATTTTGCCGGCATGACTCCCGAAGAAAAAGCACAAAAAGTTGAAGAACTATCCGCTAAAACTATAACCGCAATGGTAGGTGATGGAGTAAACGATGTCGCCGCATTACAGCGCGCGACAATTCCCATCGCGATGGGTGCGGCAGGTTCAGGTGCCGCCATCGAATCGGCAGACATTGTATTGCTAAACGATGAAATTCAAACATTGCCGAAGCTATTACGCTTAAGCAAAACGTATAAAAACGTTGTAGCACAAAACATAACGTTTAGTTTGGTAACCAAAGGTGTGCTCGTTATTCTCGGCATCATAGTGGCTGGTTTGCCATTTTCACTGGCAGTTGCCGGTGATATGGGAGTCTCACTTATGGTTATCGCAAATTCATGGAGAATTCATTCAGAATAAACAAAAAGGAGAAACACATGACGAAAACAGAACTCAAGAGAATGGGATGGATGACCACATTCATCGGCGCCTTTTCAATGTTGTTGCTTGCAGGCTGTCAAAGCGAACAAATAAACGCACAAGAAGGCTCAAACACAAGCAAACTTGAAGGCTACACTGCATCGAATCAACAAAACAACTCCCAGCAAACATCAAACTCAAAGGAAAACAACAATAACATGGAACAGACGGACAGACCCAAGGACGGCGACGAAGTTGCGATTTTAGAAACCAATCACGGAAGAATCGTGGTTATGTTTCGACCCGACAAAGCCCCTAAACACGTGGAAAACTTTATCACCTTAGCAAAAAAAGGATTTTACGATGGCACAAAGTTTCATCGCGTCATACCCGGATTTATGATTCAGGGGGGGGATCCTAACAGCAAAGGAGATGACCGCTCCATCATGGGAACCGGCGGACCGGGATATACAATTAAAGCAGAGTTTAACGATCTCAAGCACGAACGTGGAGTTCTAAGCATGGCGCGGTCAGCAGATCCGAACTCAGCTGGTAGTCAGTTCTTTATCATGGTTGCCACTGCAACGCACTTGGACGGTCAATATTCCGCTTTCGGCAAAGTGATCGAAGGCATGGAAGCGGTGGATAAGATTGTCGCACTAAAACGCGACAACCGAGACAACCCTCTTCCCGAAAACCCCGCTATTCTTAAATCCGTAAAAATTGTCAAGTGGCCTATTCAAAAATAATAAAACCTCTCTCATCTAAATATTTTTGGATGAGAGAGGTTTTGAACCTCCTCACCTCATCAATTAGAAAGTTGAATACTAATCAGTAAACCACGTAATTCCATTGAGCGTTTTGTTGTTAGAAGAACTTCCAATGCGGCTTTAACTCATCCCCGCTAAAATCGTTATAAAATATCACCGAAACAAAGCCTTTCAGAAACCAAAATCATAACCAATAACCAAGCAAGTATCCTGTTTATTCACTCGGTTCATTTACTATACAAGAGATATACGAACGCGCTACCCCCCTGCAATTGCGCCGATAACCATAAATGGCTCTTCGCCTTTAGCAACAGCAGGAGGTAATTCCGTATCATATGGCTCCAAAGACCAATCCTTTCCACACGCAAAGAATCGAATAAAATCCCTGCGCTTTTTCGTAACGTGATCGCGAATCGTTCCACGCAACACAGGATACTTCTCTTCCAGAGCATCCAAAATCGTGGACACGCTCGCAACACCTGAAACCTTGATTTCTACTTCTCCTCCCACGTTTGCAAGATTACGCAAATGAAAAGGAAGTCGAACACGAATCATGCCAAAGTTTGAACCTCTACCGATAAAACACTCGGCAAGTGCTCTGCAATCGCAATCCAGTTGTCGCCGGAGTTGCTCGATGCATAGACTTGCCCCCCCGTAGTTCCGAAATAAATCCCACACGGATCTAATTTATCCACCGACATCGCTTCGCGCAAAACGTTGACATAGCAATGACCTTGCGGAAGCCCATTCGTCAGAGCTTCCCAATCGTTACCTCCCGTGCGGCTGCGATAAACACGCAGTTGCCCATCGGGCGGGAAATGCAAAGAGTCGCTTGTAATGGGAACAACATAAATTGTTTCCGGTTCATGTGCGTGCACTGCAATCGGAAATCCAAAATCTACCGGCAAATTGCCACTCACTTCGTACCAGTTATTGCCCGCATCATCGCTCCGCATAATGTCCCAATGCTTTTGCATAAACAAAACATCTGGTTGCGTTGGATGAAAATCAATTCGGTGAACGCAATGCCCCACTTCCGCTTCTGGTTCAGGCATAAAGTCTGATATCAAACCTTTGTTTATCGGCTTCCAAGTTTTTCCTCCGTCATCGGTTCGAAAAGTTCCCGCTGCGGAAATTGCTACATACATGCGGTCGTGATTTTTGGGATCAATTAAAATCGTGTGAAGGCACATCCCCCCCGCACCGGGCTGCCACATGGGTCCGGTTTCGTGCTTGCGTAATCCCTCAAGTTCTTTCCACGAAGCCCCCCCGTCATCCGAACGAAAAATCGCGGCATCCTCTACTCCGGCGTACACTACATCCGGGTCGGTCAATGATGGCTCTAAATGCCAAACTCGCTTAAATTCCCACGGACGCTGCGTACCGTCGAAATGCTGATGCGTTCCCGGTTCACCTTCATAAACAAACTTGTTGCTTTCCCCTTGTGGCCAACCTTGCGGCGAAACCAAGTCCTCAGGTTTGCTTCCCGGAGTGTGCCAGGTCTTACCGCCATCATCGGAACGCTGGATAATTTGCCCAAACCAACCACTCGACTGTGAGGCATAGATTCTGTCCGGATTCACAGGCGAACCTTTTAGGTGATACATCTCCCACCCGCCGAAAAACGGGCCTTCAATATCCCACTTTTCTCTTTTACCGTCGGAAGTCATTACGAAGGCACCTTTCTTGGTGCCAACCAGTACGCGTACTTTGCTCATTTTTCAATCCCCTTTGCGATGCAAGATGCCAGTGAGTTTACCTGTTACGAAGTTATTCTGTTAGATATTCGGAAGGACTTTTTTCTTCTTTCTTACATAACACCAGTTCTTCAAAAGCAGATTACCATTTCTGCCTAACCAAACCTTCCGCTAACGTAATCTTCTGTCTCTCTTTCTTTCGGAGTTTGGAAAAGTTTTTCAGTGGACTCATATTCCACCAATCTTCCCAACATGAAGAAACCTGTGTAGTCACTTATACGAGATGCCTGGTGCAGATTGTGCGTAACAACGATCAGCGTATATTCATCCGCCAATTCTCTGATTAGCCCTTCGATATGATAAGTACTGATCGGATCAAGCGCACTGCATGGTTCGTCCATCAGAATAATACTTGGCTGGATCGCGAGTGTACGTGCAATGCACAATCTTTGCTGTTGCCCTCCCGATAGTTCTAACCCAATTTTTTTCTTTAGATGATCTTTCACTTCATCCCATAACGCAGCCTTTTTTAAAGACAATTCCACGATCGCATCCAATTCATTACCTTTTAAGCCATAATGCATGCGTGGTGCTAATGCAACATTGTCATAAATGCTCATAGGAAATGGGTTAGGCTTCTGAAACACCATACCAATTTTTCTTCGTAAGGCAATCAGGTCAATTTTTTTATGAAATATATCTTCACCTTCAACCAACACTTTTCCCGTTACATATGCGTTCGGGATTCTGTCGTTCATTTTATTAATACTTCTCAAGAAAGTGCTTTTTCCACAGCCACTCGGACCAATTAACGTCGTAACTTTGTTTTTCGCAATTTTCATATTGATGTTTTCGATTGCAGACTGTTTGCCATATCGAACACTTAATTTATGCGTTTCTACGACAACTTGTTCCGAATCGTGTAAAGGATGATTTACCACGACCTTTTGCTTCTCATTCGCGCTCTTACTATGATAGCCGTTAGATTTATCAACAACACAAACAACATCAGTATCAAACATGTTCCCCATACGATTTTCTCCGGTATAACCCCCCCTTGGCGATAGCCTTCGGCGAGGTGATAAGGGAGGTTCGCAACAGGCTTGCGAATCATCTCCCAATTGTATGCAAACGCACCGGTTGCATAATACACACCGGCGGTTAGCAATATCGGTGGAGCTTCTCCTGCCGCTCTACCAGTCGACAATACAAGTCCCGTAATGATTCCGGGAAATGCCTGTGGCAAAACAATTTTGCGTATTGTTTGCCACTTTGAAAGACCTAATGAGTGACCTGCTTCCACAAAAGTTTCAGGTACATTTTTAATTGCGTTTTCAGTAGTGATAACTATAATGGGTAATGAAAACAATGCAAGTGTTAACCAGCCTGCAAGCAGACTCACATTCATTTTCATCATTAATACAAAGAATGCCAATCCAAACAAGCCGTAAATAATTGATGGCGTACCGGCCAAAGCAATCACACATGCGCGCATTATTCGTGCAAACTTGTTATCTCCCAAATACTCTGCAAAAAACACGCCGCCCAGCATTCCCACCGGCAGTACAATTATCAACGTGCCGATCATGAGCAAAATTGACCCGCGTATCATAGGCCAAATCCCTCCCTCAGACATCCCTTCTTTAGGACCAGTAGAAAGAAACTCCCAATTTATCGCAGGCAAACCTTTGTATACGATTGTGAAAATTAAGCCAATTATCAAAACAGATGTAACTATCGCACAACTAAACAACCAATACTTATGAATAGAGCTACGTGCGTGACGTTTCTTGTCACGCGTTGCCAATCTCTCTAAATTTATATCAAAAGTGCTTACGTATTTTGCCATGTGTTTTTCTTTGCGATAAAATATCCAGTTAAGTTAATAACAAGAGTAATGGAAAACAAAACTAAACCTATTAAAAAGAGATGTCCGTAATGCTCACCGCCAAACTCCACATTTCCCATTTCAATACCTATCGTATCAGGCAAACCTCTTGACGAAGAAAACACTGCTTTCAAAGGAGATGTTGGCATTGTGGGTGTTCCGCCGCTCAACATCCAAATTATCATAGTTTCGCCAATAGCTCTTGCTATACTAAGTAAACCCACCCCTATCATCCCTGCCTTTGCGGCTGGCACAAGAACCATCCGAATTTTCTCTCGTGTTGTCAGTCCCAACGCATCAGCGCCATCTCGTAGGTTTTGTGGTAGTGAACGAAATGTATCTTCTGCCAAAGTTATTATTGTGGGAAGCAATAAAAAGCCTAAGACTAAAGCCGCAGTAATCATTGATCGCCCCGACTCCATACCTATTGCCTCTCCAAAAACTTTCAATAATCCCGGCGCTACAAGCATCAAGCCGAAATATCCCAAGACAACCGTCGGAACACTTGCCAGCAATTCTATTATTGGCTTCAACCATTCGCGCAACCTTGCACTTGCGATTTCACTTAAATATGTAGCAGACGCTATCCCTACCGGCAACGCAATTAACATGGCAATGCCTGCCATCAAAAATGTCCCGAGAAGCAACGGAATAAAACCGTATTGAGGATAATATAACGTCGGCTCCCAATTCGTTGTAAAAAAACTTCTTAAAACTGCGGGAGTATTTGAAGTCTTAGGAATAGTTTCTATCTGAAATATATAACCTCTAACTCTATCTTCATTTGTCTCCGCTTTCCATGTTGGAAACTCTTTTCTACCCTTTGGATTCCTCACTAAATCAATTTCAAAGTCACTAACCTCTACCCCTTCCGGTGCTTGCAAAAGTTTTAACCTAATATCATAGGGTGAATCTGTACTTCTGAAGTTCGCATCAGGCTCCCATGCTAACACCATTGTATCCTCGTCATGTTCTGGTGTGGCGAACATAAATAACAAGTACTTCTCCCCCACCTCAGCACTTTTTGGCTCGCGCCAATCATCACGATAAAGATTTTCATAATCTATATCCTTTATTTCACCGACTAATGCAGTACCCGTCGCCATTTTTTCAAAACCTTCCAACTCTTCAAGAGTTGGCATCGGCACCACTTCTTCTTTTTCATCTAAGCCGTCATCACCGTCAAAATGGGCTTTTATGTGTGTCGCATAAGGATCCCTACTCAAATCTTCAGGAATTTCGCCCGTATATTCATCAGGTTTTAATTCAACAGGCTGAGCAGCAAACCTATAACCATAAGCAAATTTCCGATTAAATGCGTGTCGAGACTCATAAGCAAGATAAAGAAACATTGTGAAAACAATAATTACGATTAATGAACCCGCCAGAAAAACAAAACGCTCAGTAATCCACTCAATTAGTCTTTTTTTCATACCCATAATGAACATACAAATGTTGTGTTAATGACAATGTGGCTCTCTAATTAGAGAGCCACATTGTTTTCTTAGAACTACTTGAGTGAGTAGTATCCCACTCCCTCTGCCACTTTTTGTCCCGCAGGCGACAAAACCCAATCAATAAATTTTGCCACCTCACCTTTTGGTTTACCGTTGGTGTAGAAGTATAAATAGCGCCAGATCGGATATTTCTTCGACCTAACATTTTCTTCGGAAGGGAACACTGGCTCTGCACCAGCTCGTGGAGCAATTGGCAAGATTTTAATGTTGCGCTTATCTTTAAAGTAGGCAACACCACCGTACGCGATTCCGCCTTCAGTTCTCGCAACTTCTCTTGCTTCTTCACTTGTAGATGGCATAAAGCGCACACCGCGACCCCAACCCTGGTTCTTCAAAACAACTTCTTGATAAAAGCCATAAGTTCCAGAATTGCTGTCACGGCTGAATACGCTTATGGGAAGATTAGGCCCGCCAACTTGGTTCCAGTTCGTTATCTGCCCGGTGTAGATTCGACGAAGTTCATCCATTGTTAAGCTTTTCACCGGGTTTGAAGTGTGAACCGCAATTGCTAAGCCATCCAGCGCCACAGGTATTTCATTTGCTATCGCGCCACGGCTCTTTGCACGGTCAACCTCACTCTTGCGCATTTTTCGAGACGAAGCGCAGATATCAGCAACACCGTTGATAAATGCGTTAATACCAATACCTGAGCCACCGCCAGTGACTGCAGTACTTACACGTGGGTTCACTTTGCCGTATTCTTCTGCCCAACGCTGATTCAAAACCAGCATCGTATCAGAACCTTTTATTGATATCGTGGATTGAGCAGGCAGGTAACCTACCGAGCTCATCCCGGCTGTAGCTATTGTTATTAATAATAGTGTCATATTTTTACTCCTTATTTTTTATTGCTTAGTCCTCTGTTCTTACAGGCGATACTGTAAGCGAATCGTGAACACGTTATTGCGAACTTCAGGTCCGAGTTCATCAAATGCTTCGTAAGAACCCGTGAGTTTCGCACCCGGGTTAAACCAGTACGTGTATGCAACTCCCCAACCCTTAACACCATTACCGGCTGTCTTTGTATCAGGATCAAAGAATTGAAGTTTCAAGTGCACTTGGTTGCGAGAATTCAAGTCATATGTTGTTTGCAAGTGCCAACCAAGCACTCGAGTTTTCGGGTTAGGTGTGTTCGAAGTTCCTGAGCTATTGATTGATTTCGGAACACGGTCGTTGCCAAACATCAATTCGCCGCGAACTGTGAGATTTTCAACCAAACCCACGTACGTGCCGTCAACGAATATATAATCTCTTTGAATTTCAGGAGCAACAGTACTCCCCCCCCCTCCACCGGTGAAGGTGTAGGTAATGGAAGGTCGCTTTGCGACTAATCCGGAAATCCCGAAATCATAGTTCACATCATAGAAACGAATGCCGGCACTCACTCCTAACTTTCTGTCTCTATCTGCAAAAGTGGCTACTTGCTCAGGATCTGCAGTTGTCAATCCGGACCAGATTCCGATATCGAAGTGGCTGTTTTGGTTAAGTCCTTGCCGGAACATAATTCCTCTATCACGCTCTCCATTGAAAAGCGTGCGGTTATAAACTGCTCTCTCAGGAAACTCTCTGTCTCCAGATGAGCGAGTTAATTCGTAACCAAGATTGAGTGGTTGCTGCCCAAACACAAACAACATTCCTACTTTGTCTGTCGAAGGTTCAATATCATAAATCAAATGAACATCTCTCAATTCGGCAGCTGTTCTTGCTGACCCGGTTACGATATCGAATGAGAACCTGAGGTTCATGTTGTCTGCAATTTTATTGTTCTGTCCAACCCGCATACGACGGAACTGAAACCCATCGCCTGTGTTCTCTTGGCTGTCAAACCACTGAAACTGAACATAGTTTCCTATTCCCGGTCTTTTTAATGTGGCAACATCGTTGCCCATGACCATCAAGTTCTCGGTCTGACCTTCAATCCAGCCATTTATATCTTCAACCTCTTCCTCGATCTTTGCAAGCCGCTTGTTTATTTGATCTAAATCTTGAACAAGCGTTTTCAAAAGATTGATGGCTTCTTCATTGGTCGGAAGCTTGCCTTCACTTGCAAGGGCGCCGATCTGCTTCGTTACCTCTTCAGCACGCACCTGCAATGTGGAAACTTCTTGAATCTTTTCACGTAGCGACTGTGCTGCTCCCTCCTTTGAATTTTGTTTTGTGTCATCTACCGCTGAACTAAATATTTCATTAGGCAACTTCGGCAATATCACGGGAGCAGGCGCAGATAGCGCACCGGACATCACCCCACAAGCGGCAACACCACATATAATAAGTTTTGTTTTGTATTGGTTCATGGTCTCTCCTGTGTTAGTTAGGCATGAAAGCCTCAACTTGAATCACTACCATGAAACTCTTCTAACATAAAGAAAATGTTAACAAAATGTCATCGGAACATTAAGAAAAACTGTTTTTGTTAACATTACAACTTTCAGGAATAATACTATAGTAATCCGTCGTATCACTCCGAACAAGCCTATCCTGATTCCTTCTAGCACAACATCAGGTAAACCACATGAACACAGGTGACGAATTCCTTCAAGGAATTCGAGACCCCAAACAGCGCAAGCCCTTTATCGTCGCTTTCTAACCCATAAAAAACTCACGCATCGGCGAACTTTCCACAAATTTCGATATCATCCTCGGCTACACACCTGCAGGGCAGAAAAACCTTTCGCGGCGGAAAGCAATGTTTTGACTGCTCAAAGTTACTTTGTTATTTGTGAAAAGTTGTCCTCGTCCTGTATCAGGGTAGAGCGAGCGTAAAAGTAGATATACTCAGTGTCATATTATGAAGGTATCCACTTTTTTAGGGGTTAGCTTTCTTTTGCTTTCTCTTGGTTGTGGGGGTGGTGATGTTGCTCAGGATGAGGTTGAAAGCACGGCAGGCTACTCGGTGATGAGCGAGGAGGGACAGGTAGATGTGGTGTTTGAATGTGCGGGGTGCGGAATCCTATTGAAAAATGGTGAGGTGAACCAGAAGACTGAAAAAGCGTTTTGCGCTGAGTGTATGGAGAAAGCTGAGATAAAAGAGCAGAAGATTCCGGAGGCATCTCCCGCACCGGAAGAGACGACGCAAGGAAACGATGACACCTCAATAGAAAATAGCCCGCAGGAATCAACTGAAGGATGATATTCCGTTATACTTAGCGTTCCGGATGGCGATAGCAGAGATATCTAATTTGACTGTGAAGTACGGCGATAAAGTTGCTGTAGACAACGTTTCGTGTGTGGTTCCTGACGGGTGTATCGGGTTATTAGGCCCAAACGGGGCAGGCAAAACCACTCTCATCAAGGCGATGCTTGGGTTTTTAGAGCCCTCGGCAGGCAGCGGAAGGGTGTTGGGGTACGACATGATAGCGGAGCCGTTAATGGTGCGTTTGAACGTGGGACTGATGCCGGAGATGGATTGCCATATTCCCGCCATGACTGCTGTGGAGTATGTGGCATTTTGCGGAGAGTTGTCCGGGATGCCGAGAGAGCACTCGATGAGGAGAGCTCACGAGGTTTTAGATTATGTGGGATTGAGCGAAGCGCGTTATCGTCCGATTGAATCGTATTCGACAGGAATGCGACAGCGTGCGAAGCTTGCACAAGCATTAGTACACGGGCCAAGGCTGCTTTTCTTGGATGAACCCACGAATGAGATGGACCCGGCGGGACGTGATGAGATTTTAGGGTTGATTAAAGATGTTTCACATGGGAAGGGTGTGAATATTATTGTTTCTTCGCATTTGTTACCCGACATAGAAAGAACTTGCGATTACATTATTGTCATGTCGAATGGCAAGATTCGTGCGGAGCAAACTGTTACAAAGATTCGCGAAGTGAGTGCGACACAGTGGGATGTGGAATTAAAAGTACCAGTTGATGCATTCATTCAAGCAATTACGGAAAGGAAAGGATTGGTATTAAGTTCTTTTTCAAATATTTACAGAGTGGAATTTCCTGTTGATGTAACGAATCCTTCAGCGGAAGCATTTCAAGCGGCAAAGAGTTGCGGAGGACAGATACGGAGATTTATTCGCGCACAGAAATCATTGGAAGATGCATTTATGGAGGCGATACAATGAGCGTTCCTTCGCCGATTGCCGATCTGAGTTATCGCAATTACGACGGTCCGAAAAGTCTGAGCAAATGGCGCTGGTGGGCGATTGCGAAAAGTGCGATAAAAATTAATTTAAAGAAGAAAAGTTTTTGGCCATTATTTTTCTTTGCGTGCTTTCCATACATTTTGTTGGTGATGCAGCAGTTGTTCCCACGAGAAGTGATGACTGCGATGAGCGATAGGTTTAGTTATTCTGCGATGTTGTCATCAGCGTTTGGGACATGGCTGTGGGTGTTTTTTATTGCCTTGATGATTGGAGTAGGAAGTATTGCGGCAGATAATGCGGCGAATGCATTGCAGATTTATTTATCCAAACCGATAACAAAGCGTGATTATGTTTTTGGGAAATGGATGGGGATATTCATTCCGCTTTATGCTGTTGTGTTTATACCGATGTTTTTGAGTATCGGTTATTCGGCGTTTTCCGAAGGTGTTACGGAGTTTATGAGTGCGAACATGCGAGCGATGATGGCAGTGTTTGTTGTTCCTGCTATTCCTGCGGCACTACATGCGAGTTTATTGGTGGGAATTTCCGCATGGAATCGCACGCCTTGGATTGCAGGAATTATTTATGCAGGGATTGTATTTTTTACGAATACCGCCGCAAATCTGTTTGCTGAGATTATGGGCAGTGATTTGGATAGGCAAGTGCAAGAGACGATTTCGCATTTAAGCATTGATGGTGTGATTTCTGGCATCGGCTACGGAATTATTGGATCCCCCCCTAGCGGTATTAACTTTCAAGGCTCCTTAAAAGAGATGCCTTTGATTGAGCCGTTAATTCCTATTTATTTAATATTGTGTATGTGCGGGATATGGCTTGGATTTAAGCGCATTCGCGCGGTGGAGGTGGTTTCGTGATAGTCAATTCCGAACGCGCATCGCGATGGTACGGGCAAGTTATTGGATTGAACGATGTGTCATGTCAAATAGGCGTGGGTATTACTGCACTTCTTGGACAGAACGGAGCAGGAAAATCCACATTTATTAAGTTAATTACAGGACAGTTAAAGCCTACTACGGGAAGAGTTAATGTTATGAATGAAAATCCCTTCGCTAACCCAAATGTGTTAAAGCGAATGGGCTACGTGCCTGAAACGGATAGTTTTTATGAAAGTATGACAGGTTTTGAATTTGTGAGTTTGATGGGAAGGATGAGCGGGATTCCTTCGAGAGACGTGAAATCTCGAACAGATGAAGTGATCGAAGCAGTGGGAATGACTGCGCGTGCACATTCGAAAATCGCGAGTTATTCAAAGGGAATGCGACAGAGAATTAAATTGGCACAAGCGCTGATACATGATCCCGAAGTTTTAATTTTGGATGAACCGTTGAACGGGTTAGATCCTGTGGGGAGAAAAAACCTATCGGATTTATTACGACGACTTGCGGAGGGGGGAAAGGCGATTGTGATTAGCAGCCATATTCTTTACGAAGTGGAGCAGTTGACGAAAAATATTTTATTGCTACATCGGGGGAGGCTATTGGCTCAGGGAGACATTCAAGAGATTCGTTCTTTGATTGATAAACATCCTCATCGTATTCGCATTAACATGGAGAACCCTCGAAGTATAGGAACGGATTTGGTTTCTCATCCTTCCGTTTTGTCATTGCAATTTGACAGGATTGATTCAAGTTTGATTGATGTGCAAACAAACGATCCGGACAGTTTCTACAGTTATTTCGGAGAGATTGTTTTGGCAAAAGGCTGTAAGGTAGAGAGTTTCTTTTCGCCTGACAACAATTTGGAGGCGGTATTCAATTACCTGTTAGAAAGATGAGTTTTATCGAGTTATATTCTTGGGCTGTTTGGGATGCGTTTAGCCCGCGTAAACTCATTGGCATGTTTTTGCTGGCGTTGGTGGCGCCTGCATTCGGCACGATTATTTTTTTAGCGGATCGTGATATTAACCCGATTGCGACTTACAGCATTGTGGTGCAAATGGGAGTTTATTCTTTTGCTGTGGTGCTGATGTGTGTAATACACGGAGCTGGGATGATATCGAACGAAGTGTTAAACAAAACGATTCCTTTTTTAATTACTCGACCGATTCCGCGTATACGTATATTTTTTGCGAAGTGGCTTGCGGCTTCCACACTTGTAACTTTTACCGGTTGGCTAAGTGCGTTTTTGCTGGCGATAATTCTTGCAGGAAACAATATTGCTGATACCCAATTAAGCAGAGATCTGCTTATTATCCCGATTGCGGCACTGGTGTATTGTGCGGTGTTTGGTGCGCTTTCGGCATTGCTCACTCGACCGGTACTGCCTGCTGTGATTTATGTTTTTGGTGTGGAGAGTTGGGTGTGGCTGATGCCGGGGGATATGCAGAAATTGTCTTTGATGTCTCATGTTCGCTCTATTGCTCACCACACTCCACACAGGGGGAGTGAGACCGGAGCTGCAGAACTTTTGGGAATGCTTAATCCAAAAGTGATTACGGAAACAACGGCATGGAACACGCTGATTCTGGTTTTGGGATTAGTAGTTGGAAGCATTGCGTTTTCAAGAGGGGAGTATGTGCCGAAAGAAGAGACGAACTGATCGGTTTTTTAAAAGATTTTTTGCAAGTTTTTATAATATTTAATCTTTACTCATTCTCGTTATTATTTCTTGCCAAGCGAAATACTCTGTGTTTTCACCCATTCCCATTAAAACCCCTTTTATGCCGGTTCTTTCTAAATCGTTTAATAAATTTTGGGTTACTTTCACCCAATGTCGCCTTAATTCGTCACTATCAGTTTGTGGTTTTTCTGAATCCCAATTTGCAAGTATTACTGCGATATATAATGTTTGGATTAGTCCTAATAACTTAATGCCGTCTTCAGTTACAATTGTTGAAATGGTTAACCCACTTTCTCGTCCATCATCATGTTTTAGTGGGATTAAAATTGCTAGTGATTGCTGTTCGGGGAATGCCCAATCCTTGATTTCAATTTTTCTGAATCCGTTTAAGTGTGGATTGTATATGAAGTTAAAAAAGTTTCTCAAAGTTTCTTCATTGACATTTAAATTCTCCTTTTCATCATCCATCATGTATTTGATTATAATTGAATAATTTTGATTTTCTATTGAAGACAGAACATTCATCCCTACAGATTTTAAAGTGTCCGGAAAAAAGATATTTTTAACAATGTAATATGAGAAAACGATGCCAATAAATGCAAGTAGAACTGTGAATACTGTTTTTTTCTTCATGCCATTTCAATTATTTTTACATTTGTTTTCACTGCAAACGGAATATACAGTTTGAACTGATTTGCATTCTCTTTGCCATTGGTTGTTACAACAACGCCAACTTCCGTTGACTTGCCAGCATTTCCTTATAGCAATATAGCAACAGTAACCATGTCTCCAGCCATAAACATCATTGCAATTATTCGGATTTACAATGACACAGCTCGGCGATGGTCCACAGTCTGGACTGTATCCCGGTTCATACTGTCCATTGCATGTTGGTGGAGTTGATTGTCCAAAAAGTTGAATGGTTGACAATGCCAACGAAACCAACAAATAAATGACAAATATTTTAGTGCGTCTTTTTCTCATTTTTTTCTCCTGAGCGTATTTAGTCTGGTGGATTCGAATACCAGCGCAAATTTAAAGATGATGCATCTCCCAAGTCATATTTGTTTATCATTTGGTCTGAAATGAGCAGAGCAATACCTCTTTTAGAAGATATAAGGCTTGCATCGAAGTTTCGGGTGGATTGCAATATGGGTCTACGAACAATACCGCATTTTCTCTATAGTCACTTAAATAATTCTTGTAATCTATATAATTCCCAGATCCGGGTTGTAAAGCAGCAGGCTCATATTTTGGAGCAACAAAAGCAATCCATCCTCCTGCTCCACAACGAAATGACTCAAAGATCATCTTATCGTTTCCGCATGGGCTTGCACTAAAGCTTGCGCTTAGACCTAGTCGGTCTTTTTGATATGCAAATGAGGTAGGTAACCCCATATGAGATAATACGCATGCGGGTGGCTGTAGTTTGTGTAGCCTTCACCATCCCAATCCGTGCGATACGTGGAGACGACAACATATATTTGCTGTAACTTCCCAATCGAATTACGGATTTGGATGGAGCGTTTGATTTTCGTTCCCGCGAATGTGATTAGTGCGGTGAGGATGCTGATAATTACCAAAACAATCAGCACCTCCATCATCGTTAAGCCTTTTTGATGTTGCATACGTTGTTACCTCAATAATAAGTCATGTACTGCCATCATTACTTTCTTTCAAAGGACTTTACTTTCATCTCATATTCATCAAGCAACTCGTCGAAAGAATGAAAGATTAACTGAGCATTTCTATCCCTTTGCAAAGCAATTCCACGCAGTCCAGTTGCTTTCAATGAGGGTAAAGCGGTTCTTATTGCATTTGTCCAAAATTTAATGCGTTCCGACCCATGAGGGAAGGGCTTCGTTGCATCATTATAAGTATTTAAAACACAAAAAAGCATTGACCCAATAAGTAAGTCTACTTTATTTCCTTGGTCTGTTTTATATATTTTAATAGTTAAATCGGTTAATCTGCCATCTTTATGTTGATAAAAGCTAGAAATTAAAAGCTCATAATTTTCTGTTACGGGTAAAAGCTTTAATTCTTTATCTCGGCTAAAACCATTTAATCTATCGTGAAAATATGAAACAAAAGCATTCATTGAAACTTTGTTTATTCCAAGTGCTTCTTTTTCGTCCTCTTGCAAATAGTTCAACAATGGATCTATTTCAGAATTTTCTAAATAGTTTATTATTTTTTCCCCAGTTTGCAAAAGTGTTTCTTCCTGAAAACAACTATAAATGTAAAAGAAAACAATCGCAACAAATAATACCGTACCTAGTAAAATTACTAAACGTACTTTACGCATAACTTACCTCTTACTTTGAATTTATCCCAAAACGGTAAGAGATGCAATATAGTTATCCACAAGTATAAATTCCGTTATGGTCTTGTATACATGCAGAACCAATCACATCAGTGATTTTTTTGCACCTCAATACCCACTGCCCATCGCAACATTTCCACTTTCCTTCCACTGTAACGCACCGCGTTGTACTATATTCTTGACAGCAGTACTTCGTCTTATGGCCGAGAGTACCTGTGCAAGGGTTTCCGAGTGTGCATTCACCAGTTGGGTAACCACTTCCGCATGATGGATCTGAAGCGGGTTCATATTGGCCCCCACATTGAGGAGGAGGGCCTTGAGCAATTACATTTGTTATTGATATTATCGCCGCGATTATAAAAGATATAAGCAGACACTTGTATTGTTTTTTCATTTTTTACACCTCGCTTTATATTTACCTTTACTCATTTTCAAAAGAGTACCATTCAAGATTAGAACATGATGCGTTTCCATAATCATATTTATTAATAATTCTCCCTGATAACAGAATTGCTATTCCGCGTTTTTTCAAGAACAGAGATGTCATCGAAGTTCCTGCAGGGTTGCAATAAGGGTCAACAAAGATAACTATATTTTCCTGATAATTTGATATGTAATCCCTGTATTTATAGTTTCCTAGATCCGGCTTAACATGTATCGGTTCGTACACTGGCGCCACATAATCTATATAACCATTAGTACCATGATACCATGATTCATGCACTTGATCATCAGAACCACATGGGCTTATAAAAACCTCATCTTTGACACCCATACTAGTCCATGTAGTAGTACTAGTCGGCAAACCTAAGCCATAGTATGAATTAGGTAAGTCGTAACGAATAAAACCTTCTCCATCATACTCCTGTCGGTAAATTGAAAGAATTAAATGTAAATTTTTCAGGCTTACCTCTGATGAATGAATTTGCAAAGTCCTTTTAATTTTAGAAAATACTGGCGTTAATATCGCAGTTAATATGGCTACGATCACCAAAACAACCAGCACCTCCATCATCGTTAAGCCTTTTTGCTTTTTCATTTCACATCACCTCTTTTTTAAGAAATCCGATAACTCTTCGTTTTCTT
>CAZSPF010000022.1:20645-36628 GCA_964608695.1 uncultured Fimbriimonadales bacterium | reverse complement strand
CTCGGATATCTGTTTCTTCCCGCAGTTTGGGTTGTGGCGAGATTAGGGTACATTCCGGAACCGGATTTCGAAGGTGCAATATCAGTTCTTGAACAATGCAGAGACCAATGGGCGCCTGAAAGCCCGCAATCAAAAAATCCCACAAAATCACTTGCGTTAAGATTATTTGGAAGGATTCCCATCATTTATGGGCTTGGAGGATGGCAAGGTTATGTCGCACAAAGATGGAAATCGCAGATTAATGAAAACGCAAAGATTATGGCGTTTGCACACGTTTTTCCTGAAATGAACCACAACGAAATCGTGGGCTGGACATTAGCAGACAGGCAAAACGCTGCACATTGGGCTACTGTGATTTTAGAAAGCGGGACGGAAAGCAAAAAAATGATTGCACGTGCGCAGATCACCATGGATATCATTCGAGATAAAACCGAAATTTACACGGCATTCGCTCGTGGCGAAAGAATGCTTGCACAAATGCTTAGTCTGACATACTTCGGAGATTTCGTGAGCATGTATCTCGCCGCCCTTTATGAAACCGATCCGGAAAAAATTGATTCCATTGTGAAATTGAAAAACGCACTGGCGGATATCGTTTAATTGCCGAGTTTTTCAAAAACATCCATCGCTCTTTGATTTTTTTTATCGTCAATTTCGCGATGAAACACACACCTCAAACGGTTTTTCTTTATGGCAAAGCACCATACATCGTTTTCATAAAGCTTATCTGATATCTCTTTTGCAGGTTTTTCTGTGTCAATCATTACAATGTTAGTTTGTACATTCTCTAAATCCACTTTAAACCCATTCAATTTGTTCACAAAGTCTGCAAATATTTTTGCTCTCTTGTGGTCTTCCTGTAGACGTTCTGTTAAATTGTTCAATGCATATATCCCGCATGCTGCTAAAATCCCAGACTGTCTCATAGTGCCACCCATGCGTTTACGGTGTTTTTTCGCTTCGGAAATATAATCTTCTGGTCCGACTAAAAGAGAACCCACCGGACAAGACAAACCTTTGCTCAAACAAAACATTACGGAATCTGCATATTGAGAAATCTCCTTTGCTTGAACGCTCAACGCATGTGCCGCATTAAAAATTCGTGCACCATCAAGGTGAATTTTCATCTCGTTTTCATTGGCAAAATCACGAAACTTCTTCATTAAGTCAATGGGGATAACTGCCCCCCCTGATCGGTTGTGAGTATTTTCCAAACACAAGAGTTTCGTTGCAGGTGTGTGTATGCTTCCCACCGTAACCCTGTCTTTGATGTTCTCTACATCAGGTACCCCGTTTTTGCTTGGAAATGTAAATGTAACTACACCGCTCACTGCACCAGGACCGCCTGATTCATAAAACAAAATATGCGCCTCCTGTTCCACGAGGATGGCATCTCCCGGTTGAGTCCAAGTCTTTACACCGATTTGGTTGCCCATAGTTCCGCTGGGAACAAACATCGCAGAAGGTTTTCCCATTTTTTCAGCAGCAAGTTTTTCAAGGGCAATTACAGTGGGGTCATCTCCCAAAACATCATCGCCTAATTCCGCATTTCGCATGGCTTCATACATCTCGGGAGTCGGTTTCGTAACGGTATCACTTCGTAAATCTACAATCATTTCTCAAAACACTCAAGAAAAAAGGTTTTCGATTCATTCATTATAGAATCAAATGCACTTGGCGAAAATGAATGCCATTCTCCTTTTAAAATTTTTAAATCAGTTTTAATGTCGCTCGTCTTTAAAAGTTCATAGAATCTTTGGCTTTGTTCGGGATAAACAACATCGTCGCACTCACCATGAAAAATCAAAATCGGCGATGTATTTTCATTAATGTGAAATAAAGGACTGGCATCAGCCCAGATTTGCTCATTCCCTTCGAAAGGCACACCCATAAACTGTCCAAGAAAGTCCCAAGCGATTTCAGGAAACTGCTCTTTCGGGTTAGTGAGGTCAACCAAGCCCGAAATGTTCACAGCACAATTCACTCGAACGGATGTTTTCGAACCCTCCAAATCATCCCGTACTGCCAAACTGCTTGAAAGATGCCCCCCCGCACTGTTGCCGAAAGCACCTATTTTGTCAGGATGGATTTGCAATTCTTCTGCATTTAATCGCAGATATTCCACCAAACTCTGGCAGTCTCTCACTGCAGCAGGATAGGGGTGCAAAGGCGCCAAGCGGTATTCCACGCAAGCACATGTAATACCAGACTGCGCAAAACTCTCCGCAATCGGATGCATGTCTTCTTTTTCACCGCTTACCCATCCGCCACCGTGTATAGCAATAACGCACCCATCTGTTTTTTTACCATCCGGATAAAAAATATCAAGTTTCAAATCTCTTCCGTGTTCAGTTTTGTAAATCTGATTAGTTAATGTTCTCATTTTCTATATGTTGATTGCAGATAACAACGACGCTGTTTCTTTTACCGATTCTGCAAACACTTCACACGCGAAATCTACTTCACTTTCGCTGATAATCAAAGGGGGTTCGAATCGAATCACGTGTTTGTTGTTTAATGTATAAGCAGCAGCAACACCTCTTTTAACCATTTGTGCGATAACAAGTTCTGCAACATCATCCATACTAAACTCCACACCTATCATCAATCCTTTACCGCGCACTTCGGAAATCAAATCTTTGTATTCGTTTTGTGTAGCAATCAATGATGCTTTCATTCTCTCGCCCATTTTTGCGCTGTTCTCACATAAATTATTTTTTTCAATCACCTCAATGGTTGCTAACGCACAACTCGTTGCCAATGGGTTTCCACCAAACGTGCTTGTATGAATAAGAGGATTATCACCAAAAAACTTATCCCAAACTTCTTGCGTTCCCATAAACGTTCCAATAGGTATTACACCTCCCCCTAACGCTTTTGCAAACGTCACTAAATCAGGGCACACTTTGCTGTGATCCATCCCAAACATTTTCCCCGTTCGCCCAAACCCTGTTTGCACTTCATCGAAAATCAGAAGTACGCCTTTCTCATCACAGATTTTTCTCACATCGGAAAGATAATTATCAGGTGGAACGTATATCCCCGCTTCGCCTTGTATCGGTTCAAGCAAAACTGCAGCAGTTTGAGAATCCACCGCCTCAGCTAATGCATTTGAATCACCATATGCAACAAAAATAAACTCCTCCAACATCGGCTCAAATGGCTTTTTATACGCTTCTCTTCCCGTCGCAGATAATGCTCCGAAAGTTTTTCCGTGATATCCGCCAACTGTAGAGATAATTTTATGTTTTCCGGAAGCAGAACGTGCGGCTTTGATCGCACCTTCTACTGCTTCTGCACCGCTATTGCAAAAAAAACTATATTGCAACGCATCGGGAGTTATTTGTGAAAGCTTCTGAGCTAACAACCCTGCGGATTCGTTAAAAAACGCTTTTCCCGACAATGGCATTGTATCAAGCGCTTTTTTTGCGGTTGCAACAACCTCCGGGTTTCTGTGCCCCAACGCAAACACACCGTATCCACCAAGGCAGTCAAGATATTTCTTCCCCTCATCATCCCAAACATAACAACCTTCTGCGCGCACTTCCAACCCATAACCTGCAAACGACATAAGTCGAGCCAATCCGGGGTTGATATGCTTTGCATAAAGTTCCGCAATAGCACGAGTTTTTGAGTCACTATCCATTTTTTCCAAATTAGATTATGCCAGACATTCTTGTTCTGAGTGCAAAACGTGATAATCTCACACTATGTCATCTCAACTTGAACCACGACTCTCTGAATACCTTGAAACACTCGAAGCATCCCACGACCCTTTGATTAATGAAATGGAGCAAATAGCAAAAGACAAAGGTTTCCCAATTGTGGGTCACCAATGTGCCAAAAGGATGGCAATTTTGTGCATGGCTATCGACGCAAAAAGAGTGGTGGAACTCGGCTCAGGATTTGGCTACTCAACCATGTGGTTTGCCAAGGCTGTGGGGGAAGGCGGAAAAGTCGTCCACACAGAGTTCGATACAGACAACGTTGAAACAGCAAAATCTTTTCTCTCAAAAGCAGGGTTAATCGAGCGTGTGCATTTCCATAACGGTGATGGATTAGATTTCCTGTCTAAGAGCAATGAAATTTGGGATGCAGTTTTCATTGACGCAAATAAACCTCAATATCCTCAAGCCCTTAAGACTGCGGTTGAGAAAATTCGCGAAGGCGGTTGGATATTTGCCCATAACGTCGTTTGGAGCGGGAAGATCGCTGACCCTGCTAACTCCGACGATTCCACAAAAAGCCTGCGTGAGTACTTAAACCAAGCGCTAAATCACCCACACCTTCTTACATACATAGATCCTGTTCACGATGGACTTGCAATCAGCCTAAAAACCACAGGCAAACTGTTTTAAAGAATAACTTAGGAGAAAATGAGAATATCAAGCCGATATAACTCGTAACATATCCATACTTCTGGAGCGTCAATACAATTAGCGATTACAGCAACAAAGTGATGACTACTCGTGAGATTTCGGGTAGGATTTGCTGTATTCGAGCGGAGGATTAACAGATGAAAAAATTGGTCTTAACATCATTTGCGACAGCATTGGCAATCAGCCTTTATGCTCAAGCGCCTTTCACCATCGTTCGACCTCAAGAAGGTCAAACGGTACGTGAAGTTGTGGATGTGCTTTTGCCTTTAAACAGCGTGCCTCGAGGAATGTTTATAGGTGTGACTTTGAATGACAAATACCTCGAAGCCACCATCCCGATTGAAAACAAGAGTCGAGGATATATGGTGTATAAACTCGACACGAAAGCACTTAACATTCCGGATGGCGAATACACGCTCGGGCTGATGCTCTATGGGCGTCAAGGCACGACACCGGTTATCGTTGAAAAGACCGAAGTACGCATAAAAGTCGCCAACAAAGAAGGAATAAAGGTGCCCGACGATGGGTTCAAACTCCGCTATAAATTCCGTCCAAAAATGATCACCAATTACTCCGTCGAAATGGGCGAGCTAGTGTCCACTCTCAGCGACACAAGAAACCGCTTAGGTGGTCGCGCAACCGAAATCCCAATAGAACAAGAAAAATTCAGATTCACCATAGCAGTTGATGATGTAAAGCCAAACGGGAATGGCTTGGTTCGAGTTCAAATTCTTCCGGATGAAGGCAAAGATTACGCAGTATTTAGAGCACCCGGAGACCCCGCACCTCGAAAGCATTTCCAAAACGTTTTCTCGCCTCTTTATCGTTTAATGAAGCCCACTGGCGAAGAAGTTTATGCCGATATACCAGACTGGATGCCTACTTATGAATTTGGTGTAAACAGAGATCGTTACACGCATATTATTCTGTTGCTTCCATTGCCCATGCTCCCCACAGATCCAATCTCTCCCGGTGATAGTTGGCAAACAGCTATCTTAGTTCCTTCCGGTGACACATTCCACATTCAGAAAACCGGAGAAGGTTCCGACCGTATTCAAGCGCGAGGTGAGTTTGTCGGAGTGGAGTGGGAAAAAGGATATCCTTGCGCCAAGCTAAGGTACGAGTTTATTATCGCTGACCCTTCACGAGACGGACAAGACTTGAAACTCCTTGGCAGAGAATTTCGCGACAACTCCCGAATTCGTATGGAAGAAACTGTGTGGCTTGCATTGAATGAAGGAAAAATCGTCCGTTGGGACGCCGTTTTTGAAGGCGACACACGCGTACCTGTTAGCACGCAGGGCGGCGCGGGAGGTGGTGGCGGCGCAGGTGGTCCTCGAGCCGCTGGTGCCGCAAGTTCAGGCGGAGGAGACGGCAGAGCCGGCGACGTTCGCATCGATTTGGCTAACCAAGGACCGCAAACCGGTGGCACTAGAGGCGGAGGTGGTGGACAAGGTGGTCCCACCGCTGCTGGCGCGTCCACTGGAGCAGGACAACCCGGTGGCGCCGGAGCCGGTGCCGCAGGCGGACGAACACGTTATGTGTATGTTCGGACTAAACACTATTTCAATGCGGTGATCGAAAAATAGAGCGATGCCCGTCGCTTTAACGGGCTATGGCTAAACCTAATATAGACAATTACGACGAGGGTTATTTCGACGACGAAACAGAGTTGTCGAAGGCAACCCTCGTTGAACATTTAGAAGATCTTCGGCTTACGATATTCCGATCGCTGATTTTCTTGGCGATCGGATGGGTTGTGGGTTGGATTATCGAACCTCAAGTATACGAACTCTTTAGGCAACTTATTACCGACCCTGAAGTTACAAGAGGGGTGGAGGTGCGTGAGGTGTTTTCACATTTCACTGCACCTTTCTTCTTAAAACTCAAGCTTTCATTCGTCATTGGTTTAATCCTCGCAGGTCCGTTAATTCTCATTCAGTTTTGGAAATTTGTAAAGCCTGCACTTAAAAAAAACGAGAGATCATTAATCACGCGAATCACTCCTATAAGTGCGATTCTCTTCTGTATAGGGGTGTTTTTCGGCTACCTCATCATGAAGCCGGCACTCACGTGGTTCATCAGTTTTGTTCAACACTTTCCCGGTACTGCACTATTACAAGATCCGGGGACATTTGTTGTTTTCATCTTAAAAATGCTTGTTGCATTTGGGTTGGGATTTCAATTACCGGTCGTCTTATGGATATTAGCGAAGTTAGGTTTGCTCACTTCCGACGGATTATGGAAAAACTGGCGTATTGCAGTGGTTGCGATTGTTGTATCTGCAGCAATTCTCACCCCGTCAGGTGATGCATTTAGTCTTGCGATGATGTCAGCACCGTTAGCATTGCTGTATTTCACAAGCATTTTCGTGATTAGGTATGGTGAAAAACGCAAGAAGAAGCGCGAAGATGAGTACGATTTCGAATGAAGATATTGAAAAAATAGAGCATCTTTTATTCTCATTACAACATAGCGAGTTTTATGCACAACAAATAATTCACACACATCATTTTTCTCCACATGATGCTATTTATACCGAACCGAAATATGAAATTCATCCAAAACTAAAAGCAAAACTTCTGGAATTAGGAATCAAACAACTTTTCAGCCATCAAAGTTTAGCATTTGATAATGCAAAAGAATCTAAAGATTTTGTGATAACAACCGGAACAGGAAGCGGAAAAACACTGTGTTTTAATTTGCCGGTGATTGACGGTTTACTATTCGAGCCAAACGCACATGCAATTTATCTTTTTCCCACGAAATCCTTAGCACAAGATCAGTTAGAAAAAGTTCGATTATTATTACCTGAAGGAATAAATGCAAATGTCTATGATGGCGATACACCTTCAGGTTTACGGGCAAAGATACGTAAAAACACTCATATATTCTTGACAAATCCCGACATGCTGCATGTAGGCATTTTACCGAATCATGCAATATGGGCAAAGACATTTAAAAGTTTACGTTATATTGTGTTAGACGAATTACATGCATATTCTGGGATATTCGGTTCGCATGTTGCTCATGTCATTTATCGGTTGTTAAGATTATGCGAGAAATATGGTTCAAAACCGCAAATTTTTTCCGCTAGCGCAACCATTCGAAACTCAGCAGAACTATTCAAACAATTAACCTCAAGAAACCCTGTTGTTATTAACAAAGACGCCTCCGAATCCGGACGGAAATCTTTTATTCTCTGGAACCCTCCTGAATACATTGCAGGTGAGAGAAAAAGCACCAATTGGGAAACAGCAGAAATTGTGTTCAACCTTGTAAAACAAAATGCAAAAACACTGGCATTTTGTCAATCGAGAATTGCTGCAGAAATTACAAGAAAATATACTGAGAAAAATCTGGAGGAACATGATAAAAACCTAAAAGAAAAAATTGACAGTTACAGGGGGGGGTACACACCTGAAGAAAGGCGCAAAATCGAACAAAAACTATTTTCAGGAGAACTTTCTGCGCTCATTTCCACAAATTCAATGGAGTTGGGAGTGGATGTAGGACACCTCGACGCAGTTGTAATGAATGGGTTCCCCGGTTCCATATCAAGCCTCAAACAGCAATCCGGAAGGGCAGGGCGCGGGAAAAAACCTGGACTGGCAATTCTTGTTTTACGGGATGATCCATTAGAGCAGTTTTTCGCACGGAAGCCTGAAATGCTTACAAAAGGAGAACCCGAGTCTGTTTTGATAAAACCTTCTAATCCTTACGTATTAGAATCTCAACTTTTATGTGCCGCACATGAAATTCCTATCAGTATCCAAGACTTAAAACACTTTCCAGTAGAATCGTATGAAATCTTGGAAAATTTGGAGAACAAGCAGCAACTTGTAAGGCGTGCAAACTTGTGGTTTTATCCGAACACAAAATCTCCCGCATCGGGAATAAACATTCGTGGTGTTGACCGAGTTTTTCAAGTCTATTGTGATAGTGAACTCTTGGGAACGATGGAAGAATGGCGCGCTTATCAATATGCACACGTCGGAGCAATTTATTTGCACAGAGGAGAGCAATACATCGTAAAACATCTGGACATTCAAGATTGCATTGTAAAAACAGAACGAACTGAAGTAGATTATTTTACTGAACCTTTTCTTGATGTAAATGTTTATGTAATAAACACACTGAACACGATTAAAAAATCTAATTACAGTATTCAGTTACATCAATTGGAAATTACCTCCAAAGTAAAAGAGTTTGCAAAAAGACACATTATGAATTCCCACCTTATCGGGACACAACCTTTGGATTTACCCCCTCGATCGTTCCAAACCATCGGCATCTCAATAAACCTGCCCTCAAATGAAAAAGAAGAACTATGGGCTCACGCAGTTCATGGCTTTGAGCATGCAATTCTTAGCACAGCACCTTTGCTTGTATCGTGCAATCCACATGATATCGGAAGCGCCTTTTATTCGCATCATCATCCTGACTTCCAGCCCAAAGTGTTTGTATTTGATTCTGCCCCCGGTGGTACAGGGGTTTCCGAAGGATTGTTTGAATCACATGAAGAGTGGTTAAGGGATGCACACGAATCTTTAAGATCCTGTAAATGTTCAGAGGGTTGTCCTGCTTGTTTACTAAGTCCTCGCTGCTCTCACAAAAATCAAGCAATAAATAAGCGTTTGGCATTAAAACTGTTTTCTCTAATAGAGGAGAAGCACTCTTAGTTTTTTGAACTTAATACCTGTTTGTTCACGTCGAAAATGAAGACGTGCTCAACGCATCTCGTTGGATTAAGCGAGAATCATACACTCTCGTCTCATTTGGAGGAAGAAATGAAACACAGAGACTCATACTTGAAAAAATCAGCATTGTTAAGCATTTTTTGTTTAAGTGCCTCCGCAGTTTTCTCGCAAAACGTAGAGGTCTTAACTGAACCAGAGTGGGGAACGGAGCTTTCCAGAGCTGTAATTGACACTCGCCTGGGACCCCAGTTCTCAGATTTCCATGTAGAAAACATCTTGGGAAGACCTGAAAACCCACTGGTACGACTTTACAACGAACACTTCGGTCCTCCCTCAAAAATCGTCCCGGGTGGACTTCTAAATGAACCAAGGGCGACAATCGGACAGTATTTCCCCGGCATACAAATGGATGGTTGGGCTCCTCCCGACCCTAAGATTGCTGTAGGTCCAAACCATATTGTTGCAGTCACAAATATGAAAATTGCCTTCTTCTCTAAATCAGGGCAGAAGCAGTACGAAGTTTGGCTCGGCAATCAAGCTGGTTCAAGTGGATTCTTCCATTCTGTAGGCGCAAAAGGCTTTACGTTCGACCCTAAGGTGTTATATGACAGAAACACAGGGAGATTCTTCGTTGTCGCATTGGAATATTATTCAAGCCCCCAAGAATCTATGATTTGTATAGCCGTTTCAGACGATAGTGATCCACACGGCACATGGTATTTGTATCGAACCGACTCGAAGAAAACAATTAGCGGAACTAACTATTGGGTGGACTACCCCGGTTTTGGTGTTGATAAAAACGCGCTTTACGTTTCCGGAAACTTGTTCGGCTTCTCCAGTGGATTCGGCGGCGTTTTGTTTAGAGGATATCCTCTTTCAAGCATCCTAAACGGCGGCAGTGTAACCTTCTTTGATTTCGTGTCCACAAGCTCTGCAAGCGTACAAGCAGCACAAACAGTTGGATATGACAACAACGCCCAATTCTTCGCAAGTGTTAATAACACATCTTCTATTAGAATTCACGCGATAACAGGTGCCGGTGGAGGCTCACCTACACTTACTTCGGCCAATGTCAGCGTGCCTTCATTCTCTTATCCAAACTCAAACGCAACTCAGCAAGGTTCATCTTCAAGAATTGATGTTCTTGACGGGAGAATCATGAACGTTTGGTTCCAAAAGGGAAGGTTGTTGGCTGGGCACGCAGTGAGACCAAACTCATCCACCAGCAGAACTGTGGGCAGATGGTATGACTTCAACATGAACAACTGGCCAATCTCTGGTTCACCTACACTAAAACAATCAGGAAATATCGACGCAGGTGGATCAATTTATGTATTTTTCCCTGCGATTGCATTCAATGATTTCATGGATGTCGGTGCAGTTGTAGCGCGGTCTTCTTCTAATGAGTATGCAGGTGTGTGGACAACAGGAAGAAAAACAACCGACCCTGACGGAACTATGGGCAATCTTGTATTAGCAAAAGCAGGCACTACTGCCTACACTCAGGGAAGATGGGGCGACTATTTTGGAATTCAAGTAGACCCAACCGATGGGCTAACTTTCTGGGGTGTCGGCGAGTATGTTGAAAGTTCATCCACTTGGAAAACATGGGTTGCAAATTGGAAAGTTGCCACATACCGCAAACTAACCGTCCAAGCAAAACTTCGTGACGGAACAGTGCTGAACGTTCCAATTACATGTACGGTAGATGGATATGGCAATGGAAATGGAACTACACCGTTTAACCGAACTTACTATGACGGATTCGGTGTATCTTTAACTGCACCCGGTACACATGGAAGCTACAAATTCAACGGATGGAAAGTTGGAATTGGAGCTGCAGTAGGAAACGTTAATCCAACAAAATCATTAACCATGAATAACGATATTACTGCCATTGCAGAATATCGCTGATTTCTCGTTACCCTAAAAATCAAGACCTCGATAATATGATTATCGAGGTCTTTTTTGCAGTTTGTTTATCAGAGGTGCTATAAAACACTATGCTTAAGTTCAATCTCCGGTCAATCTCGTTGTTTGTATTCATTGCGATATACTGTTCACTTCAATCATCTTCCCTCCTCACCATAAAGCGCGCACGATATCCCAGCCTTTCACCTGATGCAAGCAAAATCGCTTTTGCATACCAAGGCGACATTTGGGTGGTGAATGCGAACGGAGGACGAGCAGAGCGATTAACCATTCATCCCGCAGTGGAAATGCTTCCTAAGTGGAGTCCCGATGGCAAATGGATAGCGTTTTCTTCAAACAGGCATGGCTCAAATAATGTTTTTGTGATGGACGCACGCGGAGGTGCACCGAAACGATTAACCTTTTCAACTTCCGGAGATATGGCAATGGGGTGGACGCCCGACTCTCGTTGGATTTTGTTCACAACTAACCGATGGGGCTCGCATGATGTCATGAAAGTGCACATTGACGGAGGAGAGCCGATACGATTAACATGGCACGCACAGGAACTAGAATTCACTCCTTCTGTTTCTTATGATGGCAGAAAGATGGCTTACTGCCACGGGGGGGGGTTGGGGAATTGGCGCAGAAGCGGATTAAGAGGAAGTGCGACTGCCGATATTTGGGTTTCAGATTTTACGTCGCCTGTTAGCAATATGAGAAACATAACTAACGACGAAATCCCACAGCTTTGGCCTATGTGGTCACCTGATGATAAGTTCATTTACTACGTTGGCGATGACGGAACACTCAACTTATGGCGAATGGATTCCGACGGAAAAAATCAAAGAAAACTCACCCATTACACAACAGACCGAGTTCGATACCCAGCAATGAGTTTTAACGGAAAGAAAATCGCTTATGAATATCAAAGCGAAGTTTTTATTTATGATATAGGTTCTGCGCAGGCGAGGAAAATCTCGATTCAAGTCCCGGCAGATCAAAGATATAACGATGTATCGCTAGTTTCTCTAACAAGTGCAAGTGATTATGCGGTTGCGCCAAATGCAAAGCGTCTTCTTGTGGTTTCTCGCGGTGAAATTTTGATGACCCCAGAATCAGGGGGGGCTACCAGGAGAATGACTGATTTCGTTGGTAGAGATGAAGGCCCCATTTGGATTAACGATACAGAGTTCCTTTACGTAACTTTACAAAATAAAAAGAAAGACATTTACAAAATGGATATAAACGGCAACTCAAAGCCGTTTGTCGCATCCAAAGATGATGAGATGGCTATGGCTCTTAGTCCGGATGGAAAAACGTTGGCATTTCACAGAGGCTGGAATGAAATCTGCATCGTTCCGATAGAAGGTGGTGACCCAAAAGTCATCAAAACAGGATTTTTCAATACTTCCATTTACGGAACACCAAGATTTAGTTGGGCTCCTGATAATAAACACATCGTTTATGCTACATCCATGGAAAGGGGGGGGCACAACATAGAGGTTGTCAATATTGAAACCGGTGTGACGCGTCGTGTAGGACTCGTCGCCAAAAATTGCAGTACACCACTTTTCACCTCTGACGGTAAAAAGATAGTTTTCACAGCCAACGAATTTCCGGAAGGCTCAGACCTTTTCGTTATTGACCTGGTTCACGAAGGTGTCACATTCACAGAAGATGCTCTCGATAAGATTGATGAGAAAAAGGAAGAGGAAAGGAAACCTGAAGAGATTCAGATAGAAATGAACAGAATCTTTGAGCGAATGAGGAGGTTAACCAATGACGGCAATGCAATGTCTTGTCTGCCAAGCCCGGATAGTAGATCAATCTATTTCGTAAGGGGGGGTGAAGGCGGATTCCAGATTCATCGCGTTTCCTTAACAGGGGGGGCAGCAACTTCCCTTACCTCAGGCGGCAGTCCAAAATCAAACATGAAACTGTCTAAGGATGGAAAAACATTGTATTTCTTAGAGGGGGGGCGAGTGAGTTCCATACCAGCAACGGGAGGAAATCAAACCACACGCAGTTTTTCCCTTGATATTGAAATTAATCAGCATGAAGAAGCGCACGCATTATTCGATGAAATCGGATGGGTGATTAGCAGAATCTATTACGACCCCAAACATCGCGGAATAGATTGGAACGCAATTTTAAAATATTACGAAGGGTTGCTTCCGCATGCCTACGACAGAGCAGAGTTCTATGATCTCATGCTTGAAATGATTATGGAGCTTAACTCTTCTCACTTGGGAGTTTCCGGTCCAACACAACAGCCGAGAAGCGGAGACGACAACACTTCTATTATTGGAGTAGAACCCGATTGGGCACACCTCGAAAGAACAGGACAATACAGAATCACCTACGTTCTCCCCGGTAGTCCTGCAGACCATCCTGATTCAAAATTAAACAAGGGTGACACCATTCTTCGTGTGGATGGTTTTCTGTTATCACGCTCAAACACTTTCGATGCTCTTCTCAATAATAAATCCGGTAAGCGTGTTATCTTAACAGTGCAAGCCCCGGATGGCACACTGCGCGAAGTGAGGATAAAGCCGATTTCGTTTGGCGCACAAAATGGATTGCTTTATGATGACATGGTGCGAAAAAACCGTGAGCTTGTAGACAAATACAGTAATGGAAATTTTGCTTATGTACACATTCAAGGAATGAACACTCCTAGTCACAACCAATTTATGCGTGAAGTGAGAACACTTACTCAAAACAAACAAGGATTAATTATAGACGTAAGATACAACGGGGGGGGATTCACCGCACATTTGGCATTGGGTATGTTGATTAAAAGGCCTTGGCTAATTCGTACGCCACGGGGGGGTGAAACTCAAATCAGCGAAAACCTTTATCGGGGTGATTCTGTGGAAATTCCATCTGCCCTCATGATAAACCAATCGAGTTTCTCAAATGCAGAAATACTTGCAGAAGGATTTCGCAGATTGGGTATCGGACCAATTATCGGAGTCCCAACAGCTGGTGGCGTCATCGGCACGGGTGAATGGAGCCTCTTCGACGGCGGCTCGTTACGTACACCCACTATTGGTGCATTCACTGTTGATGGCGAAGACCTCGAAGGCAACGGTAGAAAACCTGATTACCATGTGCCATACGACCCGAACGCCATTGCCAAGGGTGAGGACCCCATGCTGAAAAAAGCAGTAGAAGTTCTGCGAGATTTAATTAAATGATTACCTGATCTTCTTCATTATCTCTTGGAGTGCTCTTTCTAACTGTGGGTCTTTCCAAGACATGTAGTCCTCGTTTGGCCATGGAACGATAATCTGAGGAACTTCACCCAGGTTCTCCATCGGCGTTCCGTCCATACGATACACTGCGCCCATTGGCATCCTGATCGGCGTTCCGTCAACCAATCCACTCCCCCACGTCCAAATTACATAACCGGGCGTGGGCATGCCGATAGTCGTCGCCAACCCGCGCTCGCGCATGGCATAAGGAAACATCTCGCCGTTCGAGTAACTGTGTTCGTTCATCAACACAATCGTTTGTCCTGTCCAAACTTCATTATTAGGGGCGATATCCAGCCAACTGTCGCGAGTTTGATAATAACCGTGAGGCTTTCTTTCCAATACATCAATCAACGAGTCGCTGATATTTCCCCCCCCGTTGAATCGCACGTCTATTATCATCCCTTGTCTGCCTTGTTTATACTCCATAAACTCCTCGAAGAAACGAGTTCTATCACCACCTCCCATTCCGCGAATATGAATATAACTCACTTTTCCGTTGGTGGCTTTTTCCACATTTCGTCTGTTCATTTCCACCCATTGCTGGTATCGCAACTGTGAATTTTCTCCACCTGATATCGCACCATAAGTAATCGTGCGCGCACCTTCTTTCGTGGGAGTTGTATTCACAGTAAATGTAAAATCTCTTCCGCTTTGATAATGTAAAATATCCCAAAGTTTTTCATCGAGAGTAACATCAACTCCGTTGACTTGCATCACATACTCACCAGGATTGATGCGCGTCTTTTCATACGTTCCAGGCGCTTGTTCAAAAAGTTCACCTACTTTTATTCCCGGACCGGAATATGAGTAATCGAACATAAATCCCATATGTGAAACACTCGGTCCGCTTATCCCCCCCGGTGATAGACCAACTTCTGCATGCGAAGCCTCCACTTCGCCAATCATCATGTTTAATAAATCGCTGAACTCTCTGCGATGTCCCACTCCTGCAATCAAAGGTTCATACCTTCTTCTCAATTCATGCCAGTCTCTGCCATGAAAATTTCCGTCATAAAATCCGCGATTATAAACTCGCCAAAACTGTCTGAATGCCGCCGCACGCACCAAATCCGTGTTTTGAATCAATTCCGCTCGAAACTCCACATCGCTCGATGTAATGTTTCCTTGCAAATTAATCTTCGATAGTTTTCCTTCGCGCAATGCAAATGCAGTTTTTCCATCTTTACTCAAGCGATAACTTGCCACCCCCCCTATGAGTTGCCTCACGTTTTTACCGTCATAAGATGCACGAAAAAGATTCCCACCCTGAAGAAAATAAATCTCTCCGCTTTCAACATGCGTGCGCACTTGCCCGTCTACACCTTGCGTGAATAGCCTTCGTGCTCTTGTGTCTATATTTGTAAAATCTATTTCTATGTGCAAATCATCTTTCGGTTTTTCATACTTCATTTTGTTTTCGCTCGGCGCTTCATCTTCCGGTTTTAATGGAAGAACAAAAAATCCACTGCCTGCACGATTGGAATAAAAATAAAGATACTTTCCATCTGCAGACCATCCAAGTGCGTTGTGGTTTGCATTTCGCTTGGTAACGTTTTCCGATTGTCCTGTTTGAACATTCACAATCCACACATTTCGTGTCCCACCCTCTTGTCGTCCGGTCAATGCAATCCATCTACTGTCCGGTGACCAAGAAAACTCGCCTGCGGTATTGCCGAAAAACTGCGGACCGGGTTGCTTAAACAACATGCGGGGCGCGCGTAAGCCTGTAG
>CAZSPF010000022.1:20228-20635 GCA_964608695.1 uncultured Fimbriimonadales bacterium | reverse complement strand
TACTCCAAAGATAAAGCCCCCCCTCAGGACCTGCTACCCAAAATGCAAGCCACGCACCATCGGGAGACAGAGTCGGTGAAATAACATCTTCGTTGTTTGTCCAAATCGGAGTAACCGCTTTTGTGGCAACGTCCATGGAATACAAGCGAATATTATTGTCTCGATCACTTGTAAAATAAAGTGTCTTACTGTCTTTTGACCATTCTATGTCGCCATCCACTCCCGGATAATCTGTTAATCGCGTAGCATCATCTTTGTTTCTGCCTTCGCCTTTCTCCAAAGGAACAGTCCAAATTTCTGCACCCGCAACGAACGCAAAAGTCTTCTCATCTGGCGAGATCACCGCTTCGCTCGCACCCGAAGTAAGCACTTGTCTTTCTAATTTATTTGTTTTTGGGTCGGAGAAA
>CAZSPF010000022.1:15509-20213 GCA_964608695.1 uncultured Fimbriimonadales bacterium | reverse complement strand
TGATATTCACCCGTGTGGATTTACCGTCTTTGTGAGTGTAAATAAACCCTTCTCTTTCAAAAACAATCGTTCCGTCTTTGCTAATCGAAAGATTGCGAACAGGAGCGCCAACAAACTCCGTAATCCGTCTTGCCCGTCCGTTTAATTCTATCTGCCAAACGTTCGGAGTCTTATTCGCATTGTCCGTGTACTTCACGGGGGGGGCACCAAGATTCGCAACGCTCGGCGTTTTCTCGCCCACCGTAACCACGTACACTGAGCGCCCATCAGGAGCAAACACAGGCCAAAGGTGCTGAAATCCGTTCTCTCTCAGCTTTGTAACTTTGCCGGTCGCCACATCAATTAAAACAAGCGAAGCAGCAGCAGAGCCCTGATATCGCGGCCTATACCAAGGAAACCCATACCGCTGAGCCACAACCGTCCTGCCATCAGGCGAAAAATTCGGCTGACTAAATCCCGCATAGTCATCCGCAAGAAGTTTGAATCTCAGCGTCTTGGGATTTATCACAAATATCCCTGTCCAAGGCCTATCCCTGCTTCCCGAGAACGCTATCCATTGTGAATCACTCGACCAATCCGTGCCGATTTCGTTGTGCCCCGAATACGTAACTTGTTGGGTCTCTCCGCCTTCTGATGGTATGGCAAAGATGTCGTAGTTCCCGTTTCTATCACTGCTAAACGCCAGCCATTTGCCGTCAGGGCTCCAGAAAGGGCGTGTGTCGTATTCCACGTGGTTCGTAACCTGAACCGCCCGCCCACCCTCAGCAGGCACCTTCCAAATATCCCCCCGATACTGGAAAGCAATCGTCTTCCCGTCCGGACTTATCGCAGGCATCCGAGCACCGACTATTTCTTGCGCCTTCTGCTCTCCAACCTGCGGATGCGCGACACTCATCGAAATCATGAGAAACGGTATCAATAGCATCTGTTCTTCCCCTTTGTATTTAAGGCTGAAGAATACTCGAAAAAGTTGGTCGAAGCAATTCCACCCTTAAGGCTGAGTATTTTTTCTCGCTCTTAGGGCATTCCTTTCCTAATCTACAACCCTAAGTTCAAATGTGGATAACTCGTGGGAAAATTTTTGTGATTTTTGCAGAGATTTTGTGATAATCCTGTAAACTTATGTTACATTAGGCATATTATAATTATAAACGAGGTCGGGAATACCTATGAATACGACATCCTTTGCCGCCTTGTCAAGGTGACCGACCCTAACGGAGAGGAGACCAAGTTCGAATACAACGCCGAAGGCTGGCAGACGAAAATCATAGACCCGAGAGGGGAAGAAACCGTGTTCACTCACGATGCCATCGGCAGGGTCATCCAGATTGACTATCCCGGCGGCTGGCAGGAGGTGATGACCTATTGGGAGCCAGGGACGATAAAGTCCAAGAAAAGTAAGAAGGGAATGGATGAAGGTGTAGCAAGCTATGAGTACGACGGTGGGGGAAGAAGGATGAAGGATGCGCTCGAAGTTAAACAGTGGAAGTGTAACTTTCTTTGACTTCGTATCCACAAGTTCTGCAAGCGTACAAGCGGCACAAGCAGGCTCTCTTCCATCGAGCAGATAATTTTCGTTTCTTAAAAACTCTCTGTCACTCGATGATAATAACTCTCGTTCCCAAGTGGGTCTTGGGAACGTATACTCTCATGATCTCTGATTCATACCCTACTAATAGCGAGAAAATATTAAATCGGAAGTTGGGCAGAGAAAAAACAGAGTTTCTTGAAACACGTGCTCCCAAACAGAGTTTGGGAGCACGTGAAAAAAGCAACCGACTCTGTCCATTTTGGGACAGAGCCGGTTGCTTTTATTCTTTACATGCCAGCAGTTTGATGGTGTGCAGTAACCTACTTTAAGTCGGTTGGCTGAATTAAAGTGTTTTGCACTTCTGGGCTTACGGGCTCAAGATCAGGCGGAGGCTTTGGCACGTTTGCCAAGTCTCTTGAGATATCAGATTCACCTGAACCATCACCTTTGAAAAAGAGCGTGTAAGCAACGACTCCAACCGCAAGTACAAGAAGCACTATGACAAGTGTGAGTTTTCCTGAGTCTTGTTTTTTGCTCATGTTTCTATCCTCCGGGTTCTTTCAAGTCCCATAGATACGCATCACGGTCAAAGATTTTTCCACCCCAACCGTTAAGGACTTGACAACCTGCAGCAATTGCATCAATGCGCATGGGTTTGGCATGAGAGTCTGCAAAAGTTACAATCACAATACCGGCGTTTCTATTTGTCCAAGTATTGTTTGTCCATGCATTTTTGCCACCGTGATATGGGAAGACGCCACCAAAAACATTCCAAGCATACTGGTTGTTTGGATTCCATCCACCAAACCAGTAGAATCCTGAAATTCCACCGGGCAGCTGAAAGCTATCAGAGTTATCGTCTGCATAGACACGGCAAGGTGGATCGAGAGCCCAGTTTCCCCCACCTTTGGGATAGCCACCTGCTCTGTCCCAAATACTGTCAAGCATGAGAATTGCTCCTGCAGCAGATTCCACTTTTGATGTTTTTATAGGTGCCGCGACATGCAAGTTACCTGGATAGATAACCATTGGGCAAAAGTATTGTGAGTTATAGCCGCGATTTGCTCTTGTTGCCCAAGAGAACTCTTTTTCCTCCTTTGTAGTTGCTTTTTGCTCGTTGGCAGGAATATAAGAAAGCCCTTCGTTTGTGGCGTTTGGATCATTGGGACACCTTAGTAAGTTCCAATTTTGATAATATGGAAACACGTCTTGAGGCCAACTGTGATTAGGGGGTTTGCACCATGCAACGGTACAAGGAATGTAGTTTGTGAGCGGTACTGTTTCGTCGTAATCGCTTGTGTACATCATCACTGCAGCTGACATCTGTTTGTTGTCAGACAAGCATGCTGTTTTCCTCGCGGCATCTTTTGCCTGTGCTAGCACAGGAAACAGGATAGCCGCGAGGATGGCGATGATTGCGATAACCACCAGTAGTTCTATGAGGGTAAAACCCTTTTTGAGTTGATTCATTTTCAACCTCCAATTTATGAATAGGCTATGATACCGAGCCCCGAAAGGGGAGGCACTATTACCACTATATCAAAAGACGAGCGGTTTTTAACAATAAATTTCGATTTTTTAAAAAAAGTCCTGTTTTTTGCCTGTTCTTACCTTGCTGCTGAGGAAGGGTATGATAAGGAAGCATGTATCGCATACTAGTAGTTGACGACGAAGAGGACGTAAGACGCGCTGTTCAAAAGCGCCTCGAGAGACAAGGTTTCGAGGTGGAAACTGCCTCATCCGCCGAAGAGGGGATAGAGATGATTCAGCAGGCTGAGCAGGCTTTCGACGTAATCGTTACGGACATGAGCATGGAAGATCCGGAAGCTGGCGTCCAAATTCTTCAGGCGGCATTCGGCAGGGACGTTTTTGCGGAGGTTATCGTGATGACCGCTTACGGCAACGTGAAGAACGCCGTTGAGTGTATGAAGCGCGGTGCATTCGACTACATCGAGAAGAACATTCCGGGTGTGGACGTGTATGAACTCTTAACGATAAAAATCGAGCAGGCATTGGAAAGGAGACGCCAGAGCGTTTCGACTGTTCAGACTTGGGAGCGTGCGGCTAAAACCCGCCCGTAAAGTCATAATCTTAAATTATTGAATCAATGATTCCCGAACGCATTAGGAATTTCTGCATCATCGCGCATATTGACCACGGCAAATCCACGCTTGCTGACAGGATTCTGGAGATGACTGGCGCGGTGCGCGGCCAGGCGCGTGAGCAGATGCTGGACAGCATGGATTTGGAAAGGGAGCGCGGGATTACGATAAAGATGACTGCTGTGCGCTTGAAGTATGTTTCCGAGATCGGTGAAGAGTATCAGTTTAATTTGATTGACACGCCGGGGCATGTGGATTTCACTTATGAGGTTTCTCGTTCTTTGGCGGCATGTGAGGGTGCGCTTTTGGTGGTGGATGCAAGCCAAGGGGTGGAAGCGCAGACGATTGCGAACGCCTCCATGGCGATGAATCAGGGTTTGGAGATTATTCCGGTGATAAATAAAATAGATTTACCGCACGCGGATGTGCAGCGTGCGAGAGAGGAGATAGAAAGCGCACTGGCATTGGATGCCTCGGAAGCAGTTTTGGTGAGCGCAAAAACAGGAGAAGGTGTGGAAGACTTATTAAAAACAGTGGTAGAAAAAGTTCCCCCCCCGACAGTTCCGCGCAAAGGTTTTTTTGAAGAAGGCGCCGTGCCCTCGAATGATAATCCTTTGCGTGCATTGATTTTCGATTCTCATTTCGACATGTATCGCGGTGTGGTGGCTTACGTGCGCGTTTTTGACGGGTGCGTGAAGAAAGGGGATGAGATAAAGATGATGTCTTCGGGGACGGTTTTCGAAGTGGATGAGACAGGGGTTTTTGCCCCACAACCGGAATTGTGCGAAGGATTAGATGTGGGAGAAGTGGGGTTTATTACTGCTGCGATTAAGGAGATTGGCGAAGCGGGCGTGGGTGATACCATCACAAGCGCTAAGAACTCTGCGAAAGAGCCACTTCCGGGTTACAGAAAGGCGAAGCCGATGGTTTTTTGCGGTTTGTACCCGGTAAACGGCGAACAATATCAGGAGCTGCGCGATGCGTTGGAAAGACTGCAGCTGAACGATGCGGCATTGAGTTACGAAGCGGAGACATCTGACGCATTGGGTTTCGGATTTCGATGTGGGTTTT
>CAZSPF010000022.1:14526-15445 GCA_964608695.1 uncultured Fimbriimonadales bacterium | reverse complement strand
GTTTGGTTTGGAACTTATTCTCACCGCACCGAGCGTGAATTATGTGATATTTAAGACAGATGGAACTATGGATCAGGTTTCGAACCCGAGCAAGTTTCCGCCCCCCCAGCAGATCGCGCATATAGAGGAGCCTGCGGTGAGTGCGACGATAATGGTTCCACAAGAGTATGTGGGTGCTGTGATGAAATTATGCAAAGATCGACGCGGGATTTATCATAAGATGGAATATCCTTCTCCAAACCGGGTGATACTGTATTACACTTTGCCATTGGCGGAGATACTTTTGGATTTCTTTGATAAATTGAAATCTTCCACGCGCGGTTATGCGAGTTTTGATTATGAGTTTTCCGATTACATTCGTGCTGATTTGGTAAAGGTGGATATTTTATTGAATGGTGATTCTGTTGATGCGCTTTCGTTTATTGTTCATAAGGAGTCTGCGTATCCACGCGCACGTGCGATGACGGAACAATTGAGAAAAGTTGTTCCACGGCAACAATATGAGGTGCGCATACAGGCTTCGATCGGTGCGAAGGTAATCGCATCGGAAACGATTAAACCTTTCCGTAAGGACGTTACCGCGAAGTGTTACGGCGGTGACATTACCCGGAAGCGCAAGCTTTTGGAAAAGCAGAAAGAGGGCAAGAAGCGGATGAAGAATATCGGCTCGATAGAGGTTCCCCAGGAAGCGTTCCTTTCTGTTTTGAAGGTGGCGGATTAAGGGTTTGTGCTTTTCAGTTTGGTGAAACTCTTTTTTTCGAAACCTGTCTTATGCTATGAGGTAAAAACATAAAAGATGATGAAACGATTGGCTCTTTGGTTTGCTGTGGTGATTCTTGTTTTTTCTATTGGGTGCACATCGGATGTGGCTTGGGTGAGGATTATTCTTGCTTTTTGTTCTGACAGAGACGGCGATTTT
>CAZSPF010000022.1:3094-14510 GCA_964608695.1 uncultured Fimbriimonadales bacterium | reverse complement strand
TTTGAGATTTTCGTAATGAATGAATTTGGTGGAAGCCAAAAGCAGCTTACGTTTAATGAAAAAATTGATATGGGACCGTTTATGCGAATTGATGCATCTCGTATTGTTTTTCATTCAAACAGAGATGTAGACACGTTTGAAATTTATGCGATGAATAAAGATGGCGGTTCATTTAACAGATTAACGAATAACACTTTTAATGATACATTACCAAGTTTTAGTCCTGATGGAAGCAAGATTGTTTTTGTTTCTGATAGAGATGGCAATTCCGAGATTTACATTATGAATGCGAACGGTACGGGACAGGTGAATATTTCCAACAACGGTGCAACAGACACCATGCCTAAATTTAATCATGATGGGACGCGCGTTGTTTTTGTATCGGACAGAGATGGGAATTCAGAGAGTTATATTATGGACATTGACGGTTCGAATGTAGAGAGATTGACAAATAACGTCGCTGATGATTTGTATCCCGCTTTTAGCCCTGATGGGACGAAGATTGTTTTTGCATCGAATCGAGACGCGGATTTTCAGATTTACGTAATGGATGCGAACGGTTCGAATGTGATGCGATTGACGAACAACGCCTTTATGGATTGGGAGCCAGTGTTTAGCGTGGATGGGTCACGCATAGCCTTTTCATCGAACAGGGACGGTAACTTCGAGATTTATTTTATGAATGCAGACGGCACTGGCCAGACGAACATGACCAATAGCCCCGGAAACGACAGAACGCCTTCATTCGGGCAGTTTTAAGGGTCTTGCTTTAATTCAGCAACCTCTCAAGCCGATAATGAACGTGTGGTTTGGGAGGTTAATTTTTGATTTCTGGTAATCGCTTTGGTAGGCCTTCGGGAGTGAGCGAGTACAAGCGTCAGGCGATACAGACTGCGAGTCCGCTTGAACTTGTCTTGATACTTTATTCTGCGGGGATTCGGGAGTGTGAGCTTGGGATTCAGGCAAGCAGGGAGAAGAGGCTTGAGGAACAGCATAAGCATTTTACAAAAGCTCAACGGATTATCTCGGAGCTTGCGGCGAGCCTCGATATGGAGAAAGGTGGAGAAATAGCCACAAACCTGTTTGGGCTGTATTCGTTCTGCTTGAACCGACTGACCGAAGCGAATATAAACGATAACCCTAAACCAGCCGAAGAAAGCCTGAAAATCTTAAGCGAATTGCGAGAGTCTTGGCAGGAGATAGCCGATAACAAACGAGAGGACATCCGAAATGCAGTCTGAGCAGCACCTTAAAAACATTGGGATTACGCTTCTTGCTTCCACCTTGAGTGCGATGCAAGCGATTCAAGCAGATGATTGGGAGACTGCAAATCATTTGTTGCGAAGGCGCGAACAGTTGCTTACACAATTGGAAAGGTTTACGGATTTAAAGCCGATTTCTGATTTACTTTTAAAAATACAGAAAGCAGAAAACGAATTAATGCAATGTTTAGAAGACACAACGCAAGCGGTTTACGACGAATTGCGCAGTGCGGACTTCTTTACGAAAGCGATTAAAACGTATAAGCATCCCGCAAAATCTGAGTCTTCTTACTTCGAGAAATACGGTTAGTTCATTCAGGTACTCTTGTTGAGTGATCACATTACTTGACGGAGCGATGGGTACCGAGTTGCAGAAGCGCGGGGCACGTGTTGATCTGCCTCTTTGGTCTGCACATGCTTTAATGGAAAATCCAGAGTTAGTTTATGAGATTCACAAGGATTATTTAATTGCGGGTGCGGATGTTATTACGACTAATACGTTTCGAACACATCGCAGAAGTTTAGATAAGGGGGGGCTTGGACATTATGCGAAAACTTTAACAGAAAGTGCGGTTAAATTGGCTCTTGATGCACGGAAGGATTTGAATTTTTCTGCGCAAATTGCGGGTAGTATTTCTCCATTGGAAGATTGCTATCGTCCGGATTTATCGCCTGGTGAAAGTGAGGATGAGTTTCGGGAGATTGCGGATGTTTTGGCTGAATCGGGTTGCGATTTTTTATTGATTGAAACAATGAACAACATTACCGAATTGAGTTCTGCTTTGCGGGCTTGTTATAAAACAGGGATTGAGTATTGGGCGAGCGTGAACCCTTCAAATAGCAATGCTGAGAAGTTGCTGAGTGGAGAAAGTGTGTTGGAAGCGATGCGAGCTTGCGAAGGTGAAGGTGCATCTGTTTTTTTGGTGAACTGTGCGGGGATGAAAGCGATTGAAGATGCGATTAAGAATATTGCAGAAAGTTGTACAATTCCTTTTGGTGGATATGCGAATAACGGGACGTCTGATAAAGTGAATGGGTGGTGTTTTACAGATGAGATTTCGGGAGAGGAGTTTAGTGAGCATTGTAAAAGGTTATTAGAGATGGGCGCGACGGTTATCGGAGGATGCTGCGGGATGAGCCCCTGTCATATAAAATGGGCAAGAAGACTGATTGATTCTTTATAGGGTTACGTTACATTGCGTTAACACGCTATCAGGTAGATTGTTTTCATGAAAATGAAAAAGTTTGCTTATTTTTTCATTCCGGCCATTGCTGTTGTTGCCACCATTTATTTTTTAGAATTTCGTAATACATCTGCATTCGAATTACCCACAAAGAAGGGGCTGAGAATTGCGACATATAACGTTTATTGGCTTGCAGAAGAGATTCATGACGAGCGCAAAGCGAATTTACAATCCGTAATTAAAAATTTGGACGCTGATATTATTGGGTTGCAAGAAGTGGAAAGTCTGGCGGCTTTACAGAGCATATTTACTGATGAATGGGAGTTGGGGATTATGGACGATGAAGAAGAGTTACAGGAAGTAGCCATTGCGGTTAAGAAACCTTTGAAAATTAAATCTCTTGAGATGTTGTTTACTCATGAAAAGTTTGATTATGCTTTCCCTAATAAACGAGATTTGTTAAAAGCGGTTGTTGGAGTTCCGAATGGAACAGAGATCATTTGTTATGTGGTGCACTTTAAGAGCAGGAGGGGAGGTAGAGAGAATACTGATGATCAGAGAGCCATTGCAGCAAGTTTAGTTGCCGCATATGTTCAAATGCATAGCGATCACGATTTAGTTGTTTTAATGGGAGATTTTAATGACACCCCCGATGACAGGAGTTTGAACATTTTGGAAACAGGGAATTTATTAGCAGAGGGGAGGATGGAGAACGAAGAGGACATCTATTTTGTTAACCTTTGCGAGCCTCTGTGGGTAAATGATTACGTTACTTTTGGATTGCACACGCGCGCAAGAGGCGAAAGCTTTTATCCCAAAGTGCCGGGTGCGAGGAAAGAGAACGACAAGTGGCGAGGGAAGACTTATCGCTATCCGGATGATTTGAGCGTAATCGAAATCATGTTCGATCAAATACTTGTGAACCAGCAAATGAATAAATTGTTCGCTGGTAAACCGCTTATCTATGCCGGGAAAGATGCCTTAAACGGCTCGGAAAGTGTGTTGGCAGAGGAATTAACTGGGGAGGTGAAGTTTAAATACCCCGGTACTCTCGCATCCGATCACCTGCCTGTAGCAGCGGATTTTAGGATTAATGTTAATTGATTTAGGGATTTGATTTAGCCAGCTTTCTTTGGATGAGAAAGTTTGTTAGGTGTGCGGAGACCAACAAGAATCCACCTAAGGAGATGAAATAGATTGATGCGGAAGAGATTTCGTGATTGTGTTCAGCAATAGTGCAGCAGACCGGGTGTCCGCCCGTTATAATCCAGTTACCAAAAATCAGGCTACTGAAACCGATCAAGAAAATAATGGCAGGCCATCTTTTGTGGTGTATCCGATAGCCATGAACAAGAGCAACCCCTCCGAATATGAGTGCCATACCAAGCAAAGACAACTCGACATAAATGTTTCCTACGAATAAGGCTACTACAGGCAGGAAAACCGGGATCAGCACGCAATGGATAGCGCAGACAATCGCCAATCCGGCACACACCATATCCAAGCGTGAGCACCTTTTACACTCAGGAGAATCGCAATGTCTTGCCATTGGTGTACATTTTGCAACACTATTGCAATTTTGTCAAGGGTTTTTATCATTTTTTAATTAAAATCAACTTTTTTGATTTATTATGGGCTTTTCTGTTTCTTGAGCTTGGCTGCGACGAGCTCGAGGAGGTTTCTAGCGATGATAGTCTTTGATGCTTTCTCAAGGAAATGGGATGTTTCATCGTTAAAGAACACGGTTAGTTCGTTTTCGTCTGAATTGAATCCCACGTCTTGCCTCGAGACATCGTTAACCGCTATGGCAAACAGGTTTTTCGATTTCATTTTGTTGAGTGCGTTTTTCTCCCAGTTTTCCGTCTCGGCGGCGAAACCTACGAGAGGCAATTGAGGGATAGCAGAATGAATTTCTTTCAGGATGTCGGGAGTTTGTTCAAAACGCAGGACTTGTAATTCTTCTTTTTTTAACTTTTGAGGAGATGCTGATTGCAAGCGAATGTCTGCAACTGCAGCGGATGAGATGAACAAGTCTGCTTCTTTTGCAGACATTAAGCAGGCTTGCTTCATGTCTTCTGCTGTGGTAACGTGAATTGTTTTAATTAAGGGGGGGGAAATTAGATGCGTGGGTCCGGATATTAATGTAACATTGGCTCCCATTTTTTGCGCCATATCTGCAAGCGCATATCCCATTTTCCCGCTTGAACGATTAGAGATATATCGTACGGAGTCTATAGGTTCTTGTGTTGGGCCTGCTGAAATTAATACATTCATCCCTGTGAGCAGTTGCGAAGCGTACACTGCTTGTTTTACTGTTTCTACAATTTTAGTGCTTGATGCTAATTTTCCTTGCCCATGTTCACCACATGCAACATCACCTTCCGAAGGCTCAATAAAAATCATCCCCCTTTGTTTTAATGTTTTTATCGCAGTTTGTAACGACTCTTGTGCGTACATTTGCGGATTCATAGCAGGTGCGATGATCAGTTGGGCATTTGTTGCGGAAATGATTGTCGTTAACATGTCTTGTGACTGTCCGTTTGCTATTGTTGTGATTGCGTTTGCAGTAGCTGGACAAACGAGGACGAGTTTTGCATCTCTTGCCCAAGTTATATGTGCCATCTCTCCGCGAACCGGTTCATCGAATATATCTACCAGACATGGCTGCCCTGTTAATGCTTCAAATAGTGTGGGAGTTACAAATTGTTTTGCAGAGCGTGTTAAGCAAACGCGTACTTCATATCCTTCACGCATTAAATCTCTTGCGATGTCAGCAGAGCGATATGCCGCGACGCTTCCTGTTACTCCTAAGATGACAACTGGTTTCATTATTTGTGATTTCTGATGATGTTTTCGATCTGATTTACAGCGTCTACCAAGTTATCGTTTATAACTTGGTATTGATATTTGTCTTTATATTCTAATTCCGTAAGAGCGTTTTTTAATCTTAGTTGAACGACTTGTTCATCATCTGTTTTTCTACCTCGAATTCTTCTTTCTAGTTCTTCTATTGATGGCGGCAAGAGGAAGATGGAGATAGCTTCGGGAATTTTTTGCATCACGTCCATCGCACCTTGCACGTCAATTTTTAAAATCACGATTTTTCCTTGATTTACTTTTTCTTCAGTTTCCTTTTTCGGGCTGCCGTAGTAATTGTCATGGACTTGTTTCCATTCAATAAACTCATCGTTTTCAATCATGCTTTCAAATTCTTGTTTTGATAAAAAATGGTAGTGCACGCCATCCGTTTCTCCTTCTCGAATATGCCTTGTGGTGCATGTCACCAATTTATGAATATCGGGATTTTTTGAAATCCATAGGTCAATGACTGTGTCCTTACCCACTCCGCTTGGTCCGGATAAGATGACGATCTTGCCTTTTTTCATTGTGCCAGCCTCAAGATACTGTCTGCTAATCTGACAGGATCGTGCCTTACCAAATCGGTTTCTGAGATAAGGTTTGCGGTAATGGCTCGCAATCCCATTGCTCGGATTCTATCCACATCAGGTTCAACAAACTCTTGACCGACTTCTGCATATCGCTTTAACAGGAATTGGCTTGGCAGTGCCTTATTTAATAAAACTTGATCAAATGATCTCTTCCCTACGTTTGCTTCGATGGCATGAATATGATCGCTGGCAGTAAATCCGTCAGTTTCTCCGGGCTGAGTCATCACGTTGCAAATATATAGTTTTAATGCTGTTGAATCGACAATGGCATCTGCTATTCCCGGAACGAGAAGGGGGGGGATCACACTTGTGTACACTGATCCAGGCCCTAATACAATTATGTCGGCTTCATAAATAGCTTGCAAAGTGTGAGGGAGTGGTTTTACATCATCAGGGTCGAGGTAGATTCTTCTGATTCTTAAGCGTGACTGTACGATATTAGTTTCACCACAAATTTCGGTACCATCTTCCATTTCTGCTCGGAGGCGCACGCGGTCTAATGTAGATGGCATAACACGTCCACGAATAGCGAGAACCTTGCTAATCTCTTGTACTGCATGATCGTAATCACCAGTGATATCCACCATTGCAGCAATTAGTAAATTCCCTACGCTGTGTCCACTTAATGTTCCTGATGCTCCTTCAAACCGATGCTGAAAAAGGTCAGTCATTGTTTTTTCAGCATCTGCCAACGCAACGAGACAGTTTCGAATATCTCCTGGGGGAAGTATTCCTTTATCGGAAATCAATCTGCCGCTTGAACCACCATCATCCGTTACGGTAACTACTGCAGTTATGTTTGATGTTCTTGTTTTTAAACCTCGAAGCAAGGTAGATAAACCTGTTCCCCCTCCGATTGCAACGATGTTAGGACCTGCAGAAAGAAGTTGTTTTCTGATATATGAACCTGTTAATTTTGATTCTGAGCCAGGATTAATAATGCGGAAAATTTCGCGGACAAATGTAGTAATTGCTCGATACACCACATATGCCCCAAGTATGAGCAGTGCTCCAGCAATGTAATGTTTCACATAAGGCGCCTGAGTCTCAGAAAATATTCTTTCAACCAAACTTGTAAAAAAAACATCAATTTTTTCAAAAATTGGAGTTAACAAAAAACGATGACTAAGTGCGACGCCAATAAGAAAAACAGATAGTCCGATGATCAGCATCACGATCAAGCGACGCAAGGCACTTGCACTTGCCAGCCAACGCTTCAGTTTATGCTGTTTCTTCATTCTATTTTCTTATTGCTCCCAGAACAAGTCCCATTAGGAATGAACAAGCAATTGCTGCCCAGAAATCTCCCACGCGGTACCCCATATTTAGAGTGCCTACCCAATAGAACAAACTTGCGTTTAATAAAAGCCATGCGAGTCCGAACGATATGAGATTAAAAGGGAGCGTGATTAACTTTCCAACTGTTCCCAAAGTCGCGTTTACAAATCCAAGAATGGCCACTCCTATAAAAAGCCTTAGCGGGTTGTCCATATTAGCTTCCACGTCAAATCCAATGGTTTTGGCCAACAAGATTGATACAATCAAAACCACTACACTTATGACCCAATAAACAAGAATTCTCATCCTAAATGGAATTGTAAACGAAAATGGCGTTGACATGTCGGCTATTGCCCGTCATACTTAGACTGTGCAAGCGCAGACGCCCATGCTGCGACAGTATTTCGCCACAAAGCAACGCTATCCCGGCGTTCTTTTGGCAATGCGTGTCGGTGATTTCTATGAATTTTACGGCGAGGATGCCGAAGTTGCCGCGCGTGCGTTGGAAATCACCTTAACCGGTAGAGAGGATGGCAAAAACGGTCGAGTTGCCATGGCAGGGGTTCCGTATCATTCTGTAGACAAATACCTCGCTCGACTCATTAAACAAGGCTTTAAGGTTGCTTTGTGTGACCAAGTGGAAGACCCAAAACTTGCCAAGGGTTTGGTGAAGCGAGAGGTTACACGAGTGTTGACTCCCGGTACGGTTGTGGAAGACAGCATGCTGGAGAGCAGCAGCAATAACTTCTTGGCGGCTGCAGCACCTATGGGCGAAACGGCAGGGGTGAGTTTTTTAGATCTTACAACCGGTGAGTTCTTAGTAACTCAGATTTCAGGGGAAGGAGCAGAAGAAAAAGTTTTAGAAGAGATTGCACGATTTAATCCCGCAGAATGTTTGCTACCCGAAGATGCGGAGGAACTTTTCGAACTTATTAGTCAGATCAAGCAAACAATGATCACTCGCGGAAAATTTCTCCGTCCAAGCGATGCGCGGTACAGATTGCTTAAACAGTTTGAAACACAATCGCTTTCACCATTTGGATTAGAAGAGTTGGAAGCGGCAACTTCGGCAGCAGGAAGCATATTAAATTATCTTGATGAAAATTCTATTCAAAGCACGCACATTCAACAGATTCGCACTTATTTCCCTGGTGATAGAATGCGGATGGATAGCGCAACCGTAAAAAGTTTGGAATTAGTTGCAAATATGACATCAGGCGGCAGGAAGATGACGCTTCTTGAAACGCTCGATTTCACTCAAACTCCCATGGGTGCACGATTAATAAAACGCTGGATTACTGAACCTTTATTGAACATCGAAGAGATTACGCAGAGATTAGACAGCGTGGAAATTATGAAGAATAACGCAATTGCGCGAATGGAATTGCGAACGGTATTAAATAAACTTTACGATTTGGATCGCTTGGTGGGAAGGGTTTCTACGGGAGTTGCAAATGCAAGAGATTTAGATGCATTGAGAAATTCTCTGAGTGCGATTCCTGAACTGCAAGAAGTTCTTATCCCCTTAAGGCAGGGTAGATGTAAAACGCTTCAATATGAAATCGATCCTCACTCCGATTTGCTTGCGAAGTTGAAACTGGCAATTGTGGATGATCCTCCATTTAGTTTAAGAGAGGGGGGGGTTATCAGAAAGGGATTTCATCAGGAACTTGATGGTTTGCGTTCAGTATCAAAAGAAGGAAAAGGGTTTATTGCAAAACTGGAAAATGAAGAGAGAGAGAAGACAGGCATTGAAAAACTGAAAGTGGGATACAACTCTGTGTTTGGATATTATTTGGAAATTCCAAAATCTCAAACGGATAAAGCCCCCCCTCACTATATCCGCAAGCAGACCACTACAAACACTGAAAGATACATTACTGCTGAGTTAAAAGAGTACGAAGCAAAAGTTTTAGGTGCGGAAGAACGAGCGATGGAGTTGGAGTACCGTTTGTTTAATGAAATAAGGTTGGAAGTCGCTTCGCATGCGAATACGCTGCTGCAAACCTCAAGAGCAATTGCAGAGTTGGATGTCCTTCAATCTTTTGCGGAATCTGCGGTGAGATACAGATTCACAAAGCCCCAACTTGAAGATTCGTGCATATTGGAAATACAAAATGGGAGACACCCGGTTGTCGAAGCGAACATGGCGATAGGATCTTTTGTTCCCAATGATATTTCGCTTGATGAAAGCACCACGCTGATTATTCTCACCGGACCTAACATGAGTGGGAAATCTACGTATTTAAGACAAAACGCTTTGATTGTCCTCATGGCACAAATCGGGTGTTTTGTGCCGGCAGAAAGTGCGCGCATCGGTTTAGCAGATAGAGTATTCGCGCGTATCGGTGCAAGAGATGAACTGGCGTCAGGGCAAAGCACTTTTATGGTGGAGATGGTAGAAACGGCAAACATTCTTCATCACGCAACTGATAAGAGTTTGGTAATTTTGGATGAGATTGGTCGCGGCACAAGCACGTTCGACGGGTTGGCGATGGCGTGGGCGGTTTCCGAACGCATTGCGGAGATGAAGTGTAGATGTTTGTTTGCGACACATTATCATCAATTAAATAGTTTAGCGGAGCAGTTATCGGGGATTAAAAACTTTCGTGTGGCAGTTCGCGAAGAGGGCGATGCTGTTGTTTGGCTTCATAAAGTGTTGGAGGGGGGGACAGACCGCAGTTACGGAATTCATGTGGCACGCATGGCAGGCTTACCAAGAGAAGTCGTGGAGCGCGCGGCAGAAGTTTTATCCGACTTAGAAGGAAAAGAGGTTTCACCACAAGCCTCACGCATCAAAGAGCGCACTTTGCAAATGACGTTGTTTGAAGCGCAAGAGTCCGAAGTAGAAAAGAAACTTAAAGAATTAGACCCGAATACGCTAACACCCGTTGAAGCGCTTGTTGTTCTTGAAGAATTAAAACAGAGAGCAGCAAAAACAAAATGAGCACGCTTGTTGCACGTGTTTCTCCGGATATTACATCTGTTGCATTGCAATCGGAATACACATATCGCATTCCCGGCGAATTACAAGCGAATGAAGGAGATTTCGTCATTGTGCCATTTGGAAATCGCACAATTGTGGGTTGTGTCGTAAAGATTGAGAGCATCAAAGAGCAAGATTTAAAGTATCAATTAAAAGATATTCACGCCACAATTGAAAACTTAAGCCTTCCTTCCGGTTTGTTAAACGTTCTCAGATACGCATCGGATACTTATCTTGCTCCGTTAGGCTCTGCAGTTGCATGCGCCATGCCACCGGGATTAAGGATGAGAGTCATTAACGTGTACCGTAGAAAAAATGTATTTGATTTACAAAAGTTTTCCGAAAAAGAGAATCAGATTTTGAGCTTGATACCAGCAAATGAATGGGTTTCGGAAAGAAAACTTGTGGCAGTAAAAAATGTTTCGAAAGATGCGATACGTGCTTTGATAAAAAAAGGCGTACTGGAAAAATCAGCAAAACTCACAGAAGAAAGATTTCGTCAAACTGAGTTTTATCAAATTGGAGACCCTGCGTCAGTAGACATTTTTCTGGCTGAAGAAGGCTCGAAAAAACCTGCGCAAGCGGCATGTTTGTTACAACTGCAAAACTCACCATATGCTCGACTGACATACGGTGAATTGAAGGCGCTTACAAGTGCAAGCGAACAAACAATTACCCATCTTGTGCAATCAGGCCTTCTTGTTAAAACCCTTGCTGAAAAAGAATATCCAAAGCTGCCAAAACACAAACTTAATAAACAACAAGATAAAGCATTTAAGGACATTGTTCAATCTGTAAACAAAAGGCAATTCGACCGGTTTCTTCTGTTCGGAATCACGGGAAGCGGAAAAACCGAGGTGTATATGAACGTGATTGAAGAGTGTTTGAAAATCGGAAGAAGAGCGTTGTATCTTCTTCCCGAAATCGCTCTTACAGCACACATTATTGAGATATTGCGCGGAAGATTCGGTGATAGCGTGGCGGTCTTGCATAGTGCATTAAGTGACAAAGAAAGGCTGAGCAATTGGAGGCGCATAAGGGGGGGTGATGCAGTGGTGGTTGTGGGCGCAAGGAGTGCGATATTCGCACCTTTAGAAGATATCGGTGTTATCATTGTAGACGAGGAGCATGAAACGAGTTACAAACAGGAGAATAACCCCAGATATCATTTAAGGGAATTGGCTGAGTTTCGCGCAAAAGAGGAGGGTGCGGTTCTGGTGCTTGGTTCTGCGACACCTTCCGTTGAGACTTTCTACC
>CAZSPF010000022.1:0-3070 GCA_964608695.1 uncultured Fimbriimonadales bacterium | reverse complement strand
TTTTGGAAATAACAAAACGCGCGACAGATTGGAAACTTCCGGATGTTGAAATCATTGACTTAAGAGAGGCTTACAAAACAGGTGCGCCGGGCATCATCAGCGAGCAACTTAAACAAGAAATGGAGGAAACATTCGAGAGAGGGGAGCAGGTGATACTTTTTCTCAACCGGCGTGCATACGCCATTTCGCTTTTGTGCAGAGATTGCGGGTATCAGCCTAAGTGCAAAAACTGTTCCATCAACATGAATTTTCATCGCGCCACGAAACAGCTGCGGTGTCATCATTGCGACTTAAAAATATCAGCACCTGATACCTGTCCGCAATGCGGCGGGAATCGCATCCGTGCGTTGGGATTGGGAACGGAACGCGTGGAAGAAGCGGTGAAAAAAGAATTTCCAAGCATAAAAATCTCGCGTTTGGATAGAGATGTTGCCAGAAAAAAAGGTGCGATTGAGTCTGTTTTTGCAAATTTGGCGAGCGGTGACACGCAAGTTTTAGTGGGAACACAAATGATAGCGAAAGGATTGGATTTTCCCGGCGTTACGCTTGTAGGTGTTATTGCGGCTGATACCGGGCTATCCATTCCCGATTTTCGTTCTACTGAAAGAACCTTTCAACTTTTGACACAGGTAGCGGGAAGAGCAGGAAGACACAAACCAGGAAAAGTAATTATACAAACCTTTCAACCTGATCATCCTGCAATAGTGTTTTCCGCGTCTCATGATTATAAAGGCTTTTATGAATCGGAAATTATAGACAGAGAATCCGCAAATTACCCCCCCTTTGTGAGGCTGGTGAACGTGGTTGCTATCTCTCGTAAACAGCAGATTGCGATTAGACTTATCCACAGAGTGAGCGAGGAATATTCAAAAATCAAGCAGTGTGAAGTAGTGGGACCTGCGCCGTGCCCGCTGGAAAAACTGCGCGGTGAGTATCGCTATCATCTTTTGTTGAAGTGCGAAAAGAGCATGGACATCGCACAATTGCGCTTGGCGGAGAGCGTAACTTCAGAAACGGGGGGGACATTAATTGTGGATATAGACCCAGTGTCTTTGATGTGAAATAAAAAACGTTGAAATAACGCCTCTTATTTAATTTATGTATTGTGCCACTCAAATCAACACTAAAAATAAACCTCTTTGCAAATATGGGGAATATTTCAGATTACCCCCTGCCGATCCCGCGTTCCTTATGAAAAGAATACCAATTTCCCCTAAGGATTTGGGAGGATTTGTCGAAAATGCTTGTATAACATACAAATATTATAGTAATGAATAAAAGGCTTTTCATAGTATGTCGGGAGTTCAAAATGAATACAATACGACTCAAGACCCGCAGAGTACTGGTACCCGAAAGCATGCAAAACCGTGAACGAGACCCTTGAAAACAGTCACGGAAACCATCACACCATTCTGCTTCTGTCTGACGGAGTGATATTGTGCTTTGGGGGGGGAGCGGATGAGACAATCGTAAACGAAGATATTATTGTTGATTCAACACAAAACATTGAGAAAGTTGCATTCGCTGGCTTAGGTGCAGTTACACACAGTTTTGACCAAAATCAGCGATATGTTCCTGCGACAAACTTCATTGCAAACCCTATACAAAATAAGTTAATAGTCCCTGCACCTGCAAATTCAGCAGTTGCACCACCGGGGTATTACATGCTTTTTGTGCTGAGAAGAAGTATTAACTCTGCTAACGGCGATAGTCAATTAGTGCCTTATTTAGCAAAGTATGTTAAAATAACAGAATGAACCTTAACTACCCCATAAACAAAAACCGAATTATTTCTGTTATTGCGCTGCTGCACGTTTTTGTGGCGCCAACACAATCGTTTGTCTTTTTTGATGATTTTTTAGAAGATAACATTTCTGAAACTGAACCCAAGGCCTGTCTACTGCGTTTAGTATAATCGCCATAGGGGGGGGCATGGTTGGTGATGAGGAGAAGAGTGACATCGTCTATTTAAAACACTTTAACTCCCTCTTGCGCTTCAGCCCAATTCTTTTCTGATTTAGTCTTCAATGAGCCATGATTAACTGATTACAACATCTCGCGTTATGCGTCTATGTATAATCAAGCCAGAGATACGGAGAAAGGAATGAGATTGCGAGTATTGCGAGTATGGATTTTGATATTGACGGTATTTGTGCTGGCTCAACTGGGGTGCATTATTACCGGAGACAATTTCACAGTTATCGTGTTCACGTCTAACCGCACGGGAAGTTTCGAGATTTACACCTCAACCATAAACGGAAGCAGCCTCACCCGATTAACTTTCAACAGTGTGGATGACTACGACCCTTCGTTCAACCTACAAGGCACACGCATCGCTTTTATTCGCCATGTGGGCCCGGGGAACGCGAGCGAACTTCGCACCATGAACGCAGACGGCGGGGGAGAAATTCCGCTGGTCTCATCTTCTGAGTTTATGTATTCCCCTAAATTCTCACCCAACGGGCAGGTGATAGTTTTCAGTGCTCGGGTAGGAGGTTCGGATTTGGAGATATGCAGAATCAACACGGACGGTACGGGTTTTGTGGTTCTCACAAACAATAGCGTAAATGACGATTACCCTTGCTTTAGTGCGGATGGGTCCCGCATTGTTTTTGCCAGAGACACGGGCGGCGCAAGACAACTCGTGGTCATGAATGCCAACGGAACAAATCAAGTTCCACTTACAGGCGGTAACGACGATTTTTCGCCGTATTGGTCTCCTGTGGTTGACCGCATCATCTTTTCAAGGCAAACGACTGTATCAAGTTACAACCTGTTCTCTATCAACCCTGACGGAAGCGGTTTGGCGCAGTTAACGTTCTTTAATGCAATCTCGTGGGGTCCGGTTATCACACCCGGTGGAACAAAAGCAGTGTTCACAAGCGATCAAACAGGCAACCCAGAAGTGTTCAGCATGGATGTAAATGGTTCTAACGTGCAGAACATCACCAACCACCCTTCAGATGACTACACGATATTTTGATCTTCATGCGTTAAAATAGGTAGAGCATGAATATTGTTGTCCCTAAGGAATATCAAAGTTTATGGCGTTTTGACGAAACTCGCCCTA
>CAZSPF010000021.1:5262-38066 GCA_964608695.1 uncultured Fimbriimonadales bacterium | reverse complement strand
AAAAAAACTTACTCACACCCTTATAGGACACGAAAACCCCCAATCGTCAACCATCAAAAACAAAAAACCTCACCTAAAACTTATGTTCTCTCCCTCACATCCATGAAAAAACACTCAAGATTCCCTCTTTTCATGCCGACATAACTACTTGGGTTAACCCGAAACGGAATGGAATACCCATTAACGGAGGATATAAATGTATGAAGCCTATTGGGGGCTGCAAGAGCCACCTTTCAGTCTGACACCGGACCCACGCTTCTTGTACATGAGCCGTTCGCACGAAGATGCGCTCATGATGTTGCATTACGCCATTACAAGAAACAAAGGGGCGGCATTGCTTAGGGGAGACATAGGATTAGGAAAAACAACAATAAGCAGAAAACTCCTCGAAATGCTCAGCCTTGTCGAATACAGAGTTGTGTTAATCGTTAACCCGATTCTCACACCCACACAGATTTTGCAGGAGATTCTCTCTCAACTTGATGTCGAAGTTAAGAGCAAAAACAGGCAGGTACTTGTTCAAACTCTACACGACGTTTTATTGAGCGATTACACAAAAGGAAAAAGAACAGTACTTATCATAGACGAAGCACACCTTATTCGTTCAACAGGAACACTCGAGGAATTACGACTTTTATTAAATTGTCAAATGAACGACCAGTTCCTGCTCAATTTATTACTTCTTGGACAACTCGAACTCAAGAAAAAAATTGAAAAGGTCCCTGCACTCAACCAAAGAATCGCAGTGCAACACACACTCACACCTCTTGATGTGCAAGAAACCGGTTCGATGATCGAGCATCGCTTAAGAACTGCAGGCTTCACAGGTGAGCAACTCCCATTCACACCAGATGCCATTTATGAAATTCATAAATGGTCAAACGGTGCACCAAGGCTCATCAGTCAAGCCGCAGACAACGCACTACTGCTTGGCTCAGTAGAAAAACTCAAACAGATCGACGGCTTCTTCATGCACTCTTTACTTAACGAAGTATCCGAAAAAGAGGAAAAGGTGGCGTAAGATGAACTTAGCAGACGCAATCCGAATCGCACAGCACCAGAGTTTAAGTGCGCAAGAACAAGAAAAAACAAAACAAGAAAAAGCGCAAACTACAACTCAACGCATCGAAATCGTTGACCCCGTACCCGTCAGCACAGCGGTCACGTCATCAGGCGGAAGTGTCGTTAGGCTCGAGCTCTTTCTCAATCCCGAGCAAATGCACCAGCTCCTCAGAGGAATACTACACGGCGCGCATTCCGTTATGACCCTCCGCGAAGCAGCACAGTACCTGAGAATGACGCACCAAACGCTCACAGACATGGCAACTGCAGGGGAAATACCCGCGTTCCTCGTTGACGGGCAATGGAAATTCCCAAGAAACGCAATCGACGAATGGATCACATTGCAAACACTCTCCGCTCAACTAAACGAAGAACATAATCAGGAGGAAGAAAATGTTGCTTAACTTCTTCCCAAAAGAAAAATACGTAGGAATCGACATAGGGCACACGTCCATAAAACTCGCACAAGTAGAGCCGTTCCAAAATGGGTTGCTTATCAACGCATTGCACTCTGTACCAACCCCCCCCGACGCAATTGCAGAAGGCGTTGTCACAAATCCGCAAGCAGTTGGTGAGGCCATCAGACACGGCATCAAAGAAGCAAGAATATCTGCTACATCAGCGAACCTTGCCGTAGCAGGGCCAACTGTCGTTGCACGTACGGTAAAGATGCCAAAAATACCCGAACAAGCACTACGAAAATCCATTAGATTCGAAGCAGGGCGATATGTCCCCTCATCAGTGGAAGAGTCATATCTCGATTGCCAAATCGTCAAAGAAATCGAAGACAACCAAACAGAGGTTCTCGTCGTCGCCGCGCCAAGAGACATCGTCGAAACAAGAATCAGCGCTGTACAACACGCAGGACTCGAAACTGAAGCAGTGGAACTCGAAGCTTTCGCACTTTACAGAACGCTCGTCGAGTTTGACGCAGGATTCGAAAACGAAACAACTATCGCCATCATAGACATCGGCGGAGAAAACACCGATGTCAGCATCGTAGACAAAGGAGCATTCGCGCTTACACGTTCCATTCCTATCGCAGGGAAACAACTCACAAAAGCATTAGAAAATTATTTCAAACTCGCACCAGATGAGGCAGAAAAAGGAAAGCAAGCCATTAGCCTCGATTCACTCATTGATAACACTGGACCTATGGAAAACCCCCCCCTCAGAATTATCCAGCCACTCATAGATGAACTCATCAGAGAAATAAGACGATCATTAAACTATTATCACTCGCAACTCCCAGGACAATCTCCTAACAAATCTGTCAATCAGATTCTCTTAACCGGTGGCACATCGCTAATGAAAGGACTCGGTAACTATATCTCCAACAGATTGGGAATCCCCGTGTTATCTCCAAACTTTTTAGACAACCCAAGGTTTCGAGTTTCAACTTTCGAACCCAATGATAGCCCAAAAACTCTCGCTGTTGCAGTGGGACTTGCAATGAGAGCACACGAAAAAATGTTAGTCGCCGCATAAGGAGCCACAAATGCCATTTATAAACTTAATCGCAGAGCAAAGAGAAAAGAAACGTGCATCTGAAAGAAAGGTGCGAACATGGTTTTATGTTTTTCTTTCGAGCTTTATTTTAGGCATTAGCCTGTGCGGACTTTTATTTATTCGTACGCAAATGCTCATCGCAGACGCAAGAGAACTCCAGCGTGACGCAGAAAAACTCAGACCTATTATCGAACAATTTGAAGCAACAAAAAATGCACTTGCTCAGCTCAATCCAAGAATTAAAACACTCAAAAAAGCTGTCGAAAGTACAAAACGATGGAATAGGATTTTTAACCACTTTGCATATGTAACACCAACAGACACGTGGCTGACAGCACTTAAATCTGATGCAAAACAAGAAAAAGGAAAACCACTTTCCGTTACATTCACGGGAATGAGTGCAAGCCAAGAGTTAATCGGAGAACTTATGTTGAGATTGCAGCAATCCTTTGATCTGCAAAGCATCACATTAAAATACACTGATGCAAAAAGAATTCAAGTCGGAGAAGGGCTCGAGTTTCAAATTATTTCCACTCTACAAGGAACAGAAGAATCTGATACCGAAGAACAATCCAACAAAAAAGAGGCAGCATCATGAGTCCAAGAACACCTAACACAACACTTTTCATCGCCATCACTGCAATAACCATCACTGCAGCAATCGCAGCAGCATATTGGCAAATGAATACCATGAACAACGCATCAGAAAATGTCCTAAAGTTGAGAAATGAAATAACAAATACAGAAAGCTTGAAAAACAAACTCACACAAGCGCAGGTACAACTGATGTCCACTCTACAAACACTCGAACACCTCGAGACAGGAGTCGCATCAAGAGAAATCATTCCTACTCTCCTCAAAAACCTCGAAGAAACAGGAACTGCATGCGGACTCGATATCACAGGAGTCAGACCCATACCAGTCGTCGAGCAGAAAAAAACAGCCAACACAGACAAGAACAACGAACAGCAAAAACAAAAAAGAAAGCCATACCAAGAACTCGATGTTGAAGTCAAATGCAGAGGGTCTTTTGACAATGTCATGTCCTTTATCCAAAAACTCGAAAGTTTTCCTAAAATCGTCGGCGTACAGTCCATCTCCGTCACTCCACGACTTTCAAGAGACGGAAGAAATGTAGACCACCTTGACGCCACCCTTACCTTGAGAATGTACGTCTTTCCAACCGATATTCCTTCTGTGCCTAAAAACTTTGACTCTGCTCAACTCAGCGAAGGAGAAACAAACAATGTCGGATAAAAAAAGACCCATAGTTTTAATTTTGCTTGCACTCGTACTTGTTGGCGTCGGCGTTTGGCAGTTTAGTTCTGACGATAAAAAACAGAGCAAAACGCAACAGGAGCAGGCTAAAGCAAATGAAGCGCAAAAAGAAAAAGAACTCATTGCTCAATTAACTAATATCGACTATGAGGGAATGGGATACGTCAAAAAAGATCCGTTTCGCCCTGCAATCCTACCGAACGCTGACGAACCGGAAGAAGAGGATACACCCCCCCCTGCTCCACAACCACAAAACAATAACAACAGAAGACCCATACAATCCAATATTGATACCAGTGTGCCGTTGTTCGATCCAATGGCTAACCATGCAAATTTAAGTGATGCTCCAATAATAAGGAGTTTCGATGAGTTTGCATACACACTCGTAGGTATTGTCGATGGACCTGTACCTTGTGCAGTCTTTAGATCTGATTCCGGAACACAAAGAATTGTGAGACTAAATAGTCTCATAGATAATGACAGCCGAGTTATCGGCATTAAAGATGGTGTTGTAACTGTACGACATCGAGATAAAACACTTAAACTCTCCGTGGGAGGATAAAAATGAAAAACCGCCTATATCAAAGCGTACTCTTGATATTCATGCTCGTAGCTTCTGCGAGCACATTTGCGCAAACAAAACTCAGTAACTTCACGCATAGGTCATTTGACAATGGATTTACCTTAACCATAACAGGTAACGACTTAAAATCACCGCGTCAATCTAGTGCTTATGCAGGCAAGATGCTTATTTTTGAATTTGATGGAGTTCTTGCAACTCCTTCAAAACAAGTCAATGTAAAAAGAAATAACATTGATTTCTATAAATTTGCGCAATTTACATCAAAACCTCCTGTGGTGAGATTGGTAGTAAACTGCACAACTGTTCTTAAACCTGAAATCTATCAAGTGGATAACGGTTGGAGCATCGTCATTGGAAATGCAGAACTGCCCCCTATCATTCCCGCTAATGCAATTTCTCTTCCAAAGGTGAAAACCAAAATCGAACATCAAGTGAAAACAGAACTGCTGCCATTGGAAGATGCAAAATCTTTGGTTATTGAAAAAACCGAGATAAGAAGTACGGCAAAAGCAGACGGATTTCAACCACCGGAAAAGAAGGTTGAAGCACCAAAAGTTGTGAATTACACTGCCCCCCCTGTTGCTACAAGCACGAACGGAATGGTTAGGCATCTCGAGTTTTATAACACAGAAATTGCGTTAATTGTAAAAGCACTTGCTGATCAAACAGGCTCTAACATTGTAACTGCACCAAACGTTCAAGCACAACTTTCCGTAAGCTTAAGAAATGTTACGGTTGAGCAAGCACTCGATCTCATAACAAAACTCGCAGGCTACCGCTACGCGAAGATGGGCAACACCTATGTGGTGGGAACGCCTGATTTTCTCATGCGTGTTTTGGTACATGATCCGCATGCCGCAGGAAAAACCGTTACACGAGTAGTTCCTTTAGTCAGCCGTAAAGCCGGTGAGATTAAACGTGCTGTCATAAAAGCATTAAGCCTCGACCCCATTAACGAAAACCTGAGAATCGTCCACCCATTTGAACAACACGAACCCGGAGATACAGGCGCCGCAAATCAACCTGCATCAGGTGGTACATCAGGGCGAACAGGGGGAAGCAACCCGCCGGCAGGTCAAGATGGTGGATTAAATATCCAATCAGAAAACACTACCAATCAACAGCAGGCAAGCGGACAGCAACAACCACAAGGAACAGGATCTAACACAGCAACCGTGTCATCCACCATGCTCGGTGATGCGGATTATCTCATCCTCATCGGCGAGAGCCACCGCGTTGAGCAGGCAAACGCCCTCATTACAGAACTCGATTCCGCACTTGCATCCATCAAAGGTATCCCACTCGAACAAGCCTCAACAGTACCCGTCACCATGACATACCGAGTCAGAGGATCCAAAGCCGAAGACCTCGCAGCCGCTGTAAAAGAGGTCGCTGGAGACGTCGTCGTCGCCGCAACACCAAAAACAAGCCGCGCTGACCAATCCGTCGTCCTATTCGGAAGAGCCGCAGACGTTAACCGATTAATCGAGATGCTCGAAAAACTCGACCGCGTTGCAGATGGCGGAGAACTCGTCTACGAGGTCTACCAAGTCCGTTTCGCTGACCCCAGAGCACTCAAAGACCGACTACTCTTAACCTTCGATTCACTGCTCGTCCTCACAGGAGCCGAAGACGTATCAGGGCTCAGTTACGCACCACCAGGAGGCACGCCTGCTACCGGTTTAACGGGTTCAGGAGCCGGCGGTGCGGATGCCGTCTCAGGTATCGCTACAACAGGTACATCCATCTATGACAGATTGGAACCCTATGCCCTCCCAATGAAACTCATTCTCTCAGGCTCAAAAAGCGTCGTCGAATCAGCACTCAGAATGCTCTCTGCCCTCGACGTCCCCGCAAAACAACTCGCTGTCGAAGCACGAGTAGTAGACATGAGCAAGGAGGACATCATCGCCGCAGGAGTTGATTGGAATATCGTTTCAGGAGGACTCGTCAAACTTATCAGGTTAAACAACTCTCAGCCCCCGGGGTCTGATGGATCACCTTTCAATAAAGGTACTGTCGGATTCGGAGGAACGGATGCAACCATAGACGTTACCGCTACTCTCGATAAACTCATCGCAAAGAATAACCTCATAGCACGCCCCAACCTCCTTGTCATAGACGGAAGAGAGGGCGTCGTCTTCATCGGAGACAAGGTCAGGTACATCAAATCCATCACCTCAGGACAAACAGGTCCCTCCGTCGAAATCGGAGAAGAAGAAGTGGGCGTAAAACTCAATGTTCTCCCTCGTATCGGCGCAGATAACTCCATCAGCATCGAAGTTCAGCCTACCGTGTCATTCATCAGGTCATTCATCCCAACTGGGTCTGGAGGAGAGGTTCCCATCACGGCAGTCAGAACCACAAGAACAGTGCTAAGAATCAATAATGGAGACACAATCGCTATAGGGGGATTAATCTCACAGGAGGACAGAAAAACTGTTTCAGGCATTCCTGTCCTCATGGACATCCCGCTCATAGGTCAACTCTTCAGAAGAACAACGAATAGCAAAGTACAATCCGAAATCGTTATCTTCATTACAGTGAGAGTTATCGAAGGCCCCGCTTCTGCAGGAAGAGACGCATCTTCCGCAGGTTCATGAGGAGGGTAATCTGCTCAACTAACTTGAACTTGTATATCTTAAATACAAAAGCCCGAGATCCATCGGGCTTTTCCGTTTATATTTTAAATCAATGCGTTCACTCTTTTGGGAGTGCATGAATTTATTCGTGCTTTTAATCTCAAACGACACTATCGTACCCGCCACGCTTCTCCCGTGAAAGCGGGAATCCTGTAAAATCTCTTCCTCTATACCATACATACATAAATGCGAAAACCACTTGCCATCGCCATCATGGGAGCAACAGCAACGGGAAAATCTGATACCGCTGAAGCAATTGCAAAGCATCTCCATAGCCCCATACTCATAAGTGCAGATGCATTTTTAGTTTACAAAGGTCTAAACGTTGGCACGGCGAAACCTAAAAACAAACATCTTTATGAATTAATCGATATCCTCGATCCTTGGGAAACTTTCTCAGTAGGACAGTTCCTTAACCTTGCAAAACCCATTTGTATAAGTGCACAAGAATCAAATAGAGACGTGGTCGTCGTAGGGGGGACAGGTTTGTACATCCGCGCTTTGTTCGATGAATATCAAGAAATTTCTCCGCCTGCTGATAAAGAATTCCGTGAATATTTAACTTCACGATTAAAACAAATAGGAAATATAGAGCTGATAAAAGAACAAGGTTTAAGCATTCAAAAAATTCCAGAACAAATTTTAATGAACCCCGTACATCTGATAAGGTTTATTGAAAGAAAAAAAATCACTGCACCTGCAGAACAAGCCTTTGATTGGAAAGTAAATAAGAAGAAATTCTGTTTAGATATGCCTGTTGATTTACTTAACAAGCGAATTTCGCAAAGAATTGACAATATGTTTGAAATGGGGTGGATTCACGAAGTTTCGGAATTAATGAAGCTTGGTGCAAACGAAAAATGGCAGTCCATGAAAGCAATTGGATACTTGGAAATCATGGAAGCAATAAAGAAAAACTTAGATTTAGAAAGTGTAAAGTTGCAAATTATGGTGAAATCACGTCAGTATGCTAAGAGGCAGCGCACGTGGTTACGCAAAGAGCAAAATATTACGCACGTAAAAACAGAAGGAAATACCTCGAAAGTTGTCGAATTTATAATGAGTTGTTTGTAATGGGCAAGGTGAAAAAACGATGGCAAAAGCACTGAATCTTCAGGAAATGTTCCTGAATCAAGCACGAAAAGAGGGCATTGTTGTGAAATTACATCTTTCAGGGGGTACCGTAGTAGAAGGTTACGTAAGAGGCTTTGATGCCTTTACCATACTGCTTGAACCGGAAGGAAAGCCGACTCAATTGATCTATAAGCACGCTGTCGCGAGCATTGTTCCTGAGCAGGCAATTTCCGGCTTTAGGCAAACCATGAAAGAATTTCAAGGCGACTAATTACGTTTAATAATTAGAGACTTAAAATGCAGGAAAATACAAAGCTGCAGTTTACAAAAATGCACGGAATCGGTAATGATTTTGTCATTATTGATGGTGTTTCAACTCCTTCTCTGCCCTATCAAGACTGGCATAAGCTTTCAAAACTCGTGAACGACAGAAAGTTTGGTATTGGGGGAGACGGATTGATTTTAATAGAGAGAGGAAATGAAGCGCCATTTCGCATGAGAATGTTTAACCCGGATGGCAGCGAAGCAGAGATGTGCGGTAATGGTATTCGCTGTGTTGCGAAATATGTGAAAGAACACGAACTCACTTCGCTCGATAACATACCAATCGAAACAGGAGCCGGATTATTAGAACTCGGAATCATTCAAAAAAACGGAAGCGTGGATGCCGTTAAAGTCAACATGGGTCAAGCAAGGTTAAAAAGAAAAGACATTCCCATGTTAGGCAACCCTGACGACGAAGCCATCAACGTAGAAATTCATGTTAATAACAAAGCTTTCAACATTACAGCAGTTTCGATGGGCAATCCGCACATTGTGATTTTTGCTAATGATGTTTCTAAGATAGCTTTAGAAGAAACCGGACCAATCTTGGAAAATCATTCTGACTTCCCTGCTCGCACAAACGTGCATTTCGTCCAAGTAGTGTCAAAAACAGAATTAATACAGCGCACTTGGGAAAGAGGTGCGGGTGTAACACTTGCCTGTGGTACGGGAGCTTGTGCGTGCCTTGTAGCAAGTTATCTCAATGGGTTGACAGAACGAAAAGCCCTTATCCATCTACCGGGTGGTGATTTGGAAGTTGAGTATACGGAAGATGGGACAGTGTTTATGACCGGTCCCGCTGAAACTGTATTTGTGGGAGAAATAACTCTTTAAGCTGCTTCTTTAAGCGATTTAATCAATTTGCTGAGCACAAATCTCGAAGAACTGGAAAAGTCGAAAAACTCAATTCCGGCATCACCTTGTTCGTTTCTTGTCAAAATCCCTAATGCTTTGATTTCGTCTTCAAGACCTTCTCCAAAAATTCGAATTGCTACTAAACTTCCCTTCTCTAATTCAAGTGCGTCTGAATGAAGTTTACATCCGTAGGTGCTGATATCTGAAACTTCTGCTTCATAGCCTTGTATCTGACTCTGTCCATCCGATTCGCTTACGGAAGAGAGTTCAGCATTAAATCTCACTGGATATCGCTCGGCTCTCCGTCTGTCCAAAGGAACCCACTGCGCTTTCTCCAATTCGATAAGGATATTCAACCCAAAACGCATAATCCGCGAGACAGGTGCCTCATAGTGAGTCAAACCACCATCCCCGCGGTATATCAAGCTTACAGGCTCTGACATACGGATCTGAGATGAAGTTTCATTTGACGGCAGAACCACCGCCAAAGGAGACATTCGTTCTACGCGACCCGTTGTAGCGATTGGCTGGCTCTGATTGTTGACAACGATAACGACATTTTCGCCTTCTTTAACCATCATATCATCCCCGAAACCTATTGTTTCTACAGGGAATTATCGGCTCTCATCAGGTGGATTTGAAGCCTTTTCGCGCCAAGGAACAAGCCTTTTCATATACTCCGCCTCCTCTAAACCTGACTTTTTGCCTATGAAAACGTACAGCCAAAACCCCGCCAAGGAAAGGAGCAAAACTTTTCCAGCTGAGGCGAAGTTTCCATACACGCCTTCAGGGAAAACAATGTGCCTCTGCATCCACCAGATAACCGCCGCAAGCACAATTGATGCCACACTTCCGACTACAAGCGTCCTCAATATTCTCCTCCCGTCAATCCTTCCCAACCTTGACCTTAACCCAAGCAAAAGCAAAATCAGAAGTAGAACCGCCGCCAACGAAACCGAAAGTGCTAAACCGGCATAACCAAAGCCAATATCAAACCTTGTCAACAAAAAACACAACCCCACAAAAACAATACTTGTGAATGTTCCCATCAGAATGGGTGTTAACGAATCTTCCATTGAAAAGAAAGCCCTCATGAGTATGGGATGCGCACACCATGCAAAAACCCCTATACTGTAAAAGGCTAATGACTGAGCTACAAATCCCGTATCAGCAGACGAAAACTTGCCCCACTGATTAAACATTCTTACAATATCTTCACTCAACACAAACATTAGTGCAGAAATAAACAGACCAAGAAACAAAACAGTGCGCAAAGACTTGCTAAGTACCGCTAAATACTCTTTGGATTGATTTTTCACGTGCATTTCGATAAGCGTGGGAAATATCGCAATTGCCATAGATTGCCCAAAAATTCCCAATGGGGCTTGCATGATCCTATTTGCGATATCCAAAGCAGAAATAGCACCTTCACCAAAATGAGACCCAAACGTTCTCAATACGATTGCATAAACTCCCGGAAGACTTAATCCCAACACAACCGGCAGCATAATCTTGAAAACACGTTTCACTTCGGGATCAGAAATAGAAACTCGCGGAGTGAAGTTGAACCCAAACTTCACCATGGCAAACAAAGGAATCATTAAGCTTCCCAGCAATGCCCCGGTTAATGCTCCCCATGCTAACCCGAAAATCGAACCTCCCAACATCGGAGTCAGTGCCAAAGCACCAAAAATGATTCCGAGGTTGTAGATGTTGGGTCCCATAGCGGGCACAAGGAAGTGTTTACGTGCATTCATGGTTCCAAACATGAGCCCACCCAAAAGGAAGCCGTATTGACTGGGAAGAATGACTCTGGATAAATCTGCGGCAAGAACTTGGGATGAAGGTGCTAACCCCGGAGCAAGTGTTTCAATGATTGGAAGCGCAAATATTCCAGCTAACACTACGAACACTGTGGTCAGTAAGAACATGAGCGTTGCAAGTGTGCTGAACACATCCCAAGCCTTTTCTGTGTCACCTTGCGTCCACAAGCGCGTGAACACCGGAATGAAAGCACTGCTTAGCGCACCTCCTGCTAACAGGAAAAACAGTAAATCCGGGATGATAAAAGCCGCTACATATGCATCCCTTTCAGTTTGCAACCCAAACTGTGCCGAAATTACCGCATCACGAATTAAGCCTAAAACTCTACTTAAAAAAATCGCCAAAGCCATACAACCGCTCGCTTGAGCGAGAGTCATTGGCTTTGGCGATTGAGACACTTTTTAGATTATGAGCCTTGGCTTTTTTACAGATGCCTATCTAAAGTTTTTGCAATTTGCTCTTTACTTGCGTAGCCTACGATTCGGTCGACCACTTCACCATTTTTGAAAAACAATAGAGTAGGAATACTCATAATCCCAAACTTCATGGCAAGTTCGCCTTCCTGATCCGTGTCTACTTTGTAGACTTCTGCTTTACCTGCATATTCCTTTGCTACCTCTTCAACGTGAGGCGCAATCATGCGGCAAGGACCGCACCACTCTGCCCAGAAGTCTAATAAGACAGGCACGCTCGATTTCAATACTTTCTCTTCAAATTCATTTGTTGCTAAGGCAGTTGCTAAGCCCATTGAACTTTTCCTCCGATTAATGAGTCTGTAGGCAAGGTTACCCTATGCACAGGATCCACACAATTCTACGGCAAAATCGGTAACAATATGACTGCGTTTGCGTCAGAATATACGTAACGCACCTTGTGCTTAAACCAAGGAGGAACAGAAACGTGTATCGAGGAATTTTGAACACAATTAGCATAGCAACTTTAGCGGGTTTAGCCATAACACCGATCGCTCAAGCACCTAAGGTCGAAAATGGCCTTATGGGCATCAAACTTTATGATAGCGGTGTTGCAGTAACGAAGAAATTCGGCTCGCCGACAGACATTGAAGAAATTAGATTTGGCCAAGCAGGAGCCGGAGGCGGCGGTAGACCCGGCGGTGGCGGATTCGCCGGTGGTGGTGGCGGCGGTGGAGCCGGACCCGGAGCAGCTCAGCCCATGGTTGACTTCATTGCACCTCCGATGGGTTCTTATCAAGCTGGAGTACCTCAAGCCGCCGGCGCGGCAGGTCCCGGAGGCGGGGCACCCGGAGCAGGTCCTGGAGCAGGCGGTGCTCGACAAGGCGGAGCTGCAGGTTCTCAAGAAGATTTACAGTTTGTTAGATGGATTTACCGTCGAGGAACTGGGAGCAGCGTCAACTTCGTGTTGAACAAGTTCAATAAAGTAGTTCAGATAGAAGTGATCGGTATTTCGAACCCATCTGCAAGAACTTCACAAGGTCTTACACTTGGAGGTAACTTGGCAACAGTCATCCAAAAATATGGCGACCCTGATGGGTACGATATCGGCGGCGACTATTTCATGGTTCGCTTTTTAACAAAAAGCAAAGTTGCATTTCGATTTACCCGTGAAAATCCAAGAAGCTCTTATCGCATTACAGGAATTGTGGTTTCAGCAGGTAAAGTTTAATGCAACTATAAATGCCTGATGAAGTTGAGTTAATTAAACAGCGCGCAGACATTCTCGAGATTGTCGGTGAGCATATTCAACTAGCTCGATCGGGTTCCTCTTTCAAGGGTCTTTGTCCTTTTCACAAGGAAAAGACCCCTTCGTTTTTTGTGTATCCTGACACAGGTACATATTTTTGCTTTGGCTGTCAAGCAAGAGGTGATGTGTTTAATTGGGTTATGCAAACCGAGGGCTTGGATTTTAAGGAAGCCCTTGAGAAGTTAGCGAAGAGATACAACGTTACGTTAAACACTAAAACTTTTGTCAAAAAAGATGAAACATCAAAGTTAAGCGCAGTCTTGGATGAAAGCTTAAAATTCTTTGTTGAACAACTTTCAACTAATCTTGAAGCGAAAGAATACGCCATGAAAAGAGGTTTCGATGAAGAAACTTTAAGAAAGTGGGAAGTTGGCTTTGCACCAGATGGCAATGAATCTTTAGCAAGTCATTTAAAGAAAAAAGGGTTTATGCTGATAGACGGTGCTAACGCTGGCGTGTTGAGCGGCAACGAACGCACTGGCTATCAGGATTTATTCAGAAACCGACTGATATTTCCCATTCGAGATGACAAAAAAGACTTAGTGGGATTTGGCGGTAGGGGCATGCAAGGAGTTGAACCGAAATACGTAAATTCACCTAATACCTCGGTATTTCAAAAGAACGAATTACTTTATGGAATGCAGTTCGCAAGGGATGTGATTCGAAAAACAAGGCATGCTACGTTGGTGGAAGGATATATTGATGTCATTGCTTGTCATCGAGCGGGAATTACGGACGCTGTTGCGCCGTTAGGAACATCTTTCGGAGAAAAACAAGCAAGTTATCTTGCCAAATTTTGTGAAAGTGTTACTGTTTTTTATGACGGAGATGATGCAGGGATAAAAGCTGCAGAACGAGCGATGCTGTTATTGCTTGCCAACAACATAAGCTGTAAAGCAAGTTTACTAAAAAAAGGAGACGATCCGGATTCACTATTTACAAAACATGGTGCACCTGCTGTTGTTGATGCTGTAAAGAATGCGGTTTCCCTTCTGAGATTTAAGATTGAAGCGGTAAAGCGTAAGCACAATGCCACGCATGGTATTGATAGTGAACAGTTCTGGAACGAAGTTAAGCAGACGTTATCTGAAGCACAAAATAAACTTGAACAACAAGAAGTGATTGCGGAAATTGCAACATATCATCCAGCATCAAAACATAGTTTATATTCTGTTGTGGAATCTTTGAAAAAAGACGTCGCTTTGATTGAGAGACGAAAAGGTTCATTTGGCAATCGCGCAACAGTAAACTTGCCAGATGCCAAAAGTCAAGTTAATATCGCTCCTTTCGAGAGGGTTATTATCCGAGCGTTCTTACGTCCTGAGTTGCGTAGTCATGTAATAAATTGTATACACGATGAGGGGTTAATTATGAGTTTGCCTGCTAAGGGATTTCGACAGAAGTTTTTAGAGATAATAGAAAAGCATGGTGAAAATGTGTCTCCTTCGGTAATTATAGACGCACTAACCGATGAACAAAAGAATATCATAAAGCTATTGGAACGCCCAATTGAAGGTCCGATTAATGAAGAGAGCGTTCTGGCAGAATTGGAAAAGAAACATGCTGAAATGGAACTGCAAAAATCTCGAGAAACAGCAATGATGAACTCTGAAAACGAAGCCGAAGAAGACGCATTAGCAAATTACATAAAGCAATTGGCATCAGACAGATCTAACAAATCCTTATAAAATGTCCTCCAAGCCCTCACTTTCACCATCGAAAATCACGACCTATCTTGCATGTCCTGTGAAGTATAAGTGGACATATGTAGACGGTCGTGGAAAATGGTTTATGCGTGCTAAATCATATTATTCGTTTGGTTCTAGCCTACATAACGTTTTACAGAGGTTTCATGACAGTGGTGATGTGGGGGTTCAAACTGTTGAACAAGCCATTGCTGCATTAGAAGATAATTGGATATCTGCGGGATATTCTTCTCCTGAAGAAGCACAGGATGCATTTGCAGAAGGCAGAGAAGTTTTGGCAACATATATCGAGCAACACGAAAAACGAGAGATAACAACAAACACCTTGTTTATTGAAAAAAGATTGAAAATGGATTTAGGGCGTTTCTATTTAATCGGACGAGTGGACAGGATAGATGAATACATAGACGGAACATTGGAAATCATTGACTATAAAAGCGGCCGTTCAAAAACAGATATTGATGAAATTAAAAATGACATCGCTATGAACTGTTATCAACTGCTTGTTCGCTCCATGCTTCCGGATAAACGAGTGTTAAGCACTATTATTGCTTTAAAAACTCATGAGAGAGCAAGCTACGAACCAAGTGAAGAAGAGTTGAGTGAGTTTGAAATGCTGATAAAAGATTTAGGAGTGGAAATAATTAACAGAGACTATGAAAACATAAAGCCATCTTATAAGGAGTTATGTGAAGACTGTGATTTTTTACGGCTGTGTTTGAAGGATGAAGAATTTAAGATAGAGTATGATATGCAAGCAAAAAAATAGGAAGCCGTAAGTTTCGGCTTCCTATGGTTTTTTAAGTGTTTTCTGTTACTGCGAATAGGTCTTGAATTTCACCATGTCGGTCTTCATCTCAACTAAGTTAGTCCCTGACATTGCGAAGTATGCAAGAACATCACCACCAACGACATAGTTGTTTAACCCTGAAGTGATTGTAAAGGTTTGTGTGGTGTCGCTTGAAGTAAGGTTTACTTGTCCTATCAGTACCAAGTTTCCAGTGTTCCAATTCATGAGATAAAGTTGAACGGGCAATGCTGGAACACTATGTGCTTCAATTATCACATCGAGTTGCTGTAAGTTACCGGGATATGACAAAGTTGAGGTGCAATACCATTCAATTTTTGCATTCTGCCCGGGTCCTGGGCTAATCGCACTCATCCACCAATAGTTATTATCACTTGAAATTAAAGAAGCGAGGTTGCCGCCTCTCTTTTCTCCAAAGACTCTGTCAACGAAGTTTGGTGAAAATTCTTGCTCAACGATAGAACCTCCGGACAGCGCTTTTTTAGCATTGACTCGGCCATACTTACACCAACCGTTAGCAATCCAGCCACCGACATTGTCGCAGTTATCTTGAATTTGATTTCTAACGAACGTTACTGATTTGTTAGTTCCGAAGTAACTCCAAACCAAACCTGCGATACCTGCAACATGCGGGCAAGCCATAGAAGTGCCGCTGAGTGTCGCATAACCTGTGCCGCTGTATGTGCTGTAAATGCTCGATCCGGGTGCAGCGACATCTACCCATGTTCCATATGTGCTAAAACTGGACTTTCCATTTGATGATGTGTTTGAAGCGACGGATAAACAGTTCGCATACGCTGCGGGATAAAACATCTGTGTGTTTCCGTTATTCCCTGCGGCTGCGACCGGAAGAACATTGTTATTCCAAGCGTTATTAATTGCATTTGATAATGTAGAAGAGCCCGAAGTACTCCCCAAACTTAATGAAACAACTTTTGCTCCATTACTCACAGACCAGTTGATTCCGTTTGCAACTTGTGACCAAGATCCTGAGCCCCCTGAACTAAGAACTTTAGCAGCCATCAGTGAACAGTTGAAGCCTACACCTGCAATCCCAACGCCGTTGTCAGTTATTGCTGCTGCAATTCCTGCACAGTGAGAGCCATGACCGTTATTGTCGTTCCAGTTAGAGTTGCCATTGTAAAAGTTGTATCCAGCAACTACTTTTGAAGCAAGATCAGGGTGGTTGTTGCTGATTCCGGTATCAGCGATAGAAATACGGACACTTGAGTGTCCTTTATGAATATCCCACGCACCGGGTGCATCTATGTTTTTAGGTCCCCATTGCTGTCCCCATTGTGGATCGTTAGGTGTGTAAGCAATCCGCACAATTCCGTTTGGCTCAGCAAATTCAACAAAAGGCAGCTTGCTGTAATGTTCAACTGCATCTATTACCGAAATACTCTTCGGCAACATCATTCTTGTTACACCGATACCACCAATCTGCTCAAGGACCCTCACACCAAGCCTCGTGTTTTCTAACATTGCGGAAGTTTGGCTGCCGGGTTTAAATTTGACTAAAATTTCGCCATCCACATACTCATCAGGAATAGGATACATTGCGAATCCAGAAAAGAAAAGCAACGAGTAGACAGCTGAAAGAATATAACGCATTAGTTTCCTCCTAAAAGATTTTCACAGGTGAATGTTTGCGCAATCACCCCATATCGTGACGCACTGGAGACTTTCATTAGTTCGCAAACAGAAAGTGACCTGTTAAAGTTAACAGGTCACTTTGTAGTCAGATATTTTTTATTATTGTGAGTAAGTTTTGAACTTAACCATGTCGGTCTTCATCTCGATGAGATTTGGACCAGCCATTGCAAAGTAAGCGAGTATCTCACCACCTACAACGTAGTTATTCAGTCCTGTTGTTATCGTGAATGTTTGGGTACTGTCACTGGACGTCAAGTTAGCTTGACCAATGTATTCCAAATTACCTGAATTCCAATTGATCAAATAGAGTTTGACCATTTGGTTGCTAACCGTACAGTTAGCTTCAATGGTAACGTCTACTTTTTGAAGGTTGCCCGTATAAGACATCAGTGAGGTGCAGTACCACTCTATCTTAGCATCTGTTGCAGGATTTGGCTTAATCCCTGTCATCCACCAATAGTTGTTGTCACTTGAAATTAGTGACGCAAGGTTGCCGCCACGTTTTTCACCGAATACACGGTCAACGAAATTTGGTGCGTGATCTTTTTCGATAACTCCACCACCAAGTAGAGCTTTGTAAGCGTTAACGCGTCCATACTTGCACCAGCCGTTAGCAACCCAGCCGCCTACGTTATCACAGTTTTGCTCTATTTGGTTTCTGACGAAAGCCGTTGATTGGTTCGTTCCAAAATGGCTCCAAACCAAGCCTGCGATACCTGCTACATGTGGGCAGGCCATTGAGGTGCCGTCCGAATATGCATAGGAAGTTCCTGACCAGCATGAATAAATGTTAACTCCAGGAGCAGCGACGTCTACGTTAGACCCATATGTGCTCCAAGATGCCTTTCCGTCGTTGGAGGTAGAGGCACCAACAGACATACAGTTTGCATAGCCTGCAGGATAGAAAATAGCGGTGTTTCCGCTATTACCTGCAGCTGCTACGGGTAAACACCCGCTATTCCATGCATTATTAATGGCGCTCGATAGAGTCGACGAACCAGACGAGAATCCGAATGACATAGAGAGAACCTTGGCACCATTGCTAACTGCCCAGTTGATCGCGTTGGCTGCGGTGGTTGTCGTGCCGGAGCCTCCATCACTAAATGCTTTGCCTGCAAGTAGTGAACAGTTGAAGCCAACACCTGCAATCCCTATACCGTTATTAGTTATTGCTGCCGCAATTCCTGCGCAGTGAGAACCGTGTCCATAACCATCATTCCAGTTAGAATTGTTATTGTAATGGTTGTACCCAGCAACGACTTTTGAAGCTAAGTCTGGATGAGATGTACTTATTCCAGTATCAATAATGGCAATCCTTACACTCGAATCACCTTTGTTTATATCCCACGCCTGAGGGCACTGGATTTTCTGAGGGCCCCACTGAACACTCCATGAAGGGTCATTAGGCGTGAAGAATAGCTGCAAATAAAAGTTCGGTTCAGCGAACTCAACGAATGGTAATTTGCTGTAATGATTTACTGCCTGAACTACACTCATGCTTCGTGGAAGTTTAAGCCTTGATACACCTACACCTCCAACAATTTCCATGACTTGAGCCCCTAAGCGAGTATTTTCTGCCATGGCAGATATCTGGCTTCCAGGCTTGAATTTGACGAGAACTTCACCTTCAACGTATGGATCAGCCCATTGAGCCATCATAAATGTTGAAAGTGAGCTAAAGATTACAATTGTTAACCATCTACGAAACATAGATTAAAACCTCCTTTGAAGGACATGACATAGGATGGCACAATCCGTGCCTACCTAAGTAATTAAGACGAGGTTTCATCTGTCCTCGTTCTGATTGTTTCCTATTAATTTTTCTTTAAACCCAAACAAACCGCTACCGTATGAGCAAACCTGTTAACAATCCTGTAGATTGAGCGAGTTTTTGTTCATCAATTCCCGTTCTTCCTTTAAATAATTCAACAAGTTTTTGAGTGGACACATTCCCGGAAGCACCCGGCGCAAACGGACAGCCTCCAATGCCACCCGCAGAAGAATCGAAAGTCGAGATTCCTCGTTGTGCAGAAACTATTGCGTTATTTACAGCATTTCCAAACGTGTCGTGGAAATGCATGGATAGTTTAGAGAACTCAATATGCTTTTCAAACATATCAAGGAGTTCGTTTACGTCCGATTCGGTAGCCTTTCCTATGGTGTCCCCTATGGAAATTTCGGCGCACCCTATTCCGATTAATCTGAGAGCAACCTCAAGTGGTTTTTCCGGGCCTACTTTCCCTTCATAAGGACAGTAAAATGCCGTAGACACATAACCTCTTACCGGAACAGGTGAATTCTTAACTACCGGAATAAACCGATTGATAGATTCTTCTATACTCGCGTTAATGTTTTTTTCAGTAAATGTTTCACTTGCTGCAGTAAATACAGCAATTTTATCTACTTTAACTTTAATCGCTTTTTCTAGTCCTATTTCATTTGGTACAAGTGCAGAGTAAACAGTTTTAGGATTTCTTTTTATTCTCATGAAGATTTCTTCAGAATCTGCCATTTGTGGAACCCATTTTGGGGATACAAACGCTCCTGCTTCGATTTCTTCAAATCCACATTCTGATAAAGCGTTAATAAATTCTATTTTCTTATTAGTGGGAATGATGGTTTTCTCGTTTTGCAATCCATCACGCGGTCCAACTTCTACAATTTTAATTTTATCAGGAATACTCATTTGAGTTTTACGATAACTTGCCCTAAATCAACCAGTTCTCCAACTTGCGCGTTTATTTCTTCTACTTCTCCATCAATTTCGGCATCAAGTTTATATTCCATTTTCATAGCTTCAAGAATGGCAAGCGTTTCGCCTTGATGTACATGTTGTCCTAATTTAACAGGTATGGAGACGATTTTCCCTGTCATTGGCGCTCGTGCTTGTTTTTCTGTTGCTTCACCTTCCTGTTCTAAATATTGAAATCGTGCAGAGTAGCCATTCCACCAAACCCAGATGTTTAACCCCGATTGCGCAACCTCCACATCGTATTCTCCATTATTAGTGATAAGTTTATTAGTTTCATTATCAAAATAAACTGAATAAGGCGTCCTGAGTTGAATTAAGCCATCGGGTCCCATTAATTTCATTTCAGTTTCCAACCTTGTTTTACGTCAAATTCATTTCCGTTAGCCATTATTGCTCCTCTTGCCACCGCACCTGCTGTTAGAACGAGCACATCAGGCAAAGGTCGCTTCGGGAATTGCATTTCGTCAATAGTTGTTGTGAAAGTCTTCGATTTTTTAAACTCATCCATTTCCAAAAGATACAATAAAAACGCTTGATTAGTTTCTACCCCTAAGATAACGGTTTTTTTCAGTGTGTTTATTAATCCTTGTCGAGCTTGTTCTCTGTCATCAGCGTGGCAAATTATTTTTGCCAACAACGAATCAAATTGCGAAGATACTTGTTTGCCAATTCCACTATCGATTCTTAAGACTGTATTTGGAATTCCTGTTTCTTTTGGAAACTTTGTTTTCAAAACAGTTCCTGCACTGGGCATAAAATCTTTCCAAGGGTCTTCAGCACATAAACGCACTTCGATCGCATGACCAGTGCGCACTATGGATGATTGTTGGGGCAGTTCTCTTCCTTCGGCGATTTCTATTTGCATTTTGACCAAATCTAATCCCGTACACATTTCCGTTACAGGGTGCTCTACTTGTAAGCGTGCATTGACTTCTAAGAAATAAAATCCTCCATTCTTATCTAAAAGGAACTCACACGTTCCTGCATTTTTATATCCGACCGCTTCAATTAAAGATTTTGATGCATCAAAAAGTTTGTTTCTTGTATTTTCATCAATTGCAACACATGGAGACTCTTCGATAATCTTTTGATGTCTTCTTTGCAAACTACATTCTCTTTCCCCTAATGCGATTGCATTTTTACCGTCGCCAAACACTTGAACTTCCACATGTCTTGACGGATAAACGTATTTCTCGACGATAATTCTTTGATCTCCAAAAGCCGAGAAAGTTTCTCTTTGTGAAGTTTCTATGACGTCTTGCAAGTTGTCAAAGCTTTCCACTCGCTTCATGCCTTTTCCGCCGCCGCCAGCTGCGGCTTTAAGCATTATGGGTAAGCCAATTTTCTTTACTGCTTCTTCAATTTCTTTTGAGTTTTCGAATGGCCCAATCCCCTCTGCAACAGGTATGTTCAATCGCTTCGCTACTTCTCTTGCCTTTGCTTTATCGCCTAATGCTTCCATCTCCTCGGGTCCTGGCCCGATAAAGACGATTCCTTGCTCTCTGCATTGGCGTGAAAACTCCGGGCTTTCAGATAGAAATCCATAACCCGGGTGGATTGCTTCTGCTTGGCTATCTTTCGCGGCTTTTATAACCTGCTCTATAGACAAGTAGCTCTCTACCTGTTTGGATTCACGTCCTTCAGCATGAACCGGACAAGGTTCTTGAGGAGTGGTTAAGGCAACTCCTTGGATCCCCAGCAAATCACAGGTTTGAAAGATACGAACTGCTATCTCCCCCCTGTTCGCTACGAGCAGTTTTTTAATCTTCCTTCCCATATAAACGCACTATTTTGACTTGAAAAGTGTAAGAAATGGCGATTTCCGGAACATTTTGCAGGTTTTACACTTCTTTATTTACGGGCAGGCATTTTGCTTGTATTATTAAATAGATAAGGAATTATTCGTATGAAAAATATATTTTTGCTCTTGGGTGGAGCGTGTTTAGCTATTCTCTCTGCCCAATCTTTTGCTCAAGACCGATTTGCGGGTGTTATGACGCTAACCTTTGGGCATGTAAAGAATCATGAAGGACAAACAATAAACGTACAAGGATTTCAGGTTCCCTATGTTGCAGAACGGATATATGCGCAGAGAGTAGAGCGAGGAGAACACCCACCCAAAATGATCTTTGAAGGTAATGCTGGTGGTCGAGCAGTCACGTATCTAAACGATAACGGTGACGGCTCGTATTTTTACTATCCCCAAAATCCAAGCTCATTAGATGACTTTGTTTTAGCCGTAGGCACACAAGGTTTACCATGGAAACATTTAACTACGGGAATTAATGCAGAAGCCTCACATAAATTTTTAATTCGCTGGAAATGTTTTGACACTTTCGTTGCAGGACTAGGTATCGGTGTTTCTGCATTCTATGATGTGTTTGCAGATTTCGGTGGTTATGTAACTCTTCCCGGTGTAGGTGCGTGGAAAGTTACATTTGATATTAGTGTTGTCGGCGCAACAAACCAAGACGGAACGTGTTTTATTGCTCAGCAGTTTCGAGAGCCTATTCCTACAGGAGAAGGCGCTTTTGATCCAGCATATTCTTCAATTTTCAGTGGTGGTGGTGTTTTAATTGGCAATAGTGAAGATTACTTCTACGATGACAGCTATCCGACATCAGACGGCATCTATGATGAAACTGAAATAGACTTTTTTGGAGGACCACCAAATCATGCAAATTATCTGTTTGGACTTACCACAGGCGGCACACAAACAACTATCGTTCCTGAGAGTTATACAATTGAAAAAGGAGTTTTAGTGAGCGGAACGCTATCACGATTATGGTATAGCGATGATTTACACATGGTTATCAACGATGCTCCTACAGATTTCAGAGAAGCACCTATCAGGTTAGTTATAGAAAGCGTATCACCTTCCTCAAACATCATCAGTATGACTGTAATCATGGAAGCTAAAGTTAACAAAGACGGGGCAGTTCAAAGAATAGAGCTGTGGAATTACCAAATGAACAAATGGGATCTTGTAGATACGCGCTCTGCTGCTTTGGAAGATTCCGTAGCATATTGGACATCAGGCAGTAGTCCCGCAAAATATGTTCAATCGGGTACAAACAAAGTGAAAGCAAGATTCTCATTCAAGCCTGCACTATCACCCCAGAGGCTGCAGGCTAGTATCGACCAAACCATTTGGAAGGTGGTTACACCATAATAGGGAGTGCACTGATAAGGGTCAGTTTTTGCTGACCCTTTTTTATTTTATAACATCTGCAATTAATCTGTGAAAATGGTGCACACCTTGTTCTCTTTTTGGTGAGAATCTTCCTTTTTCATAAAAGCGAGACTTCATTCCCTTTTGCACATTCTCCACAATTGCTTCATCTTCCCTTTCCACGCGATCCAATCCAGCGCCGGCGCCCACCTCTCTTTTAGATTCATCCCAGATGTAAGTGGTGAAGGAAACTTTGCTTGCGTCTATCGAAATCGGCTTTACAACATTAATAGACAATCCCCACGGGTAAAAATTAAACATTACATTTGGGAAAAACCAAAAGTAATAGGCTGAAATATTTTTCCCATAATCTATGGAGTCTTTTGGAAAATCAAAAACGTTATGATTGTCTTTTGAATAAGCAATTTGCAAGCTTCCGAACGGGAAAAGAATTGTTTCATATCTTCCGTAATCTATGGCTTCATTCAAAGCACCATGGACATAAGGAATATGGAAACCTTCAAGATAATTTTCGCAATATAAAGCCCAATTTGCTTTTACAAAATAATCCAATGACGAAGCATTGTCAATCATGAAACTTTTAAAAGGCATCCAGTTAATTCTTTCTAACATAGGAGCGTAGAACGATTCAAAATCCTGCATCGGGTTAATGGATGCAAACATCAGATTTTCCCAGATATAGAAAGGAACTTTTGATAAGTTATCTTTGTCAGAAGGAAAACCATCGCATCCTTCAAACTCCGGCATGCTGTGAAACATACCATCCATGTGAAACCTTCTTCCGTGATAACGACAGCGCAAAAATTTTTCAGTACCGGGACCATCTACAACAAGATTCCCTCGGTGCGTGCATACGTTGGATAAGCAATGAATGTTGTCTTCGTAATCTCGAGTGAACAGTAAGGGTTCATCGAGAAAGTTTTCCAGCAAAATGAAAGGATATACCTGACCGGGAGATTTTACAACGCTCACATCGCAAACATAGTGCCAAAATCTCGTAAAAACTTCTTCTTTGAAATACTCAAAAACTTTTTTATTATTGTAAAATTCAGAAGGAAGCGTTTCTGCTTTTTCAATTTTTGAATGTATTTCAAATTGCTTCATAGTTATTTTGGATTCGGTATGTAATCCCCCCCTCGACAGCGTTTCAAGTAATTCAACGCATGCACTTGTCCTGTCATTTCCAATTCTCCTCGATAAACCGGATCGTGCCATCCTTCGATATCAATCGCGCCTTTAAATCCCCCTTGCCTTAGAATCGTGATAATGTCAGTCCAGTTCGAATCTCCGAAGCCCGGTGTCCGATGCCACACCACGTTGACTCCACTGCGAATGCCTTGAGTTTTGATAATGTCCCAGTTTACCGTTGCATCCTTACCGTGCAAATGATAAATTCGATGCACCCATTGTCGAAGCTGTGGAATCGGATCAATAAATGAAACCATCTGATGACAAGGCTCCCACTCCAAACCAATTGCTTCACTATCCACTGCGTTAAACATCATTTCCCATGCTCTTGGTGAATGTGCGATATTCCATCGCGGTCTTTCCCATGTTCCTCCCATATCACAATTTTCAAATGCGATGCGAATTCCTTCACCTTCTGCAACCTTTGCCAAATGTGAAAACACTTGTGAGTATTTTTCCATGCTTTCATCAATGGGGCGATCTTCCAATGCACCGGCAAAGCCGCATACTACATTACATTGAAAATGTTTTGCGTTTTCAATTAATACTTCCCACTCTTTCGCAGTCACATCGTTTTGTAAAGGGTTTCCATATAAACCAACTGCACTAATTACTGCATCGCCCAATTCGTTTAGCACTTCTTTCGCATAACTTTCCAAATCTATTCCTTCTAAGCTTCCGCCAAAAGTAATTTGAAATGACTCAAAACCATACGGCAGAATTTGTTTTATATAACTTGCTGTGTTTTTTGAAGGAACAATTGTTCCAATCTTTATGTCTTGATGACTTGATTTGTTTTGTGTGTTCATGTTTTCTCTCTTTCTTAATTACTCTTCTTCAATCCAATTAGCATTTCTCTTTTCTAAAAACGCTTTTACTCCCTCTTGCCCTTCTTCTGAAACGCGCAATTTAGCGATTATGTTAACACACTTTTCAATAATTGATTCACTGGGTTCATTTCTAATATCATGAATTAAAGACTTTGCTTGACGAATGGCATTAGGACTACATTGTTTAATCGCTGAAATCACTTCATTTATCTTCGCATCTAACTCTTCGTGCGGCAAAACATCATGAACCAATCCCATTCGCACAGCTTCTTTACTATCAAAGACTTCAGCAGTAAGAAAATATCGTCGTGCATTTCCTTCTCCGATTTTTCTCATTGCGTAAGGTGCAATTACCGCAGGCGCTAAACCCAACTTCACTTCACTAAAACAAAACTTCGTCCCCTCACTTGCAAACACAATATCGCATACACACACTAAGCCAAGCCCCCCACCGAAAGCCGCTCCATGAATTTTTCCAATGACTGGACAAGGGCAAGAGTTAATAGATTTAAACATCTCTGCTAACTTTTCTGCATCTTGTTTGTTTTCCTCTTCACTTAAATCAATGCTTGATTTCATCCATTCTAAATCCCCCCCTGCGCAAAACACTTTACCTTCCCCGCTCAATACCACAGCACGCGCATCAACATTCTTAAATGCGGCAGTAATTTCCGAAATCAGTTTGTCATCAAAGGCGTTTCTTACCTCGGGTCTGTTTAACGAGATGTAAAGAGTCTGGTTTTCCTTGCGGGTAAGTAGATCGCTCATCACTATGTTCTACCCGAGAAAACGTTCCAAGTTGGCGGATAAATCTTTTAGCGTTCTCTGCATTCATTAACCTGTTAACCCGCTTCTGCCGGTATGATGAATGTAAATTGAAGAGGGTAGTGAGTGTAAGCCTTGGCTCAAGCAAAAGAGATAAACAAAGTCGTATTTGTTTGTTAGGTGAGGAGTTTCTTATTGAACGTGTTGGAGTAGACGGAAACCTCGAACTCTTTGCTAAGAAGTTTGCGGAGTTAGATGGGCAAGTTGATGCGTTAGGTATTGGCGGTGCAGATCTCTATTTATGGATTAATTCGAAGAGATATGTTTTCAAGCAGATTGAAAAACTCATATCAGGGGCAAAACAAACTCCGGTTGTTGATGGAAGCGGACTAAAACACACACTGGAAAGAACTCTGATTGAAACATTGCAGCAAAAGCAGATTATTGATTTTCGGAATGAAAGGGTTTTGCTCACAATGGCGGTTGACCGATTTGGTATGGCGAAAAAATTGAGCGAAGTTTGTTCCAACATAGTTTTTGGAGACATTATGTTTGGTTTGGGATTACCGATTCGCATAAAAAATTATCGAACAATTGCATTCATTGGAAAAATGATCCTTCCCATCATAACAAGGCTCCCGTTTCAATGGTTTTATCCTACAGGGAAAAAACAAGAAAAAAGGACTCCGAAATTCAAATGGGCATTTGATGAAGCAAGTGTGATTGCCGGAGATTGGCATTACATCAAAAAGTTTTGTCCGGATAAATTGGAAGGGAAAAAAATTATCACCAATACATTGCGTAAAACCGACATCGAGTTTCTGCGTGTGGCAGGTGCGGATATGGCGATAACAAGCACTCCTGAAATCGAAGGTGAGACATTCGGAACAAACGTGATGGAAGGCGTGGTTGTGGCACTGTCAGGAAAGCAGCCGGAAGATCTGGCAGAAGCAGATTACATCAATGCATTAGAGAAACTTAAATGGCAACCGAATGTTTACAGTTTCAGAACATATGAATCCTAACTAACTTTCTTGATGAACTCTTTCGCGCTGTCTTCTGAGGAATGTCGGAATATCAAGGATCTCTTCGTCTTCCAAATCTAACGTGCCTTGTCTTTCGTCTTCGAGGGGTTGATCTATTTCTGTTGGCACAGACCGTCTCTCTCTTCGAGCAGGAATGAATACTTCCTGATTTTCTCTGGGTTCCATGCCTGCTGCCAAGACACTTATCTGTACTTTCGAGCCAAGTTCGGGCTTTAACACGTGGCCGAAAATGATTTCACATTCTTCTGGCACAGTAAATTGCATCAGGTATTCCATTGCATCGTATGCTTCACCTATGCTGAAATCATGTCCGGAAGCGATGTTAACCAACAGTCGCTTCGCTCCTTCGATATTGGTTTCAAGGAATGGGCTATTGGCAGCATTCTCTGTGGCGTGCTTCGCTCGATTTTCACCCTCCGCAGTCCCGATTGCCATCATCGCGACTCCTGCATCCTTTAAAACAGAGCGAACATCAGCAAAATCCACGTTGATCAAGCCCGGAATAACGATAATTTCACTAATTCCTTGCACACCCTGTCGCAACACATCATCTGCACACATGAACGCTTCTTTTAATGTGGCTTTCTTTGCGACTGTTTCAAGGAGCCGTTCATTCGGAACAGTAATCATTGTATCTGCAAACTCTTTTATTCTTTCCGAAGCAGATTGAGCGTTGTTCCTGCGTTGTGGTCCTTCAAATGAAAAAGGTTTCGTTACAACCGCTACCGTTAGTGCGCCTTTGTTTTTTGCAATTTCAGCAACTATTGGTGCAGCGCCACTACCGGTTCCACCACCTAAACCCGAAGTAATAAAAACTAAATCAGCACCTTCCAAAGCACTTTCTATGGCTTTCATGCTTTCTTCTGCTGCTCGTTTGCCGATTTCAGGATCTCCTCCCGAACCTAAACCACGCGTAATACTCTCTCCGATTTGTATTCTGTGTGCGGCTTTTGTTACGTTCAATGCTTGCGCATCTGTGTTTATTGCGATAAATTGAACACCGCGCAAGCGATTGGCAATCATCCGATCTACAGCATTACACCCCCCACCACCTACACCGATGACTTTTATACGAGCACGCGAAGAAAAAAGATTATCTGACACCATTTAAAACCTCACAGAAGCGCAAGACCACTTGCGCCTCTGGTAAAAAGACGAGGTAAGTTTACTTTTTGCGTCATTAAAAATTTGATTAAACCTTTAGTCTTTAGTCCCAACTTATCCACAAGTTTTCCTCAATGATTGACATTAATGGTATGGAAGATGTATTGTTGATTGAGCGTTCAATGAATAAACCCTCTTTGACTGAGGCATCGGGGACTCGAAAAGCACAAGCGGAGCATAGACGTATCGAACTTCTCGATGCGGGGCTAAAGGTTTTCTCAGAAAAAGGTTTCGATGCCGCTACATTAAAAGACTTATCCGAAGAGGCTGGTGTTGCACAGGGGCTAATTTATCACTATTTCGAAAGTAAAGAAGACCTTTTAATGGCTGTTGTAGAGCACCATGGGTTTGTGCCTGATATTTGTCGAGTCATGAGCCCAAATCACGAAAGACCTTCCACAGAGGTTTTGTATGAGCAAGCTTTGGAGGTGTACCGACTTTTTGGAGCAAAGAAAGAGTTAATGCGAGTTTTCGTTCGCGAAGCGTTTTCCAATCCAAAAATGTTTAAGTTATGGGTTCAACACATTAAAGACGGTGCTAAGCATTTGGCGGAATACTTGGAGGCAAGAATTGCAAAAGGAGAACTTAGAAAACATAACACTAAAGTTTCCGCACGGATGATTATTAACTCTGCTGTTTTGTCGCATATGATTAGCGAACCACCAGAAAGACTTAAAGATGTCGTGGATTGTGTATTAAACGGAATCCTAACCCCCACAAAGCCTCAAAAATCAAAAGCGAAACCTAAAAACAAAGGAGCGCGTAAGACATGAACGATATGGATTGCAGAATTAGGCAGAACAAGGATGTTTTGAGATGAAAAGTTTTGCGCTTATCTTTATCCCTTTTTCCGGCTGGACAGGGTTGTATGATAACGTGCTTACATTAGAAGAAGCAGTTTCGCTTGCCAGGAAAAACTCATACATCGTGAAGACCGCGGAAGAAGAAATTAACTTGGTTAAAGGGCAGCTCGATGAATCACGCTCGAATGTTTATCCTAAATTAAACTTCGATGCAACTTATACAAGGTTTACGAAAGACTTCAAGGTTTCATTCGACGAAAATAGCCCCCCCGTTGTATTCAGACCCATTGACAGAGCTTCCCTACAGCTAAATCTCATGCAAATCATAGATCTTTCTGGAAGTTTGAATTTAGGAATTTCCGCTGCCGACTCATTGTTAAAAGTTTCTGAATCGTATCTGGAGGCTGCAAAAAACAATGCTGAACTTAGCGTTAAACAAGTTTACTTTCAAGTCATTAAAGCAATTGAACTTGTCGAAGTTGCAAAAGAGGTCGAAAATAACGCCAAGCAAAGGCTTGCGTTAGCGGAGAAGCGTGTAGGTGCCGGCGTTGCACCAAGGTTTGAAATCATTCGCGCTCAAGCCGCTGTTAGTGCCGCTGAACAAGACGTGATTCGAGCAGAAAACGCAGTGCAAATCGCTAAGTCTAACTTAAACAATATTTTGGCAAGAGATATTTCTATAGATTTTGAAACAGAAACAATCAGCGAGCCACAAATCATCGAAATGGACTTAGAAGAATTAACTGAGGAAGCCCTTGAAAATCGTCCGGAAATTCATGCACTGGATCACAGGTTAAACTTTCAAATTTCTGCAAGGAAAGCACGTTCACGAGGCAACTATCCCTCTCTAACCTTAAACGCCAGATTTGAAAGAGACCCTAAAGCACAAGGTTTTGCATCGGAAAAAGACACACTGTCAGCAACTGCAATGTTGAGTGTTCCCATATTCGATGCAGGGCAAACTAAAGCACGCACGAAACAGGCAACTGCAGAAGAAAACAAAGCACGCATCGCACTACAAGAAACAGAACTTGCAATTCGCCTTGAAGTTAGACAGGCATATCTCGATTTGCAAACGGCACATAAAGTCATCGAGTCAGCAAAAAAAAGCGTGATCGAAGCGACCGAAGCGTTACGACTTGCGAATGTGAGATATGAAGCAGGAGTCGGCACACAAATAGATGTCTCCGATGCAGAAGTGCTTTACAAAAACGCTAAAAACAATTATGTGTCCGCAGTTGCAGATTATAGAATTGCATTTGCAAGATTACAACGTGCGGTAGGAAAGGAGATACTCTATTGAAAAAATACTTTTTTGTTTTTTGTTTACTCATTGTTCTCGTTTTAATTTTTGGGTGTAGAGATAAAGAAGCACAAGAACAGGCAAAAATTCAGCAAGAACTTATTTCCGATACGACTGTTCCGGTAACTCTTATCGAACCAACTGTGAAGACAATCGAAGATGTTATTGAAATAACGGGTCAACTCGAAGCACAAACAGAAATTCAATTAGGTGCAAAAGTTCCCGGAAAAATCACAAGTATAAGTGTAAAAGACGGCTCACAAGTAAGGGCGGGACAAGTTATCGCTACAGTTGATTCAACCGAACTTCACTATGCAGTTCAGCAAGCGGAAGCGGCGGTTGCATCCGCAAGGTCTGCAAAAGCACAAGCAGAACTTCAAGCAAAAATCAGCCCTGAACAAACTCAAGCGAACATTAAACAAGCAGAAGCGCAACTTGAGTCTGCAAAGGCTCGTTTGCAGCTAATTTTGAAAGGTGCAAGAGAACAAGAAAAGAAACAGGCACAAGAAAGAGTTGCGGAAGCAAAAGCTGGCATGGACAAAGCGAAAAACGATTTGGACAGAATGAAACAACTTTATGCACAAGATGCCGTTTCAAAAGCGGATGTTGATGCGGCGCAAATGCAATATGACTCATCCGTTGCTCGTTATAGGCAGGCGCTGGAAGCATACAATCAAATTTTAGAAGGTGCAAGACCTGAAGAAATTAGACAAGCAGAACAAGATGTGAAACAAGCAGAAGAAGCAGTGAAATCTGCAAAAACAGCAACCACAATAGACGCTGTTCGTAACGAACAAGTACGACAAGCAGAAGCACAACTCAGGCAAGCAGAATCGCAACTGAGAACTGCTCGAACAAGATTGGCTGATGCTTCTATTACTTCACCGGTTGACGGCTTTGTCATTGGGAAACCGGTTCAAATCGGACAAGTGGTAGGAGTAGGAACACCGGTTGCAACGATTGTGAGCGTTGCAGGAACGTATGTGGAGGGGCAGCTCCCTGAGCGAGAGGTTGCGAATGTTTCAGTGGGCATGCATGTACGCATTAGAGTGGATGCATTTCCAGGTGAAGAGTTCAGCGGAACAGTGCTTGCCATTCGACCGAGCGCAACTGCATTGGGAAGACTATTTGCCACTCGAATTGCCATAAACGACCCAACAAACAGATTAAAACCGGGAATGTTTGCGCGAGCAAAAATTTTGAAATCGAAAATTGACGATGCGGTTTTATTGCCGGTTGGAGCGATTTTGGAAAGTGGCGAAGAAAAGTTTATATTTATTCCTGATGGAGATAAAGCTAAAAAGATTGTTATAGAAACGGGTTTATTAGAAGGTGAATACATACAGGTACTGAATTTTTCTTCTACTCAAAAGGTGATTTTAAAAGGAAAAGATCAACTCGCCGATGGCTCGAAGATAAAAGTGGAAACAAACAACAACAAATCAAACGGAAAGGCATAAGACATGGGACTCACACTAGCCGCGATTAGACGACCGATTTGGGTGGTCATGTTAATGATACTCGCTCTTGTTTTGGGGTGGCTCGGATTGCGTTCGATGCCTGTAGAGCAAAATCCGGAAGTTGAGTTTCCGTATATTTCGATTTTCACCTCATATCCGGGAGCATCACCCGAAGAAGTTGAGACAGAGATCACAAGGAAGATCGAGGATTCAGTGTCCAGCTTGCCGAGGCTTCAGCAAATTTCCTCATCCTCTTCTGAAGGCATTTCAATAGTTCTATTGGAATTCGCATTAGGTACGAGACTCGATTCTGCATTAACCGACTCCATTTCTAAAGTAAACGAAATCATCGGAAACCTGCCAAGAGACGCAGAGAGACCGGTGGTTTCAAAACTGAATATCGCAGGTGAGCCCATTTTATTTGTCGCAGTTGAATCCGATTCGCTGACGCCATTACAATTGCGAGATTTGGTTGATGACAGAGTCAAAGATCGTCTTGCAAGAATTCCCGGTGTGGCTGAAACCACAGTTGTTGGTGGGCAGCAGCGTGAAATACGTATTTCCATAGACAAAGGGCGTTTATTAAGTTATCGAGTTGGAATAAACGATATCTTAGAGGAGATACGTGCGGCAGCTACCAACATTCCAGGGGGGCGAATAATTGAAGGTGCACGTGAAACGGGAGTGCGTGTTTTAGGGGAGTTTACATCTGTTGAACAGATTAAGAACCTCGTCATACCGATTCAAGATTTCCAAAACCCCAATAACCCCCCCGCTATCGTTCTGTTAAAAGACATCGCTGAAATAACAGATGGCCCAGCGGAACGAACCACTTTTTCGAGAGTAAACGGACGAGATGCGGTTATCGTAACTGTTCAAAAAACACGTGAAGGTAACGCTGTCGAAATTACCGAAAATGCTAAGAAAGCATTTGATGAACTTTCAAAAATTTATCCAATTAAATTCACCGTAACCCGTGAAAGCGCAAAACAGATTAAAGAGTCTCTTGAAGATTTGGAATACGCATTGATATTCGGAATCTTCTTAGTTGTCAGTATCATCTATCTGTTCTTGCATAATTTTAGGGGGACACTCATCGTTTCATTGGCAATCCCCACATGTTTATTTGCCGCGTTTGCCGTTATGTCGGCACTTGGTTTTACGATGAACACGATGACCATGCTGGGATTGTCATTGGCTTTGGGAATCCTTGTTGATGACGCAATTGTCGTTTTGGAAAATACCTACCGACACCTC
>CAZSPF010000021.1:0-5247 GCA_964608695.1 uncultured Fimbriimonadales bacterium | reverse complement strand
CCCGTGAAGCAGCATTTAACGGACGAATGGAAATTGGGCTTGCGGCGCTCTCTATCACTTTGGTTGACGTCGCTGTTTTCTTGCCGATTGCCTTCATGGGTGGAATCACGGGTGAGTTTATGAGACCTTTTGCAGTTACCGTTGCAGTTGCAACTTTATTCTCACTTCTCGTTTCATTCACGCTAACGCCAATGTTAGCAAGCAGATGGTATCGAAAAGGTGAAAACTTAGAAGATAAACGAGGGTTCGCAAAGAAGTTCGATGAAGTGTTACACGGGTTTACTCGCGGGTACCAAAAACTCTTGGCATGGGCTTTAAAAAGAAGATTTTTCGTATTCTTTGGCGGCTTCGCTTTCCTAATGGGCGTGTTTATGATGGTGGGGGGAAGTTTTGCAAAGTCTCTTCCGGAAGCCATCGCTGGAACTATTCAGCCTGCAGCGTTCTTCTTTTGCATATCGGTTATTGTTTTATTAATTTCTACCATCTTTTTCAAAAGATTTAATCTAAGAGTTTTATTCGGGGGGGCAATGTTCGGTGGTGTGCTCATCTTGTTTTCCGCCCTCGGGTTTTTCTTAGGGCAAAACAAAGGCGGTCCTATATTGAACTTCACATTCTTCCCTCCCATAGAAACGGGCAGTATTAGCGCAAGCATAGAAATGCCCCCTGGTTCCTCGCTTAACCGGACCCTCGAAGCCGTCAAGCGCGTGGAAGAAGCGGCAATGACCATTCCGGAAGTGAACTATGTTACGAGCAGAATTGGGGCAGGAGCATCAGTTGGATTAGGAGGAACAACTCAAGGTTCACAATACGCCAGTATAACGATTAACCTTATTGAGAAAAAAGCGCTTGTTGATTCAATTATGTTTTGGAAAAAAGATGAGAAGCTGAGAACAAGAAGCCAAAACGCAATAATAACGGAATTACAACAAAAAATCGGAAAAGTGCCCGACGCAAAAATCGTTGTTTCAGGAGGAAGCGCATTTGGCCCTGGAGGGGGGCAAATTCAAATGGCGGTTACAAGTCTTAACCCTGATCTAGTTCCTGAGGCGGCTGAAAAAATGAAAAACATCATCTCTCAAATTGAGGGTGTTGTAAATGTAGAGTTAAGCTCTAAACCCGGTAAACCTGAATTGCTTGTCATCCCTGACCGTGTTCGCCTTGCAGATAATGATTTATCCGTTCAACAACTGGGGGGGGTAACAAGAATACTTTACGAAGGCAATACAGACGCAAAGTATCGCGAAAAAGGTAGAGAGTACGACATAAGAATTAATCTCAAAGATGATGTGAAAAATGATTCAACAGCACTTGAATCCATGCCCATTACATTCCGTCAAAGCAACCCGATATTTCTTGGTGATGTTGCAACAATCGAAAGAGCATCAGGACCTGACAAAGTCGAACGAGTAGACAGGCAAAGACAAATAACTGTCGGAGCGTATCTCCTTCCCGGTTACATTGTGGGAACAGTAACAAACGAAATTTACAAAGCACTCGAAGGCGTGAGTTTAGGTGAAGGTGTTGCATACAAACCACTTGGCGAAGCAGAAGTTATGGCAAGAGAACAACAGTATCTCGGTCAAGCGTTCATGCTTGCTATCATTTTTGTGTTCTTTGTCCTAGCGGCATTGTTCGATAACATTTTGTATCCGTTTATCATCCAACTTGCGCAACCTCAAGCACTTGTAGGGGCAATGCTTGCATTGATGATTGTGGGCAGAGCGTTCGATATCGTAGGATTCATTGCCATTATTATGCTAGTAGGGCTGGTTGGTAAAAACGCCATCCTTTTGGTTGATTTTACAAACACTCTACGTGAACGAGGAGTGGAAAGAACACAAGCGTTAATTCAATCTGGAGGAACTCGTATGAGGCCAATTCTGATGACGACTCTTGCGCTTGTATTGGCTATGGTGCCAATTGCTTTGGCATTAGGTCGCGGTTCGGAATTTAGACAACCACTCGGAATAATCATCATCGGTGGGATGACACTTTCTACAATTCTCACCTTGTTTGTCATACCCTGTAGCTACACGATTTTTGATGACCTTTCGAACTGGATAGGAAAAACAATGCGAAGATTTGTCAGAAAACCGGAAAAGGAAGAACCCCAAAACGAGCCGGACTCTTTCCCCACGGACGGAGAATCTAGTGAAGTTTCACCCAAAGAAACACCGAAAATAGAAATGTGATTCCTGTCGGAGGTGTCCCTGCTTTTTTGGCAGCCATTGGTTCCCTGCTAAATCTCAATTCTTCATCGGGAATTGACTGGGAGTGGGGCGCTGTACCTCAATCAGCTTGGGTGAACTTCGGGCGCAAACTCGCAGAAGAAAAAAGAGATGCTCAGCATTGCGAGTTTCCCCATCAGGCAGTAATTTCAAGGTGGTGGAACGGAAGGTTTTCACGTGCTATAGAGTTCGCATATCTCATGTCGCCTGCGTTTGTGTCCACCCGCTTGGGATACCTTTCAAGGAAAGAGTACTGGCAAGGCGGGGAGTTGGAAAGCAGATGGAGTGCGATTAAAACACATTATGAAGACGATTTAGCCTTTATGGTTCAGTTATCTGCGGTTCCGGGAGTTGCGGTCTTGACGGGTGAAAAATCATGGAAGACAGACACAAGAAGCATTGACAACGTTCGTTTTGTTTTGCTTGCAAACAATCGTTCTTTCGAGCCGATCTCGGTTAAGTTAGTGCATGAAAAGCGCACTCACGAAGAGTGGCTGTTATCGAGGTTCCCATGGCACATTTACGCCGTAGGCGGGAACTTGCTTATGGAAGAATTCGAGAAAATGCCCAAGCAAGAGATGTATGAAAGAGGGCAGTACTTCATAAAACTTTACGAAGTACGTTTCAGGCTTTCGGATGTAAAAATGCATCTTGGGCATGAGTTTTCCCTGAGAGTGCTCAGTACGTCTCCTGAAAGAAAAGCTGATTTTTCGTTTAAATAACAAGTTAATCTTTTACATGAAAGTGTAGAATTACGTTGATGACGATTACTGAATCCGAAGTTCTCAACGCATTACGTACAGTTACAGATCCGGACTTAAGAAAAGACATTGTGTCTCTCGGGTTTGTAAAAGATATTAAAATTGACAAAGGAGAAGTATCTTTCAAAGTTGAACTCACGACCCCCGCGTGCCCCGTAAAAGAACAACTGCAAGAGCAGTGCATAGCCGCGGTAAAAAACATTACCGGTGCAAATGAAGTGAATGTGGAAATGACATCACGTGTACGAACTTCCACAGAAAGTAAAGATTTATTGCCAGACGTGAAAAATGTAATTGCGATTGCATCTGGAAAGGGGGGGGTTGGGAAAAGTACGGTATCCGTTAACCTTGCGATCGCACTTGCAGAATCCGGAGCACAAGTAGGATTATTAGATGCGGATGTTTACGGTCCGAGTATTCCCATGATGATGGGCTGCCCTAACGAGCATCCCATGACAGCAGGCGGAAAAATACTTCCCATCGAAAGATATGGCATTAGAATGATGTCTTTAGGGTTTTTGTTGGAAGAAGGACAAGCGGTGTTATGGAGAGGACCCATCGTCGCAGGAACAGTAAAACAACTTTTGGAAGATGTGCGGTGGGGGGAATTGGACTACTTAATTGTGGATTTACCCCCCGGAACAGGAGATGCACCGATGTCTTTGGCGCAGCTTGTTCCGTTAACCGGTGTTGTGATAGTTGCTACACCGCATGATGTTGCTGCGAACATTGCAGGAAAATCTGTGGCTTTATTCAGTCGTTTAAATGCGCCTGTTTTGGGGGTTGTGGAAAACATGGCAGGTTTTGTTTGTCCAAATTGCGGGGAGCTGACGAAAATTTTTGCGGGAATGTCCGGTGAAAAATTAGCGGAAAAATTAGAAGTTCCTTTTTTGGGCTCTATTCCGTTAGATCCACAAATTAGTGAATCAGGTGATGAAGGCATACCGGGAGTGATACGATATTCAAAAACAACACAAGCGGAATGTATTCGAAACATCGCAGGAGAAATAGCACGTGAAGTGAGCAAACGAGCGTTTGAGAAAAAGGAAGAGACAACTCCTTCGGTTACCCAATAAATTACCAGTTTTTCTGGGAAATCTACTGAAAAATGTATATCAAGGTTGACAAATTGTCGAGTTGTGCCTTATATGGGTATGAGAACTAAAAATTCAATAAGCGGGAATCGAAATGCAGAGTTTGCTTCTCCAATTCTGTTTGTGCGACAGTTTGAGAACTTGAAGCGGAAAGGGTCGAAAAATTACAGGTGTGTGATTCTTACCAATGGGTCTATTCCTCTGAGCATCATTCCCTGCCCTCGGCTGAGGTGAGTTTCAACGGTTGGGAGGTCATCTGCGGATCGCATTTGAACCAGCCAGTTTCTTCTTGGGCGATTGCTGTTGTTTAATCCGCTTCCGTGAATGGTGAGGTAACTGAAAAGCACAACATCGCCAGCGTTTACCTCGCATGGCATCGCATCTTCGATAGGATACTTTTGTGGGTCGAGATATAAGCCATCGGGTTGAGTTGGCAGTGGTCCGAGCTTGTGAGATTCAGGGACGACTCTTAGGCATCCGTTTTCGATAGTGGCATTGTCGAAATGAAACATCGCGGCGAGCATTGTATGTTTTTCATGCGGAAAGTATGGGTAATCCTGATGCATGGGAAAAGGGGCACCGGTTTCAGGAGGTTTGACGATGAGTTTTGTGTGATGCAGTTGAATGTTAGGACCGATGATTTGCTCGACAACATCGTAAACCGCGTCAGAGTTCACGAGAAGTTTTGCGAAGGCTGATGAATGGAATTGCGTATCGTGAACGCCGTTTATGTTTAAGGCTTGCCTGAGTTCTTCGGAAAGCCACTTGCCTCCCCAGAGGAAACTGTGGTCTTCTTTGGCTCGCTTCACACCGGCGATGACTTCATCGGTGGCTTTTTGCATCGTTTCGATTTGTTGTTCGTTGAGAACTCCTTTGATGATGCAGTAGCCATTTTTTTCGTAGAATTGTGCCTGGTTCATGAGTTCGGTTTCCATGCTATTTCACTCTTTCCTTTTGTTCGAGTTCTATTTTAACAGTATAATTCTGGCTGAGATGAAGCGCTCGCGGAAAGACGAGGACTGGTTTTGGGAGATATCAGCCGAACTTGACTTTATGACTGACAGGGTTATGAGAAGGTTTGCGAGCGTGAGAGGATTGTCGGGGAGACAAGTTTGGGAGCCAAATGCTGATGCACTGCCTCCATGTCAAACTCATCGGCCTCCC
>CAZSPF010000020.1:37791-38769 GCA_964608695.1 uncultured Fimbriimonadales bacterium | reverse complement strand
TCGCTTGCATAAAATTCCACAACTAATCTGTTGCTTTGTGTTTTCGTTTTAATAGTAATCGGGAATTGATGCGGATTTGTGAATCGCAAGTCAATGTTTTTATATGCCACTGCAGCATCTCGACCGGGAGGAACATAATCCGGAGCGAAAGTATGCCTGTGCCTTTCTTCAATTTTCATTCCGGATAGAAGCGCAGTATTGTATAACGTTGTAGAAGTTTGACACACTCCCCCCCCCCATGCACGAACGAGTTGACCATTAAAGCTCACCGGTGCTTTTCTATACCCTTCATATCTCGACCAACTTCCCACAACTTCATTAAATGAAAACGCTTCTCCGGGATGAATAATTATTCCATTGATTTTCTTTGCTGATAGTTCACAGTTGTGAATTTGAGGTGTTGATCTCCCTTCTAATGTTGTTGAGTATGATGCGATACATACTTTAGATGAAGATTCTTGGGCACCAAACACAATATAACAGATTAACGCCAGCGGAATGAACAATAAAAATCTTGTTTTCATTATTTTATTTGCAATGTTTGCAAAGGTGTCGTTGCTCGAATTTCCGGGTCGTACATATTACTCATTTTTGCGGAACTTGCAGTATACACTCCCGGCTTTTCTGCGCGAAGAGTAAACTCCAATTTGTTTTCTCCTGCAGGCAAATCATAAATCAAATACGCAATTTTATCGTCTTTTAGGTCGAATCCCGAATACCAGAAGTACCAAGAGTATTCACTTTCATCTCGATAAGTCTCCATCATCTCACATCCTGACGGGAATGGTGATTCCACGAGGATATATCTTCTGGGTGTGTCGGAGCGAATTTTTATAATTACTCGAATCAAATCTCCTTTATTAAAAGATGTTTGTGAGCGGTCACGCGGCATTAATTTCATTGTTCCATCAGCAAACCTTCTGGATTCAATGATGTGGAAAGAGCGCTCAATAGTAAAACCCGAAACCGTTGTAGTGG
>CAZSPF010000020.1:12245-37772 GCA_964608695.1 uncultured Fimbriimonadales bacterium | reverse complement strand
GGAAGTGTCGCACCTTTTTCTGTGTATTGCGAAAACTCAGCATCAAAATATGCACGACCTTGACCTTGCAATTCAAAAGAAAGAGTATTGTTTCCTGGTTTCATGTTTTCAAGTGGTATTTCATAAACCTGCATATCTCGAACAGGCTGAGTAACTTGCAAACTGCGATATTCCTCTCCGTTGATAAGAATTTTCAAATTATAGTTTGGCAAAAATGCACCCGTGCTTCTCGCGTAAGTAGAAAGTGCATAAAGTATGTCGGCTGAATCTCTTGTACTGTACCATGCAAAGCCTTTTCGTTTTTGAATGAGATATCTTATAATTTTGGGAAGAATGGGATGATTCGGATCGATTGAGGCTATTGCTTCGAATGCGGATGCCGTAACCATAAATCGGTGATAACTGTATGTTGGCTCTTCCCAATACGCATGAGATTGTGTTTCGATAACTTTAGACAGAAGGTGATTTAGCAATCTATCACGATCGCTTTCAAAACCTGCACCTAAAGCATTTACGATTTGCAGTGCAATAACTGTTTCATTCAAATTATTTGTATCGATATTTAATTTATTAACTTTATCAATTACAAACTGTCGCTCTCCATGTAATGCCAATACTTTTAATGCGTACAGATAATCATTTTTATTTGAGTTAATGGGTGACGTGTTATCTACCCAAGATCTTAGTGACCTGACTCCACTTGCTAATGACTGTTGATTCGGAGGGAATCCCGCTTGAGATGCGCGCCAATATCCTTCCAACACGAGTGCTGTCATTTCCGCAGACATGGGACCGTATTCCCACCATCCCCAACCTCCATCTGAAAGCTGAAACTTACGTAAGCGAGCAAAGCCCGCTTCGATCATCTTAGGCAGTTCGTTCCTGTAAGGAAAATCGGATAAACTACTCCCCTGATTTTGCAATATTTGTGCAACAAGGATAGTTGGCAAAAACCTACTCAGGGTTTGTTCCGTGCATCCGTAAGGATAACCAATCAGATAATCTAATGACTGAAGCATGGCGCTTGCTAAACTTGGTGAGATTTTGATTTTTAGCCCCCCCGCATGCTTTATGTAATCAGCACCGAGTTGAAAATTTGCAGTTGCTTTATGAATTACTTCTCCACTTGCCGTTTGTATAAGTGGTCTGCCTTTTGGATTTACTGGTATTTTCAATTCCATGCCGTCGGATAGCCCTGCGTCGGTTTTTGCTGATGCTGTTAAAACAAGTGTGCCGGGACGAAGTGTTTTAATTTTCCAATGCACCTGTTGTGTTAAATTAGGCTGGAGGATCACTTTTTGTTGAGAACTTGATAAGAATTCAACTCCATCTGCTGAAACTGAAACATCTGCCTGCAATTTTTTATCTGTTGTGTTGTGTAACTGTGTGATTATCTCCGTTTCATCTCCTTGTGTGAAAAATCTTGGTGTTTGTAAAATCAACATGAATGGTTTTTTCACAACGACATTTTGAATATTTTGCCCTACCCTTGTGGAAGCAGTGATTGCTTTAACACTTGCCCGCCATGATGTTACATTATCGGGCATCGGAACGCTGATTATTGCGGTGCCATCCCCCCCCGTTCTAATCGTTGGAGACCAAAAAGCAGTATCCCTGAAAATCCTTCTTATCTCTGGCGTACTTCCACTTTTTTCTTCACTGGAAAAATAAATCCTTTCCAAAGAGTGAATGGTGTAAACACCTTGATATCTTTTTGGGTAAAACGCTTTTGTGATGTCCTTTCTATCCTTTGCGAGCGAATAAATTGATTCATCCACAACAGAAAGTGATATTTCTGCATCCACGGGGTTTCCGTGTTCATCGGTTGTTTTGATAGTATACGTGGCTTCTTCGCGAGGGAGATAATTTTGTTTATTCGATACAATGTTCACATTTAAAACTGATTGGCTATCAGAACACTGAATCATTTTTGAACCTTGATAAAATGTTTTATCATTTACGAAGTTCACTGTGATATAAGCATTCGGTGCTAAGTCAGGCGTAACTTCAAATTTGAAAATTGTAGCGTTGTCTTCAATGCTTATAATTTTCTGTTGGTGTAAAATCGTGCTTTCGATTGTTACCCATGCCTTTGCACCGGGATTGTTTGTAATGATTAACGCCTGTGCGGTTTCCCCCACGTTATATTTTTCTTTATCAAGCGTTATGGTTATATCGGAATAATTGCCGGATGTCCAATCGTAGCCACCTGCGTAAACATACACGTATCCATAGTCTTGCGTTTTATTCCCTTGTGTATCGGAATGCTGCGCTTCTATAAAAATCGAACCTACAGTATTGACATCAACTTCTAAGTTAGCAGATCCGTTTTCATCTGTTTTTACATTGTAAGTTTTGAGATAAGACGTTTTCCACCCTTCGCCATACCAGTCGCGTGTTCCTGTTCTCACTTGTAGATTTAGGTTGCTGACAGGAGATTTGTTTTTTCGGTCAAAAGCAGTTACAGAAACTGGTAACTTCTCCCCCGGCGATGCAATGTATTTCTGGGGAGTTACTTTTACTTCATATGCACTCCGAGCGATCACTACGTTTGTTTCCGAGTTAAACATCCTTCCGCTACCGTCATCCACATCAGCACTTAAAGTAAGCATGCGATCATACTCGCCCATGTCCCATGATGCTCTTTCAAGTTGTGGGAGATTAGAAGAATTTAAGCGAAATGTAACCGAGCCGTCAGCATTTGTTTTGCCTTGTACAGCAGTAATAAAATTTCCTGCAGAATAATACTCTTCATCGATTTCATACTCACTGTCCCAAGCCCAATAAATATCTTGATAAATGTTCACTGAAACATCTGCCCCCACCACCGGACCGCCAAAATAGTATTCTGCTAAAACCGTAAACACAATATCATCACCGGAAATGAAAACATCAGAAGCAGGTTTTACATTAACGGAATAATCCGGTTTTCTATAAGCAGCTACTCGCGCATAACTAAATTCTGAAACTCCATCTATTTCACAATAGATTTCGTATGCGCCGGTTATGGCTTCAGTAGAAGTGGAAAATTCTCCTGAGAACGATCCCATGTCGTTTGTAGTTAAAATCATCCTCTTTACAACATCGTATTCGGGGTCACGTATTTCTACAGTGACATTTTTATTTGCAGGTACAACATAATTCAATCCTTGCAATTCTCTTGCTATACCCTTAAAATGTATCGTGTCACCCGGACGATAAATCGGTCTGTCCGTATACAAAAACATGCGATATTTTTGCTCAGAAGAATACATGTAGAAGGAAACCAAAGCAACTGAATCTCCTGAACGCGCACTCACTGAGACATTAAAAGAATCGCTGAGATCAGGCAATAGTTGTTTTGTATTGAAACGAACAAAACCTGATTCATTTGTTTTTCCTACATATTTTGTTTGTCCTTTGCTGTGCACATACACATCTGAGTCAGGTACTGAATCGCCTGTTTTCACGTTTGCAAGGTAGCAATAAACGCTCTCTTCAGTTTGTTTTGTAAGTAAAGCAATATTTGTTATGAAAAAATAAGTCCCTTCCCTTGCAGGGCCATTCTTAACTTGAAACCAATAAAAGCCTTGTGGCAAGTCACCTGCTTGAATGTTCTCTTGAAATACTCCTTCATAATCTCTTGATTGGATTTTATGAGAGAACTCTTTAACTTTTTTAAACGCAGGGCGATCATCTGCAATCTGTTTACCCCATCTGCCTACCGACCAAAGTATGTTTTCAAGCCCCCCCTCCCGTACAATTGCATCCAAGTCAATTGAATAAACCTCACATTTTAATTCATCTTCCGGAGCGAATCCGTCAAATGTGACGCTTGGTTGTTCATCAGGTGTGAAAACTCGTTCTCCTGAAACAGGCTCAAGAAAAGGAGCGCTTGGTTGTAAAACCACATCTATTTCTTGCTTTCCTTCTGTTAAATGGAGTAGTGTTTCTCGAACGGAATGTGCTCGTGTAAATGCCTCGATAGTATAATTTCCAAGAGGGATACGAGAAAAACTAAATCTGCCGTTCTCATCGCTTCTTACATAGTAAGTACGCTGCTTTTCTGTGTCCGTAGTAACAAACGAACGAAGAACTAATCGTGCATGAGGAAGTGGCTGACTATTTTCTGACAACCGCACCGTTCCCACAAAAGTTCCAAGAGGAACTTCTTCTTTTACACCAAGTGCAAAGATCCCGCCTGCAAATATTACACTAACCACAATCGCCGTCCATTTCCATGAAAAAAAATCTTGTAATTTCATAAGGCATCTCCTTCAGGATTCTTTTTTGTAATCAAGCCTGAAACAATTATTAACACTATAACGCCGACAACAACCCAAACAACAAGTTTAATTTTTGCATCGCGCTCCATTCCTAATTGTGGTTGAAGGAGTTGATAAGCAAGGATGTTTGCCGCACCTAATGTAGCAACAATCGAAAGAATGGCAGGACGCATCGAGTTGCGCAGCGCTTGTATCACAGGTGCAACGCTTAACCCCGCCATCCATCCAACCGCTCCGCGAAAGTCCAAAACGAAAATCAAAATTACAATTAACGCTGAAACAACTACTCCGGTAACGATCCCCAACGATGCCAACACAAAACCGGAAAACTTTTTCCGTGCTTGATAGCCCCACTCTAACAAAGTGAGCGGTACAAGCGCACCAAATAGAACTCCGATTAGTGCGTAGTTTTGTCCGATTTCTAAGGATGCATCCGGTTTTTCATTGTAGTCCAAAAAGACACGATACATCAATATCGCAAATCCGGCGCCCATCGGCAGCAATGCTCTTCGACTACCCATAACAAAGAACATACACAATGCACCAATTAACAGTACGGCTATACCGTAGCCTTTCATCCAGCCAAATGCGAGGGTAGTTGCAAAAATCCAAACCAACGCACTTAACCCTATTGTTCCTGTTGTTGCGTTTTCTTCATCATTTAACATCCAGCCCGTAAGCACAGACGCAAACGCCCCCCCCAATGCAAGCCATACGAATTCAGTGCTTTGCATCATGCGTGTTCCAATAAAGTATGCAAACAACCCAAATAACACAAAAAAGCCAATCCCTCGAATCATCTTCACAGGCAACTTCAACAACATGGACACTTTTGAAGGAACATGAGTACTCACAATCAATGATAGAACCACGCCTGTAAGCCCAAGAGTAATCATGCCGGCTATGGCATTATCTTCAGGCCTTTTCAGTGCCAAAAGATATGCAAAACTCATTAACGCCGCACTCAATGCCGTATACGATGCCCATCTTCCTCGCATCTTTTTGTCTGAGAGCGTCATCACCGCGGCACCAAGTCCCCCCCCTATCGGTATCGTCATCGCCATCGCACTCATCGGCAATCCGGTACTCGCCCCTAAAAATATCAGTGTTACCCCCCCCATGCCCAATGCGAAAGGCATGATAGAAAAATCCAGACTCTTCCCCCATCGTGCTTCTGCTTCCTCCGCTAAATGCACCACAAGGAAACCTATCAACAGCCCCAGCATCGCTTCCGCTTCAAGGGGCTGTCTTTGCTGTGCACCTGCTATACTCACGTATATAACAAAAGCAAATAAGCCAAACGCGATAAGTTGAGGAAGCAATATGCTTAACGTTAAACCTAAACCCTGAGGAATCCAGATAGACCTACTCACACCATCTTTAGATCCTCCTCGGTAGCTTTCCCATGCCCAGCCCACAAGTGCGATAACTATCGCTGACACCGAAAAAATCTCTAATCGCATCATTCTCCCTCTCTTAAGTCGAGACGTTCACCGCCAATCAAAGGCACTCCTGTATTAATTTGCTTGCAAAGGTTCAAAAACCTGCTTTACGTTATTCACTATCGAAGATACAGCCATCAATTTCCTGTATAAGTCACGAAGCTCTCCTATGGATATCGTTTGAGCACCGTCTTTCACCGATACCTCGGGAAGCACATGAGCTTCGATCATCACACCATCAGCACCACATGCACATGATGCCAACGCAAGAGCACTTACCAGCCTTCTATCCCCTGCAGCATGGCTCGGATCGGTTATCACCGGTAAATGCGATAGCGATTTTACTAAGGGAATGGCTGATATATCTAATGTGCTTCGTGTGGATTTTTCAAATGTCCGCACACCACGCTCGCACAATATAATGTTTTCATTGCCCTCTGAATAAATGTATTCTGCAGAACACAGCCATTCTTCGATTGTACATCCGAAGTGTCGCTTTAATAAAATAGGGATTTTCATTTTCCCTGCTTGTTTTAAAAGCTCAAAGTTTTGCATGTTTCGCGCACCGACTTGAATAATGTCTGCTACGCTGGAAAGCATATCCAAATGCGATACATGAAGCGCTTCTGTGACTATTTTTAATCCGGTTTCCTCTTTAACAGCTTTTAAAATCTGTATACCTTCTTCACCCAGGCCTGAATAACTGTAAGGGGATGTAGTGGGTTTGAATATCCCGCCACGTAAGAGTTTTATCCCGATGTTTTTAATTTGTTTTGCAATTTCAGAAAGTGATTCGTAAGATTCTATCGTGCACGGTCCGGCAATCACCTCGAATCCTTCACCAAACTGTACACCTCCCCCAACATCTGCAATTGTCTTTTCTTTACTTTCTTTGGAAACAAGATGATACGGCTTCGAGTTGTGAGTTATGGATTCCACATATCCGCTCGCTTTAATCGCACTTATTAAATCAGGATATGGTGTTTTCTGCGGGTTTTCACAAAGTAAAATCGTGTTTCCGTTTAATTCTTTCTGCAACACAAAAAAGCCCCAGCCTTTTGCTATCTCTGTTATTCGACAGATTTCAGTTTCAGGAGTTTGCTTTTGGAATACGATTATCATTTAAAAATGCCTTTAATGAATTCATTTTAACACACCTCAATAGTCGAAGTAGAGACTAAAGAAGCCCACTTGTTTTGCCGAACATCAATTTGGATAACTCACTTCACGGAGGTGTGGCTATGCAGATATCACTGCAAAATGCGCTCTTCGTGGATACGGCACAAACACCGTATTCTACGGGAGCAAGAGCCCGCTCGAATGAGGAGTTGGGAATATCCGTACCGGGTCCAAAGCCTGTAACTGACCTAAGAGGCGCAATAGAAGAAGCGATTCGAGAGGTCTTCAGTACTCCAACCCCGGCGGTTGTACCCAAAACCGCAGTCGAAGCGGAAATAAGAAGAACAGAAAACCAAGGAGCCGTTGACGAGCCGAATGCGAATCAAAGAAGGCTGGACGAGGGGGAAAATCAGGAGAAGCCTATCGGCACACCTGCAGGATTAGGCTCAAACCAAACCCATCCCCATATCACACGTCTGCCTGATGTTATCGCATCTGTAATTCAAGACACTCAGGATACTTACGTGCCTGTTATTGCTCAGAATAATCGTCCAACAACTCCTAATCAATACGAAGAAAACAGAAACAACAAGCCAGAGTTACGGCCTACAGTTTCCACGCCATATTTCGGGCCGAACACTCCTAATGAGTCCCGCGGTATGGAGCGTGAAAACGTCATCCTGCCTTTCATTCCGGGAATTGAAGAAGATAATCCTTCAAATCCTGTTGTTGGCTCAAATAGAAATCAGACGTTACCTACAACACCGGATATGAATTCAAGCAGGAAAAGCGAAAGTAACTCAAATGACAATTACTTATCAACTCCATTGAAGCCCGCAACGGCAATCAATGATAGGTTAAGTGAAGTAAGAAATTACTTCGATACACCAAATACTCCACAAGATGCACGTGTAACTTCCGCAATGAGTATGACTATTGCAAACCCGGATGGTGAAACAAGACCGGAGAATTCTGTTTCAACACCAAACGAAACTGCATTTCGTCCTCCGGCATTTGATTTAAGAAGTTACATAGGAAACATGTCTGAAAGAGCACAACGCATAAGAGAGAGCATTCAAACACCTGAACGTTCTCCGAAAAATCCCAACGTTGGAACAATACGTGATTTCGCAAACCAACTTGTGAAATTGGGAGTTCCAAAAGATGAAGTCGCAAGTGTAATTCGAAACGGTATTCGTGTTACAGGTTTCACGTCACGACCTCAAATCGTTATGGATTCCCTCAGAGAGTTAGCTGAAAGACATGGCATAGATCCGAAGAGCATAGTAGAAGCACCGAAACCTTCTATCGCTCCTCAAAACGCTCGAATCGCCTTCCACGCTAACGAAATGTTGAATGCAGTTACATCAAGCGGAAGACGTCATCTCTCGATTGCTACGGAATCTGTTTCTCCTGCAATCAAAGTTGATGAATCACCAGTTACAACTGTGTCGCCTGTTGGTACGCCAAGCATGCAATCGAGCGGTATCACTCATGTAGCCGAAACACAGAGACCAACGATTCCTGCTCAGCCTGTTCTTGAACGCGTCATAAATCGCATACAAGACATGCTTGAAAATAATCGCAGAGAAGAAATGACTATTCGGTTAGATCCCCCAGAGTTGGGCAGTCTGAAAGTAACGGTGAGATCAATCGGGCAAAGAGTGGAAACACACATCGTAGCATCAAACCCCGAAGTGCGTGCATTGCTCGAAGCTAACCGAGAACAACTCATACAATCATTGAATGAGCGCGGTTTGGAACTCGGCGCAATGCATGTAGGTGCGCAAGCAAACACCAAACGCGAACCTACCACCGCAAACGAAGCCATTCAACGCAACCCCAATCTGCGCGTGAATGACTCACCAAGCGTGGCACCAAACAGACGAGTTGACAGAGCGTGGCTTTCGACATCGCTCTTTGACATAAACGTATAGGACATCAATATGGCAATAGAAGGAATTAAAAACGATTACATACTCCCCCCCCTTCCGCCTGTGAAGAATAGTCACTTAAATAGTGAGGATTTCATGCGATTATTGGTTGTGCAATTAGCAACTCAAAACCCGCTTGAGCCCATGAATGATCGTGACTTTTTCGCACAGATGGCGCAACTGGGGACGGTAGATGGAATCAATCGCCTTGAGACTTCTCTTCAGATGAGCCAAGCTTCCTCGCTAATCGGACATATCGTTCAGATAAATCCCGGTGTGGGAACTAATGAACCGATAATCGGTTATGTGGAGGGCGTTGAAGTCCATTCAGGAAAAGCATTTGTTGTGGTTAACGGCAGTGCTTACTCCATCGACAAAATTGTTCGAGTAACTCTGTAAACGTGAGGGTAAAAAACAATGAGAGTTAACAACTCGAAAGTTCAACACCTTGTAGAACAACAATCGCTTAAGCAAGCACCTGCAGCGAAAACAAAACCTGAAAGCAAAGTCCGCTTTGCAGACCTATTGCAGCAGGAGATGAATCTGAAAGTGTCAGGTCATGCGCAAACGCGTTTGCAAAGTCGCGGAATTGATTTGAACTATCAGGATTGGGAACGTGTCAATGAAGGAATCGCTCGTGCCGAAAAAAAAGGCAGTAAAGAATCCTTAGTCATGATTGACGATGTCGCTCTCATTGTTAGCGTGAAAAACCGCACAGTCATTACTGCAGTTACTCAAGAACAACTTAAAGAAAACGTGTTTACGAACATAGATAGTGCAGTATTCGTATAAGGCCGGACTCAGCTTCGTGAAAACGAATTGAGAGGTCTCCTACTGCAAAAAAACGGAAACACAGAAGAAAAAAAACTATCGCATAGGAGAAAACAAAATGCTACAAGCACTTCTCGCGGGCGTTGCGAGCATTAAAGCACAGCAAACCCGTATGAACGTCATAGGCAATAACCTTGCCAACGTTAACACTACAGCTTTCAAAGGCAGTCGTGTTACTTTTCAAGAAATGATCGCTCTCACCATTCGTGGTGCAACAAGACCTAAAGAGGGTGGACTAGGTGGAACAAACCCCATTCAGTATGGATTGGGAGTTGTCGTGGGAAGCACAGACGCTAACCTCGAACAAGGTTCACTTCAATCGACTAACAGAGGTACAGACCTTGCCATTCAAGGTTCAGGATTCTTCATGGTAACAAATGGTGAAAGAATCGCTTACTCCAGAGACGGAGGCTTTGACCTTGACGCAAGCGGCTCACTTGTACAAAGAAGTACAGGAGAAAAACTACTCGGATGGATGGCAGATAACTTCGGAAATATCAACACGAATACACCTGTGACACCTGCAAGTTCATTAACTATTCCGTTAGGTTCATTGAAAGCTGTGCAAGTTACAACTTTGGCAAACTTCGCAGGCAACTTGCGTTCAAGCGCCCCTTCCACCGATTCTTGGGAAACTTCTTTCCGCGTTTACGATGAGTTAGGTGGCTCGCACGACATTTCACTTGTGTTTACTAACCACCAGATTCCTCCCATCGGTTCACCTCCCCCCGGAGCGGTAGCCAGTTGGGATTGGTCTGCAACCGAAAACGGAGTTCCCATTGGCGATTCGGGAACTACGGGTGAACCCTTGTACTTCGATGCAAACGGTCGTTTGATTAATGCAGGCGTGGCACAGATCATCACCGTGCCTACGTTGAACGGCGCTCCGGCGTTCGATGTTACACTCAACTTCGAACGAATCAGCCAGTTGGACACAGAAACACAAGTTCAGTTAACAGATCAGAACGGATTCCCTCCGGGTTCGCTTGCAGGGTTTAACGTAGGTGTAGACGGCACTATCACGGGTCTTTACACTAACGGACTCACACGTTCACTCGGTCGCGTGGCTCTTGCCATATTCCCGAACCCTGCCGGACTGGAAAGAATCGGCAACAATCTCTGGAGACCTACAGACAACTCGGGCATTCCCGTTGTTGGATCTCCGCAAGAGGGAGGGCGAGGAAACATCTTCACCGGGTTCCTTGAGCAGTCAAACGTAGACTTAGGAAACGAGTTTACGGAGCTGATTGTTACTCAGCGGGGCTTTCAAGCAAACACTCGCGTGGTTGTCACTGTTGACGAAATGCTCCAAGACCTCCTCAACATGAAGCGATAACCCTCGCTAATCCTTAAATCATGGGCGCAAGGTGTCAAAAACCCTTGCGCTTTTTCACATTAAGTTTGATTTCAAAAGCCGATACTTTGCCTAAGAATAAGCGTCATACTGGAGAACGGATAAATATGAGATTACGCTTAGCTTTGCCACTGTTGTTAATGTTCTCGCTCAGCCTTCTTGCCAAGGACGATCAGATAGCCAAAGAAACCGAGAAGGACGTGAACTTGGGCAAAGAGTACGTAGAGGGTCTCGAGAAAGAAATCACTCTTAGCACCGATGAAGCCCTTATCGAAAGGGTGAATAAAATTGGTCAGGCACTGGCAAAAATTGCCAATGAAAACCATGTCCCAGCAACTTACGGCGATAACCGACACTTTAAATTTGATTACGTTTTCAAGGTTGTTGACGACGACGACGTAAACGCTTTCTCCATTCCCGGAGGATTTATTTATGTTAACAAAGGGCTTTTATCATTCGTGGAGAGCGATGATGAACTCGCTGGAGTACTTGCACATGAGATTGCACACGCATCACACCGGCATCTTCATGCATTAGTACGTGATAGAAGCAAAGCAGATTTATGGACTGTGCCGATAATCATTGGTGCTTTGCTTAAGGGGGGGGAAGGTGCAGGGGGCATTGTTATGGCTGGATCGCTTATGCGAACCGCGCTTACAAGCGGTTGGACACAAAAAGCAGAAACCGATGCAGACAAAACCGGATTCATGTATTTGTTAAAAAGTGAGTATCATCCTGTTGCACTTTTAACATTCTTAGAAAGATTGGAGTTCCGAGATAGATTCAGCCCGAAATTTGAGCTTGGTATTCTGCGCACACACCCCCCCAGCTCAGAAAGAGTGCTTGCATTAAGGAAACTGCTTGCGGAAAACAATATCCCCATCGAAAGAAGTAAAGTTACGACTTCATTTCGAGCAATGTATGAAGTGATAGATGGTGATGTAGTGGTGAAATTTGGACAACGCGAACTTTTTAAATTATCAGGCGAAGAGGCTGAAACAAGAGCCAAAACTGCAATAGAAGTTCTTAACGAGTTCTTTGACAACAACCCTCAACTTTTCGATGTCAGAGTACGTGGAAATACTCTCTATGTAAGACGAAACGCTGTCATTGAGTTTAAAGACACAGACAAAACAAAGCCAAACACTGCAATGGACAACATTAAAAATGCCCTGTTTAGTTTAATGATACGTACTGAAGGTTAAACAACTTTTTCATAGCATCAAGAATTGAATTTCCTAAATTTGCACCGTGAAAACTTAACGATGCTTCATAGCCGCCTTTTTCATATTCATCTGCAGTAAGAACATATCCTAACCACCGGTTTACAAAACTTACAATTAAAACATTCTCTGCTTCCCTTGTTTCTTGCAATGTTTTTTGAATTTGTCTGCCTAATTCGGCTGTAGGTTCTCCGGGAATGCCCGCAAATGCCAGTTCACCTATTTGAATGACCACAACCTCTGCTTCAGTATACGCAAAAGAACTTACCAAAATCTGTGCGAGAGCATCAGGAATATTGTTTCTCTTTGCAAACTCAGGATGCGGTTTTACGGGAGGAATGTCTAATTTTCTTTTTTTGATTTCTAAAGTTGAAAGGTTGATTTTTTTTGACCTTTTCATTGCTGTTTGCTCTAACGCATGAGCCATTCGCTTGGCTCGTTCTTCTTCTGTGCTGCCTGAAGGGGGGGATGGGGCGATATCTCCTTGTGCTCCGTTAAAGAACATACGGTTTTTTCTTAAGTCACATAAAATACCCGGATAATCCCCGCTGGTTTGATTCATGTTCTCAGAAAAGATTGTTGGGTGTGCGGAGTAATGAAAAATTTCAACCGTGCCTTCTTGAGTTTCAAATATTACACGAGCAACGGTTTCATCCGGAATGCGTCCTTCAATACGAGGTCTGTTTAATTTAGCAATACCGGTAACAAGATGAACATTGCTCAACGCTTTTAAAGGGGGCATTAAAACGATCCCTTCGGATATTTTTGATGCGTACCATTCCAACCACTCCGGGTTAAAAATCGCAATCCCCGGGATTTTCATGCGCATCCTATCATTTAGCATCTGACTGTCTGGTGCACAATGCGTATGAGTCGCTGCCAAAAACAATTGAGCATTCATTCCCCTCTCTTTCAACCTTGACTGGATGGCATCTGTTAAACTTGCAGGAATAGTGAGCATTTCACATGAGACAAGCAAAACCTCTTTATTTCCTTGCTTCAAAAAAATAACACGAGCATAAAGTTTATCCTTTACTCCTTCCATGAGTTTGTCTTGCCTCATGGTATATCCTCCTAAAGGCAGTGGTCCAGGGGGGGTGATATCAATTTCCGTGTAAGAAAACAATATCGGTTGAAATAACGCCGTGAATACAAGTAAAGAGTTCACTTTTTCGCAGGAAATGTAATGTTTATTATATCCTCTTTCGAGTCGTACTGATAACTGCCGCCTAATGCAATTACCACATCCTTTAAGTAAACATAATCTATTTCATCCATTTGATTATGCGGATACGCCATCTTCTTGAAAAGACGCTGTAATTTTACAAGCTTTCCGTCCTCAAAAATAATCATGTCCGGTGCAAAAAACTCAAATTCACCACCAAATATCTTCACAGATGAACTTTTCCACTCTTCCCATTGCCCGTTTATCCTCGCACCAAAAAATCCCGCGAACATAAAAGATGGCAGCATGATGTTATCTCCTTTACCATAAGGAAGGTACATGGAATATCCTGCTGCATCTGTCGAAACGTTGTTACCATTGATGCGGTAATTCCAAAATCCTTTTAACATTCTAATATAAATATCGAAATCTGGCTTTATGTCTTTCAGCTCTAAAGTAATTTGTTTATTACCAGTGGTTTTCCATGGCAAAGTTCTTGATATGGAATAGCTTTCAGGATTTATTGCTCTCACATCCGGTTTACTGTAATTTTTCACCTTCGACCAGTCCACAGTAACTTTGCATGATTCGATGTTTCCTTGCCAAGTTGCACCGGTTACCAAAACGTAGCCCAAGTATCTGTCGTTCATCACGCTTGCGGCTAAATCGAACTCATAATCCACTGTCACTGTTCGCGTTTGGTTTGCAGAAAAACTTACTGTTTTCAACCATACACCTTTCACGTCATCTGTTTCTTCATCGTCTCCTTGAGGTTCCATTTGCTGATAAGCAGTTTTTGTGACTTGTCCATCAACCTTAGAGACAAGTTTTTTAATGGCTGGAGATGATTGGCTATATGTTTCATCGGGAAACGCCATTGTAACTGTCGTAGCATTTCCATGATTTTTGAAAATAAACTTTGCAGAAATCTTTGCAGATTCATCTTGCAAATAAATCTTAACATCTTCCGAAACCATCTGAATTTGATTATTCGGTTTAAACTGCCCTGCGCTTCCGGTTTGCACCCAACTTCCGTCGTTAGTAATAAAGGAAAACGCCAAAGTTGCCATCAATATATTTATCATTTTGTTACCCCTATATCAACTATTTTTACCCCGGTGGCCATGTCATGGCACGGCCACCTAAAACATGAACGTGCAAGTGATGCACTGTTTGCCCTCCCCACATTCCGCTATTAATCACAAGTCTGTACCCTGCATCTTCCAAACCATTTTGACGGGCAACTTCCACACATGCTAACATCAATTCACCGATCGCATCTTCTTTTGTTGCCTTGTGGATGCCATCAATATGCTTTTTAGGAATGACAAGAATGTGTGTTGGCGCTTGGGGGTTGATGTCGTTAAAAGCGATGACATGCTCGTTCTCGTAGACTTTACTCGCAGGAATTTCTCCACTCACGATTTTGCAGAATATACAGTCCATGATTATCTCACAACATTCAACATTTTAACTCGACTTGTATCAGAAATTTTGGACACCAATTCTCCCACACCCTCTGTTCCGTTAACGCCCGTTAATACTACATTCGCCAAACATCCTGCCAAAGAAGCAGGTCCCGGAAACTCCACCTCGATATAATTCCTCGTTAATCCGCGCATCAAACCTTCCGGTTTCGCTCTTCCTTCCACCAAAACCACCTGAGTTTTACCAATTTGTTTTTCGATAAACTCTCTTCTCGTTCTATCTGTAATCTCTTTTAAAATCTTGCTTCGTTCCTGTTTGATTCTATCAGGAATCTTATCACCGAACTCGTCTGCAGGAGTTCCATACCGCGGGCTGAATCGGAAGATGTGTGCTTTGTTGTATCTCACTGTTTCACAAACTTTCACCGTCTCAGTAAACGCCTCGTCTATTTCAGTGGGAAAGCCCACCATGATGTCTGTAGAAATTGCAATGTCTGGGATCTCGGCATACAACTTATCACATAGGTCAAGATAATCTTTTTGTGTATAAGGACGATTCATATCCCTTAACACTTTCGTACTTCCCGATTGTAGTGGGATGTGTAAATGAGAGACAATTTTAGAATTACTTTGTTTCATTAATTGAATTAATCTATCCGTAACTTGTGTGGTTTCAATGCTCGAAATGCGCAGGTGTGTAATCTCTTCTTGTTCACAAATCAATTCCAATAAATCTTCAAAGTTCGGCCCACCACTTCCGGTTTCTTTTCCATAAGAGCCTATTAAGACTCCAGTTAAGACGATCTCTTTATATCCTCTTTTTGCAAATGTTTTTGCTTCTTGAATCACTTGTTTGTAGTTAATACTTCGCATTTCTGGGCGCGTATAAGGAATACTGCAATAACTGCAGTAAACATCACATCCATCCTGAATTTTCAAGGTGGCTCGTGTTCTGCCACTAAACGCTCTTGAATATTTTTTTATTCCCTCCCTTTCTGATTTTAATTCGGGAAATGTCTGAAAAAACTTTTTTAATGTATCGAGTTTTTCCGGATTAGGCACTAATAAATCCGCTCCATCGAGTCTTTCACCCTTATTAAGACTCATTTGTGCCGCACATCCCGTAACAATAACCTTCGCGTTTGGATTCTGTCTTTCTGCACGACGCACCGTTTGCCTGCTCTTGCTTTCTGCTTGACTCGTAACACTGCACGTATTAATCACATACACATCCGCCACTTCATTAAACGGAACAACTTCATAACCTGCCTGCTCGAACGAATCGAGAATTCGCTGAGTTTCGTATTGGTTAACTTTACATCCCAATGTAGTGAGTCCCACTTTCGGCACAACAAAAGATTACCGCAACTCACTCATCAGAAGCGTCGTATTGTTCATATGTCCACAAAACAGCGCATCGTTTTCGAAAATCTTTCAACGGACGCATTCATCACCGATGCCGATAAGCGCGCGTTGGATTCGCTTAAAAGAGTCCCCCTTCTTCCTGCCGTCATAAAGAAATTTTCAGAACTTGGACTTGACAGGTGGATGTACTCCTTAAACATGGCATCTGCTGTGAGATGCGGACCAAACCAGTTTCCAACCCTATACGGGATTTTCCAAGAATCCTGCAAAATCCTCGACGTTCCCGAGCCTGAACTTTATGTGACCGGCAATCCCTTCCCAAACGCCTTTGCAGGTGGAGTAGAGCAACCCTACATTACCATCCGAAGCTCCATGCTGGACACACTCACAAACGAGCAACTCTACCACCTCATTGGTCATGAACTCGGACACATTAAATCAGGCCATCTCCTTTACCACGTAATTGGTAGGCTACTTATCCCGCTCTTGCAAGCAATCGGCAGACGACTCCCAATTATTGGTGATGCTGCCGCAATCGGATTGGTGTTTGCGTTTTATGAATGGATGCGACAGTCGGAACTGAGCTGCGATAGAGCGGGATTACTTGTTTCACAAGATATAAACATCTCTCTTAATGCAAACCTTGCACTAACTGCTGGTCCTTCACGTTTTTCTCATGAAGCGTCCATAGAACCGTTCCTCGAACAAGCCCGTGCTTTCGAAGAAGCAAAACCGTTGGATCAGTTGGGACGCATTCTTTTATATTTCACATTCACTTGGGCATTTACACATCCTATGCCGGTTTTTCGATCAAAGGAGTTGGAAGCATGGGCAGACACAAGTGAATTTAGAAAAATAATGCGAGGGATCTATCCAAAAAACGAAAACTAACCAGCGATAACAATTTAACTTTGTTTTTGCATCGGTAAAAGAATCACAAATCTTGCACCTTTTCCAGGTTCACCATCTTCAAATATCCTTCCTTGGTGAGAATCTATGATTCCCTTTACAATAGATAAACCTAAACCCATCCCTTTTACACGCGAAGTGTGATACGGGTCGAATATCATCCTCTTTCTTTCAGATTCGATTCCCGGCCCCTGATCTTCCAAAACTATCTTCGCATAATCGCAATTTGTTTTTCGCAATCCCGCTTTTACCAAATCTTCTTTTCCGGCAATACCGGTTGATATCGTAATCACTCCTTGATTCATAAAGTGTAAAGAGTTTTCTATCAGCTCGGATATTGCTCGTTCCATTTTTTGTGCATCAAAACCAAACTCCGGTACGCTTTCATCAAGTTGCAATTTTATTTGCACAGTATCTGCAGGTTTTACTAACGCTTGAGATGCTTCCTTGACAACTTGATTCAGATCATGTTCATTGATAGTCAAACTCGTTGCTGTTACAAAATCGCGGAAATCTCTTAAAATCTCCTCTAGTTTTTCTACACTCAATTCAATTTTTTCCAATGCTTTTTGCGCATTTTCGCGCGATATAGGATTCTCGGAAAGCAAAAAGCGCAATTCGTTAATATCACCTCGTATTGCAAATACCCTATTACCAATCATATGTGCGCTTCTTGCACTAAGCTCTCCCCATGCCGCCATACGTTCGCTCGTTACGAGTTTTCTCACACTGCGCAATTTCTCAAGTCCCGCACCTAACTGTTCGGCAATGGCTATCAACAAACTTTCATCGTCATCCGTAAATCGCACATCTATAAATCTGTTCTGTGCAAGTTTACGCATCGCACGAATGCAACCAATTGACCTACCACTGCTAAAAATAGGAACTGCAAGAAATGAACCAATTTCCTCAACTGGAAACTCTAAATATTTTCCTAAAAATCTTTCATCATCTTTGGGATTATCTAAACGAATCGGTTCACCATGTTCTGCTACCCAGCCTGTACAGCCTTCCCCAGGGGCATATTTTGCTTGAGGGTTTAACGATGTTTCTCCCGCAGTTGAGCGCAAAACATACGCATTCTCTCTCTCGTCCCACAAAAAAATTGAATATGCTGAGATGTTCAATACGCTTTGCGTAACTTGCGCAACCTTACTTAATAAATCTTCCTCGGTTTGTGCTCTGTCAAGAGCAACGCCTACGTCAATTAATGCCTTCTCTCTTTGCCTCGCGTCTTCACGTTCGATTGTGTTGCCCGCTAACATCGCTAGCAATTCCAAAAAAATTCTTTCCTCATCGTGAAACTTATTTAACTCGTTCGACTCGACATTCACAACACCACGAACACGGCCATGCTTATCAAAAATCGGCGATGCCATCTCGCTCCTGCTGGATTCAATCATCAAACGATAGCGTGATTCTTTCTTTACATCTGGAGCAATGAAAGTTTTTCCCGTTGCAGCTACATATGCGGTAACACCTTCTGATTCTTGGTCTGCAATAGTAATACAATTGCCAAGCATTTCAGGGCTCCAATCTTTGCCCATTCCTGCACGCATGGTCATATAGCCAAGGTCTTCATTAAAAAGTGCAACCATTGCATTAGTCGCACCGCAATGCTCAATTGCCAATTCGCATATTTTGTAAAGCACCGGGCCGATATCCCTCGAAAAAAGGATAAGTCCGGTCAAATCGCGTATGGCTTCCTCTCTGCTCACATGCGGGATTATACTGGTGATTGCATACTGAGGTAGTGTTAACTGTGCGAAGAGCAGTCATAGATATCGGTTCGAATTCTGTTTTGTTGACAGTTTGTGAAAATCAAGCCAATGAATGGGTGCCAATTTACGAAACAAGCAATGTATCGGGATTGGGAGAGGGCGTTAAAAGAACAGGAAAACTTTCCAATGAATCTATCCAACGCACCTTAGAGTTAATTAAGAAAGCATTTGAAGATGCTTTTTTGAAAAATGCTGACGTGAAAGCCTATGGAACAATGGCACTGCGCATCGCTCAAAACGCAAATGACTTTTTGGCACTCGCAGTCAAGCAAAATACTCCCATTAAAATCTTATCAAGCGAAAATGAGGCCAAACTTTCACTTTTTAGTGTTTGTGATGATAATTCATTTAATTCACATGATTGCATAACGGTAATAGACGTTGGAGGAAACAGCACGGAAATTGCCACGTGTAAGCGCAGAAACAATCATTTTGAAACAGTTTTCGAAAGAAGTTTTTCTTGCGGAACTCTTACTCTTCGCGATCATCTCCCGGAAAAACTCGATTCACCTAACCTGCTTAAAGCATCACAAAAAATAGATGACATCTTTCAAATGCGATATCTGCCTAATCAATGCGGAGCAGTTGTGGCTTTAGGTGCAAGCGCAACAAACCTTATCACCATCCGTGAAAAAATCATGAACTGGAATCCGGACAAAGTTCATGCACAAAAAATCTCCTATGAGGAAATCAGCAAAATGGCTGGCTGGATGAGCAAAATGACTGATCACCAACGGGCAGAATTACAAGGCTTAGAAAAAGGGCGAGAACGCACCATTCATCTCGGTGCCTTGATTCTGGAACGTGCACTCTTTTCCGTTGGAGCGGAGTATTGTTATGTGAGTGTGCGCGGATGGCGTCATGCCATCATTACGCGTTGGAATGAATTTTAATTTAATATGAGCACAGCGGTTTCCATTAAACGAGAAATCAAAAGAAGAATGGATTGGCCACTTCTTCTTTCTGCAATGCTTCTTTTGTCCGTTGGGTTGTTAACATTATACAGTGCGAGTTCCGTACAGCCCAATCACAGAGATTTCAATAAGCAAATTGTGTGGGTTTTTCTCTCTGTTCCTGTTTTTATGCTCTTTTATTTTATGGACCCGCGCACGTGGTGCACAAATAGCCGTACGTTATATATTTTCAACCTCATCCTTCTATTAATGGTATTCATAGTCGGCAAAGAAGGAAAAGGGGCGCAAAGATGGATAGATTTAGGACCGTTGCAAATCCAACCCAGCGAACCTGCAAAGATCATACTCATCCTTACCTTTGCTGATTTTTTAGTTCGCCACAAAGAACACTTGCGCACTCCTAAAACTCTATTTTTCTCTTTGGTTCACATGCTCATTCCATTTTTGCTGGTGTTCAAACAACCAGATTTCGGAACTAGCCTTGTGTTTTTGTGTCTTTGGCTTGGGATGTCTTTGGTTGCCAAGCAAAGACTGCGCTACATCACCGGTGTTGTGATGGGGGGGGTGATCATGCTATCTGTTGCATGGAATATGGGAATCATTCAAGACTATCAAAAACAACGCATCGAAGATTTGATAGCAGGGCGTGAAAGTTATCACTCGCGTGTTGCGGCATACAGCATCGGAAGCGGATTGGTAGCCGGGCAGGGTTTCGGTCAAGGTGCTATTAAACAAGCACGCATCGTCCCCGAACAAACCACCGACTTCATTTTCACCGTCGTTGCGGAAGAGGGGGGGTTCATTGGAGGAGTACTGACCGTTGCGGCGTTCGCATATTTTTTATACAGGGTCTGGCGGGTGGTGGCTTCTGCTCAAGAGCCGCTATTCAAAATCATCGCAACTGGTATCTACGTGGTGTTTGCGTTTCATATTTTGGTTAATCTTTTAATGGTGGTTCACGTATTACCCATTGTGGGTGTACCCCTGCCTTTCATGAGTTACGGCGGCTCCGCTATGGTGCTAAACTTTGCCATGCTGGGACTACTGCTAAACCTGCGAAGCAGAGAGAAACATTTGATATTTTAAAATATGGTCGAACAAACAATACACGGAATAACAGTAAAAGTTGACCGCACGCTCTGCATCGGAAGCGGTAACTGCGTGAAAATCGCACCCGAATTTTTCGAACTCGACGAGCACAACCTCTCATCCATCCTTGAAAACCCGCAAAAAATTGACAAACAAAAAATTATAGAAGCCTGCGAAGTTTGTCCCACCAACGCACTCATTGTCGTAAATGATATGGGAGTTCAACTGGTACCAAGAACGACCACACAATAAAAACTGGCAAAAATACCAGTAGTTTTTTTGAGGGTGTATACTTATGTTCAAGTACAATATCCTGTACATTTGTCAGGTGAGATATGGAAAAAAGTAAGGCTGGGATAGGGCTAACTGAGGTTGGCGAACAGAATAAAACTAAAAGGTTTTATTTGAGGGAGACTCTGGCTGTGTTCTGCCTCTCTTTAGCGTTCTTTGTTTTTGCAGGGTTGTTCTCATTTTCACCTGAAGCAAGAGAGCTTTTCTATGTTTTATCAGAAGAAGGGTGTGGACCTTCACAAATAGGTTTAAGTAAAGACCCAAAGATAGGTAGTGCTTCGGAAATATCAATTATCGAGAAAATGCCGGAGTTCGCAGGCGATGCCTTACTTGACGCAAACAGAACCTTACATAATTCTTTTAACAGTGTTTTTCTCCCAAGATGTTATGAAGTGAGGAGAGACGGCAGAATCAGTTGGGTGCAAAAAGATTTTGGTATAAACGCAATTACCGATAAACTTCAAAGAGGTGCTGAATGAAAAGTAAAGGCTTAACACTTGTCGAAGTGTTGATTGTTCTATCTATCGTGGCGATAATATCAGGGATAACATTTGTTGTCGTTAAAGGAATAAAGGATAGGGTTAATATTGGAATTTGCGCAGGGCATCTGCAGAAACTCCATTCTTTAATTACACTTTATCGCGCCGAACACGGTGTTATACATTATGGAGATGCAAAAACAATGGGGTTCCCACATAATTTTTATGTGATAGATGTTCTCCCTACGAAAATGTTTGGTGATTATGAAGATTGGACTTGCCCCGTTCCAATGCCCGTTATGGGAAACACGAATTATTATCCTCATTATAAATATTTACCCAGACTTTATGACACAGAATATTACGAGGAAGAGCAAAAGTACGGGAAAGGTCCCGAACATACGGTAGGTTTCTATAATGCCGTTGCTAAATACGGTGGAAGAACTCCAATACTTCTCGACCATAATCACAATAATTGGAATGAAACAGACTTATATCTTCCCCGATTACCAAAGCGCATTATTTTTTTATAGACATTGACGGAAAACTCACTAATAAAACCGTTACTCAACCCTTCATTAGTGAAGATATTTTTGATTTCTTTGAACTCGACAACTAAAATTGATTGGAGGAAATGAATGAATATAAAGAAAATGATAGTTATAAGCACAATTCTTGGAATAGTTCTGGGAGTTGTTTTTGCGCAAAGTGATGGTGAAAGCATTTTGAACGGTGCAGTACCATGCATGGACGAGCATCCAATGCCTGAACCATGCCATAACTTCAGCACTTACACATGTCAATCAGGGTGTACATGGCAAAATAGTTATGGTCAATCAGGGAAAACTAAGTGTGCTACCTTGATTTCTGGTTGTTGCCAGTGGAGAGAAGAAACAGGCAAGTGTGTCGGCTCTTGTGGTACTAATTGCCCGGAAGTAACCGTTCCTCGAAGTTACACACTCTTCGAGCCCCGTTGGATATGTCAACCATTCGGTACGCCGGGAAGTGGCAACTATATATGCAGACCAATCTCTCCGTAGCTGCTGAAAAATGAAAGAGCCTAAAAAGTCGAAGATTGCATTATGGGCAGCCTCAGTAGTACTGCTTTTATTGGGGGGATACTTTCTCTGGAGATTTTTAGCCGTTCCTACTCCCGCACAGGCAGCAACAATTCACATACAGAAACTGATTCATGGAGACATCGATTGGATATATGAACACATCCCAAATGAAGAGAAAAACATGCAAGGAATGAATAAAGAAGTTTTGAAGGAATTTTATGATACGTTTCTAAAAGAGAAATTAGAGGGCTGTGAAATAATATCTATCAAAGAGTTTTTCACATTTAAAAATAAAGCAGGGGTGGCCGCAAGAATAAGACTAAAAGATGGTACCGAAATTGAAGCCGGTACTTGGGCAATTGTCGAAGATGGAAAAATTCTTGTAAGTGCAGTCGAGACATTAAGTCAGTTTGCTGGTGAAGTTATCTTCTACGATAAAGGTTCTACACCTGTCGAACGCGTTCAATATGGCTGGAAGCACTTCTCCCCGTGGTTTGTAGAAAGAGGGATCGACAAATTTTATTCACTGCAATCTGGAAGCTTTTGGCCACTAAAAAGGGAAAAGTGATTATGTATGCGGAAATCATAACGGGCTCTATGCAGCGTGCAATTGATGAAACTCAACGGAGAAGAAAGGTTCAACAAGAGTTTAACGAGAAATATGGTACGGCACCGAAAACCGTTCGGAAAGCGGTGTGAGAAACATAAACAAAGAAGGTGGAGTGAACGATATCATTGAAAAAGTATCAAAAGGTGAGTTGTGAAGAAACGTGGTTTGACCCTGATGGAGGTTTTACTTGCGGTATCCATAATTGCTATTGTTTCAGGCATAACATTTATGATCACCACAAAAGTTAAAAGACAGCTAATAATGACTAATTGTGTCAGTAACCTTCAAAAAATACATACTGCTTTAATGTTATATAGAGTCGAATATGGAATTGTGAACTACGGTGACTATAGGACGCTCGGACTTCCAGCTGATGTGTATTATGGTTATGGAAAGGACAAAGTTTTAATTGGCGACTATGAAGATTGGGTTTGTCCCACACCCTTACCAAATAGGGGAAGCTACTGGCCTCATTACGAATATCTTCCGTTGTACGACGATTTTACAGATGCTTTTACGAAGATATCAAGGGAAAACTCCGTTAGTTATAGATTACAATCACAACAATTGGTTAGAAACGTCTTTGTATGAGCCAAACCTCCCAAAACGAATTATTTTTGTTGATTTTGAAGGGAAAGTAACTAACAAGATTGTTACAAGCAAAATTTTGTATTTTTACAACTTTGATTTTTTCGAACTTGATAAATAAAAACAGCAAGGATGTGAAAAGTATGAAATTAAAAAAATATCAGGGATAGCATGCCCGTTTATTGGAGTAATACTTGGGGTCGAGTTTGCAGATGACGAAGGAAGAGTATGAAAAACAAGAAAAATTTGCTGCTCATGTCAGCGTTACTCTTCATTCTGGCACTGTATGTTCTGTGGTGGAAATTCTGGTCAGTTCCTACACCATTAGGCGCCGCAAAAAACCTTTTCCAAAGTGTAATAGATGGTGACATAGAATGGTTGTATTCAAAAACTACAGAAACTGAAAGAAAAACTGAAGGCTTTTCAAAAGAACTTTTACAGGAATTCTATGACAATTTCTTAAAGTATGAATTAAAAAATGCTAATGTCATAAAATATCAACCTATACATGAAAACATAAGAGTTGGAGTGATCTGAGCTGTAGTCAAATTAGAAAGCGGAAAAGAGGTCGAATTAGATTGCCTTGCTGTTGTAGAAGGAAGAAACATTTACATTGGTGCAGTAGAAACTCTATTATTTATTGCAAGTGAATTGCACTATTATGATGATGCCCCAACTTCTGTTGAAAGAGTCAAAATATGTAATAAAAAATTCTCTGAGTGGTTCAAATCTAAGGGGCTTGAAAAGCATTACAATGCTCAGGTAGATGCGTTAGTAGATTTCGAATGAAACGTATCACATCAATCCTGTCAAAGGCAACAAAAGCCTTAGCCCAAAAAAGATAATCAAAAAACCCACAATATCCAAAATGATTCCCGCTTTCATAATCTGCGATGCAGGTATCAAGCCCGAAGAGTAAATAATAGCATTGGGGGGGGTACTAATCGGAAGCATAAAACCAAAACTTGCCCCCAGAGCCGCTCCTATCGCGGGCGCAATCGGAGAAACTCCCGCGCTGTTTGCCAAACCAATCGCGATGGGCACAACCGTCGTTGCAGACGCAGTATTACTCGCAAACTCACTCATAATCGTGGCAATTAAAATCGAAATCGCAGTTATCGCCCAAACGGAATCCACACCTGAGATATTTTTTAATGCCTCACCCACAGTCTCCGCCATCCCTGTCTCTAACAGCACTTTCCCCAATGCAATTCCCCCCCCAAAGAGCAATATAGTCCCCCAGTCAATCGTCGCCGCCTGCTTCCATGAAAGCGTTCTCCCCTGCTCATTCTCTTTGTGCGGAAGAATAAACAGCAAACCCGCACCTATTAAAGCCGCAATTGGAGCGGTAATTCTTTCGTTCAAAAACTTCGAAAACTCATGCTCACTTCCTAAAATCGGCGAGATAATCCCCGGAGCAAGCCACAAAGTCAGCGCGCAGAAAAACGCTATCAACGTGTTTCGCTCTGAAACTTTTAATTTTCCCAACCCGCTCAATTCCTTTTTTGCAAACTCCGATGCCTGTTCCGATGCGGGTGCGTTCCTTCCGTAAATCAGCCTCAATAAAAGCCAGCATCCCAGAAGCATCACAACTGTTAACGGCATTCCGATTTTCATCCAATCCACAAAACCGATGCGCATCTTCGTTTCCGCTTCAATCAAGCCTATTGCTATCAAAAT
>CAZSPF010000020.1:5034-12235 GCA_964608695.1 uncultured Fimbriimonadales bacterium | reverse complement strand
GGGGGTTGCCAATATCGTTCCCACCGCTACGCTCGAACCCCAAGTCAGCATCAAAAGCATCGCGTTTGCATAATTCTCGTTGCGTTTGTATGCCCCCATCGTTTTCAAAATGCTCAACCCGATGGGAAGCATCATCGCCGTTACTGCCGTATTGCTCACGAATAAACTAAACGTGCATGTAATAACCCCAATTGTCAGCAAAACACGAGAAGGCGTAAGCGTCGCCCATCTCTGTTTTAAAATCATTAAAGCAATGCGTCTCTCTAACCCTGAAACCGTCATGCTTTTAGCAAGGATGAACCCCCCCAGAAACAGCATGATAATTGGACTACCGTAAGAAGAAAACACAAATTCCGGTGTAGACGCACCCAACAAAACCAAAAACACACTGCTCAATAAAGCAGTAACCGCCAAAGGCAACGCCTCACTCACCCAAAGAATAACCGCACCTGCAAAAACTGCCCCCACCGCGCGCTGTTTCGAATCTAAATCCCTCAGCAAAAACCAAAACAGAGCAAATACAACAAGTGCAATTACAAGTTTTAAAGAAAATAACGAATCTTCTTTTTTAAGAAATCCTACTTCCTCGCCCAAAACATCTCTCCCGCACTCTCCGAAATAATTGCCGCACGCAAAGTTTCTATCGCTTTTCTCAATCCCTCCATTGGCGACATCAATCCGTCCTCATGCTCTATCGAAAGAACATAATCATAACCCACCGTGCGCAAAACCGAAATAAAATCTTTCCACCATTTCACATCATGACCAAATCCCACACTTCGAAAAACCCACGAACGATTCAAAATATCACCGTAAGATTTCGTGTCGAGATTTCCGTTTAGCGAAGACGTGTACGGGTCGATGCGTGTGTCTTTCGCATGACAATGAAACAGCGCATCCTCCATTCCCAATTGTCTCACCGCCGCAATCGGGTCAATTCCCTGCCACCATAAATGCGATGGGTCGAAATTCGCGCCAATCCATTCTCCGTTTTTGCCCACACCATTTCGTAACTTCAAAAGCGTCTCATTGGAGTAACAAACAAACCCCGGGTGCATCTCTATCGCGAATTTGATTTTGTGTTTTGCCAAAAGTTTCGCCTGCTCTTTCCAATAAGGAAGTACACTCTCCTTCCATTGCCAATCCAATACATCTCGAAATTCATCGGGCCATGCGCATGTAACCCAGTTGGGATTTTTTGCCTGCGGCCCGTCTCCCGGACAACCTGAAAATCCGTTCACTACCGGCACACCCAACATCGCACACAGTTTGACCGTTTTTTCGAAAACCGTATGATGCTGTTTAGCAATTTTCGAATTCGGATGCAGCGGGTTGCCATGACAACTCAGTGCGGACAACACAAGATCTCTCTTCGCAATCTCCTTCATCAGTTTGTCTCGCTCGGATTTGCTTTCCAGAAGTTTGTCAACGTTCAGATGCGGTGACCCCGGATAATTGCCCGTGCCGATTTCTACTGCCTCGACCCCTTCCGCCACTGCCGTATCCAACGCCTGCCCGAGAGTCTTATCTCCAAATAACGCAATAAAAAGCCCGATTTTCATGATGAGATGATTCTATTATGAAGTCTTCTTTTCCTGCAATAAGCGATTTTCTATGGAGCAACAATGAAATTTTTTACTTAACTTGTTTTAGGAATTACTATATTGACTTTAACTTATATACGCTTATACGCTACAATTATTTTGTGATATCAAGACCCGTAATACTAGTCGTAGACGACAACCCAACTGATCTCTCTGAGATGATTAACGCGCTCGCGCGAAGGTACGGAGGCGACTACCGTGTCTCATCTCATCTCTCGCCTGAATCAGCCTTCGCAGAACTCGAAAAAATGTCACAAGACGGTGAGGAACTCGCACTTGTCATTGCCGACCAATGGATGCCCGGTATTACTGGATTGGAATTTCTCGCACGTGTCCAGACCCTCCACTCAAAAGCACAGCGTGCTCTCCTTGTCAATTGGGGCGACCGAGATGCCAGCGTAGAGGTCCTGCGCGGCTGTGCCACCGAAAGACTTGATAACTATATTCGAAAACCTTGGGCACCGGCGGAAGTCCATTTGTATCCCGCTGTCGGTGAACGCCTCGCCAACTGGATGCGGACATACGGGCCCAGAATGGAAATCGTTCGAGTGGTGGGAGAGCATCCATCGTCAAGAACAACGGCAATCAGGCAGCAACTCGAAAAAAACGGAATTCCCCATGGCTTCTATACTGTTGAATCAAGCGAAGCTCAAGAACTTTTAAAACAAACGGGGCTTGATGCGTCGAAGCTTCCTATTGTGTTTTTGCTGGACGGACACGCACTTGTGGATCCCAGCAACGAACAACTATGGGATGCGCTCGGTGCAAGTGATGTACAAGGTGGAGAAATCGAATGTGACGTGGCAATCGTCGGGGGAGGACCGGGGGGGCTTGCCGCTGCAGTATACGCCGCATCTGAAGGTTTTAACACACTCGTCATCGAATGTGAAGCAGTAGGCGGCCAAGCAGGAACAAGTTCTCTCATTAGAAATTACCTCGGCTTTCCAAGTGGATTAAGTGGTGCAGAACTTGCAAACCGTGCTTATGAACAAGCATGGCTATTCGGTGCAAAGTTTATGTTTGCACGCGAAGCTGTGAAACTCGAAGTGAACGGAGCAAAGCGCATCCTCACACTTTCTGATGGAACCGTTGTTATTGCAAACGTTGTCATCCTTGCAACCGGTGCGAAATACAGAAGATATGAACAACCGGAGGTCGAAAGATTTTTCGGGCACGGAATAGAATACACCGCATTAGGTGACAATCGCATTGTGGAAGGACTTGATATCTTCGTATCAGGGGGGGGTAATTCTGCAGGCCAAGCCGCCACTCACCTTGCTAAAACTGCCAAAAGCGTGACGCTCCTTGTGCGAGGACCTTCGCTGGATCAATATATGTCGGATTACCTCGTTCAGCAAATTGCCAGAACACCGAACATCACAGTCATGTTAAATACCGAAGTCGTTGGAGCGGAAGGTGATTATTCATTGAAAAAACTTGTTTTATTAAACAGACAAACAGGTGAAAAGCAAATCGTCAACACTCCATTTCTTTTTGCCCTTATAGGTGCAGTTCCGCCAACCCAGTGGATTGAAAACCAAGTGTTCCTTGATCAAAAAGGATTTGTCGTAACCGGACCGAGGCTACTTGAAATGAACGCACCATGGAATTATGACCGCCCCCCCTATCAATACGAAACAAGCATACCGGGTGTGTTTTGCGTGGGAGACTCGCGTCACGGATCAGGTAAAAGACTTGCCGCAGCTGTGGGTGAAGGCTCGGCATGTATGCAAAATGTCCACGCTTACCTCATCTCGCCTATCGAACTCACCACAGAATCTGTGCTAACGGGTTATCGTTCTTTTTAGTGGGCATACAGAGAACACTACTGAAACATGTATAAAAGGGGCGGCAAAAAACGATGCTCTACTCTAACCTTCCACTCCTTCCACATGACCGATCTGTAGATCAAGACTATCGCGTGTTTCGATGCGGTCGATGACGCCGTCGCGTATCCACACAATTCGATCGCTGGCATCAAGCATTTTCAAATCGTGAGTGGCAGAAATAATGGTAACATCCCGTTCTTTGTTGAGCATACGCAACAGTTCGATTATCTCTTTACCGGTTTTCAAGTCAAGGTTTCCCGTTGGTTCGTCTGCAAGAAGAATTGCAGGGTCGTTAGCAAGTGCGCGCGCAATTGCCACACGCTGTTGCTGCCCTCCAGAAAGCTCGTTAGGTCGGTGATACAACCTATCACCCAGCCCAACCGATTCCAATAACTCCCTCCCCTTTTCTTCTGCCTCTTCTGCGCTTAAGCCTGCGAAAAGCATGGGTAACGTTACATTTTCGATCGCCGTTCTTACTTGAATTAAATTAAAGGTTTGAAAAATATAACCAATGGTACGGTTGCGTAGATATGCTAATTCGTTTGGAGATAACTGTGCAATGTCTACTTCGTTGATGTAAACACTGCCTTTCGTAGGTCTGTCAAGCCCCCCCACCATGTTGAACAGGGTACTTTTACCGCTTCCGCTGGGACCCATAATGCTTACGTACTCTCCAGCATTAATATCTAACGAAACACCGTTTAATGCAAAAACGGATTGCTCACCAAGGTTGTACTCCTTTACGAGTTCTCGTGTGCGAACGATGATTTCACCGTTTGTCATATTTCTACTCTTAATGCAGATGCCGCAGGCATCTTTGCAGCTTGAAAAGCCGGTATGATTGCCGCGATCGCAGTCATCACAACTCCTAAAATCAACGAAACCGCAACAATCACTCCAAATTTTGTCAATAGATTCGTTAACATATAATCTGCGCTTGTAATAAGTATTACGACATACGAAATCAGTATTCCGCAAATCGAACCAAAAAGCGAGCTCAAAACACCGATGAACAGCGATTCAAGAAAGAACACCATTACCACGAATGCATCAGTCGCACCTAAGCATTTCATCGTTCCGATTTCCTTAAATCTCTCCGTAACGCTCATCAACATCGCATTAGTAATTCCCACCAAACACATCACAAGCGATAATGCAACTAAGTATTTCATACGATTCGCTGATTCGATCGCTTCAATATCACCGTCCATTACAGGGGACAACATTTGAAAGGTTCTTACGGAAGCAAAAAAGGCTATCCCCAAGAACACTCCCAACGCCGTGAAGAACTGTCTCCATGGACGTTTTCGAATGCTGAGCATTGCTTGACTCCAAGCTACATTAATCGGGGGGGTTCTTTGTTTTTTTATATGTACCACTATTTTTCAGGAACCTCAATGTTTACAAACCTGCGCTTCTCCAATGTGTCCAAAAATGTTAAAAGCGATGCTTCCGCTTCTACTTTAGAGATTTTATACTTTTCTTGAAGTTTAGAGGTTATACCTTCGACCGTGTGTTTGCCATCACAAAGTTTCCACACCATTGCACCAATTGGCTCTAATTCCACTTGTTTATGCTCGGGTAAATCCACACTTCTTAAAACAAATCTTGCAATTTTCCCTTTTTTTGATAACGGTATTTTTAAAATCACTCTTCCATCTTTCTCCTCTACATATTCGAGTGCGGAATTGCGGTGAGGACGCGCACGCCGTATCTGCGAACGCGTGAGCTTGTTTTGTTTCTTAATTAAATTCTTTAAGTAATCCATTCCCATTTAGGTGATTCGCTTTTAATGTGTGTTGCCACAACACAAATGAGGTTGTTAGTCTCCTTTTCGAACTTTACTAAAGCAGTTTTTTGCATTTTCATGAGTTGTTCCAACATGGACGGCTTCCCTGTTAACAATATTCTATTATCATCAATCTGTTCTGCATTTTGCAGCCCAGTTAGGTTCTGAGTGAGCTTCTCAAAGCCATGTTGTTTTATAAGTTGTTCTGCAAATCCCCATCTTTCAGTACTGATTTTATTTTTTTTTGATTTAAAAGTAAGACTGATTTTCCCGCTTAACAATACCGCTTCTTCTAATTGAAATGACCAAGGTAGATTTATTTTTAGACCAAGAATTTCCCATGGGATGAGCTCCTCTTGATGAATTTCGAAACCATCAACTAAGTTTTTAGAAAGTTTTTTTAACGAGTCCTGTTTTCTGCCTGAATACTCAATTAAAAAAACTCTTCTTGATGAACCATCATATGTCGCTTTGCCGTACCCTTTCAAACCGGCGTGCCATTCGTAAAAAACCTCATAAGTATCTTCAGATTTGAGTTCGCCCTTAAAATCCAGTTTTCGCTTACGAGCAGATTTTTCGAGAGCTGAAAAGTACTCAAGGATATAAGGGCGCAAATCTGGAGGTTGGGACTTTCTGAATTGCCATCGCACCTGTATGGCATCCTCTTTTTCACCTTCCAAGCGTACATAACCCGTTTTTCTTGAGCCAGACAAGGTAACGGGACGCCAAAACTCATTAACAAGGAAAGAAAAACCCTGCCAAGCGAACCGACTCATCTCTTAACGAGTTTATCCGCTTTCGAGAAGGGGTATCCAGTTAAGAAACGTTTGTCTTGTCTTCTTCTTCGGACTGAGACTGGCTGGGGGTTGTGACCTCAGATTTTAGCTTCTCGAAGGTTTTTTTGCTCTCATCGAGACCCTTCTGGAATTCACCGGCACCCCGACCTAAACCTCTCATCAATTGAGGGATCTTTGTTCCCCCGAACAAAAGCAAGATAACGACCATGATAACGATCAACTCAGGCATGCCTAAGTTGAAAGCCAATGGTAGACTTGAAAAAAGACCTGTTATTTCCACTATGTTTTTATTATACGCATATTCAGGCGAAATTCTTAGGGGACTGAACTCAAAAAACGCTGCTTTCTTGAAATTTCTGCCTACTCACGTTTTTCAAAGCTATCGAAATTACTAGGTTGATGATGCTCAAATAATGAGCATAATCTTATAAGGAGCATGGAACGTGAAAACCTCATTTCCCGTTAAAGATTTCGCATGCTTGCTTGCAACTAAAGGAGAAGAAAATGAGGATGTATAAGCAGTTCACTGCAGTTTGTTGTATATGTTTGGGAGGCACATCTTTTAGCCAAGTCTTAAATGATAACTCCTACACTTTGGAAGTGGAACTCACCGGGTTAACGAATCCTATGGGGGTTTCGGTTGATGCTGATGGTTTTGTTTATGTTTCGGATTCAGCGAATGGCAGAATATTGAAAGGGAAAAATGGATCATATTCGGAAATAGTCACAGGCATACAAACGAGCGAATTCAACGGGTTTATGATAGGACCTCTTGGTTTGTTAGTTGCGCCAAATCAAACTTTGCTAATGGGTGAAGGCGGTGGTGCAACCGGTTCCGAAACAGTTTGGCATTATGATTTAAATGGAACCTTGATCAAACAATTTAACTCCATTTTCTTTGGAGGAAACTGGAATGGAATGGATGTAGCAGGTGATGGAAGATTACTTGCTGTGTCGTCAAACGGAGACAGGATTTTTCAAGCATCACCAAGCGGCAATACTTGGGGAAATCTGAGTGGATTCATTGTGACAATCACAGATGGTTTGGTTGCTCCAACCGGCTGCTTAGATGTTAATGGGACACTTTACGTTACGTTTCATGGAAACTTTTTCGCAGAGTCCGGTTTCATTGCGACTTATAACACAACAACAGGTGCACTTTTAAATCCTTCATTTTTAAAT
>CAZSPF010000020.1:0-5012 GCA_964608695.1 uncultured Fimbriimonadales bacterium | reverse complement strand
GCCATTAAACTCCATTTCTCCATTGTCAAATGGAAAAATGCTTGTTGCAGTGTTTGGTGGTGTTAGCCCGGGATCCGGTGCTGTTATCTCAGTTGACCCTGTCACGGCACAAATTCATCAATTTGTTTCGCAAATTTCATTTTGCACTTCAGCGTATGAAGCACCGGACGGAACAATTTATTTCACTGATATTGGCACACCAAACACAACTGAAGGAAGATTATTAAAGCTCGTTCCTGCCCCTGAAAAAGTCCTTCCAACATCATTCAACGTTATAAGAGGATTACACATCTCAGGTAACGCAGAAAGTCTTTGGGAACAGGACGGAAACAACTTAATTGTACGAAGAGGTAGAGCTGCATCTTTATCCGGAGTTGAAATCTGGTACTCCGCAACAGGTAACGCCCTCACGAAGTCAAACTTTTCAGATGTTGAAGTAAATTGGACAGGAAGGTCAACTCTTGCAAACGCCACTTATCAAATAAGAATTCAAAGAAAAGTTGGCGGAAGCGCATTTTCAACTCTTAAGACCGGAACTGTGAACACATCCATGATGTCAGACAGTGCAAAAGTCTCTGATACAGGATTAGACCCTGCTAACTTTGTGCAGCCTGATACCGGTGAAGTTACGCCAAGCATGTATTTTGTGAGGAGCGGCTTCGTACCTGCCGGATGGCAGACTGAAACTGATGTTTTGACCGTATCAATTCATAAATAAGAAAAACCAGATAATCAACAGCATTAGAGATTAAAGAAGTTATTTCTTCTCTCTAATGCTTACTACTTTGTCACCCAGTTGAATTTTCGGAATGACATCCAAACCTTCTACAACTCTACCAAAAGCGACATACGTGCCCTCCAAAAACCTTTGGTTTCCATTACAGATAAAGAACTGACTGTCTCCGCTGTTTTTATCTCTTTGATCTCTGACCAGCCCGAGAGTACCGTTGAGAAACTGCACATTGTTTTTCTCGAAAGGAATCTTCACTCCGCTTCCTCCGGTTCCTATACGAGAATCGTCAATAGGCAAGGTTTTTGTTAGTGGATCGCCTGTCACTACGATGAAGGGCTTGGGGTTATTTTCAACGCGATGAAATCTCACACCATCATAAAAGTTTTGGCGGACAAGCGTAAGTATTCGTGCTACTGTCTGAGGTGCTTCTTTGGGATAAAGCTCTGCTACCATCGTCCCCCTGTTCTCCACAACAACGACAACCCTCGGATTTGGCTCTTGCGCAACACCCGAGAATAACAAAATGCCGGATAAAGAAAGGATCGTTAGCATCTTCGCACTCTTTAATAATTTTGACGCATAACATCCTCAAAATGGGTTGATGCTATTGCCTATATTGCCTAGTCTCCAGCGTACATCCCCTGCAGATAAGGCTACTCGGGATGTATAATCCCTTGAATTCATATCAATTGCCCATAGGAGGCTTAACACTTGCAAAATCGAGGTTTTCTATTTCTTATATTCATCACCGTACTGGCGTTTCTGTCTCTTGCGATAGGAACGCCTACATTTCGTAATGTCCCAGCCCTGAAAGAGCTGTACAGTGAACCAAAACTGGGCTTAGATATTGCTGGAGGATTTCGCTTCACCTTATTTGCTGACCTCAGCAAACTTACACCTGAAGAAACGAATCTGTGGCCCGAAAAGGCAAGGCTAACCACTAGAATCCTTGAAAACCGTGCCCAACAAGTGTTAGGCGTCGTGGAAGCGACGGTAATCCGAAAAGGTGAGGACAGGTTCATAGTAGAACTCCCCGGCTTTACAGATGAAAACGAAGCTCGGAAGGTCGTACAAGCATCAGCAAGGTTAGAGTTCTTTTGGGCGAAAAACATTAGAACAGACTTCGCTGCTTATCGTCCATACGAAATTGCTCAACAAGAAAGAGAAACCGGCCAAGTTATGTTTAAAAGAAATACAGGGTTGCCTGATGAACCTCTCCTCTCTATTGACTCAGAAGAATACAAACGCATGCTTGAGGGCTGGGAAAGGATAACTACCGGAGACACTTTGCGCAAAGCATCACCAGGGCAAGCAGGCACAGGTAGATATCAATTAGATTTAGCCTTTGATGCAGAAGGTGCGCGTGCATTAGATGCCTTTGCACGAAAAGTTATGAATCAGCGCGAATACATCGCAGCTGTGATGGATAACAAAGTTATCAGCATAGCCTATTTAAAAGACGGAGTCACTTTTGCAACAGGCTTGGCAACAATTGAAGGAAACTTCACATTATCCGAAGCAAAATTGCTTGCAGATTTGTTAAACGCAGGTGCACTGCCAGTTGATTTAATTGAAGAAAGTGTAAACCGCGTAAGCCCGGCTATCGGTTCGCAAGCGCTTGATCAAATTGTAAAAGCGGGCATTGTTGCGTGCTCGATTATCGCTTTGTTTATGATGATTTATTATGTTTTCCCGGGAATCGTTGCAGTTATTGCATTAGTGTTTTACGGTCTATTTTGTTTTGCCGCATTTGCATTTTTAGGTGTAACATTCTCTCTTGCGGCAATTGCCGGTTTTATCTTGTCGGTAGGCATGGCAGTTGACGCAAACATTCTGATTTTCGAGAGAGTAAAAGAAGAAATTCGTAACGGCAGAAAATTGCTCACTGCAATAGATTTAGGTTTTAAGCGCGCATTCCCAGCGATTTTAGACTCTAACGCTTGCACGATTATTACTTGTTTGGTGTTGATAAACTTTGGAACAGGTCCTGTTAAAGGATTTGCTACAACACTGATGATCGGTGTTCTCATTAGTTTGTTTACGGCAATCACCGTAACTCGTTCTTTGCTTTTGATATTGGTGAATAAAGGTATCGGTCGCTCCGAAGCGGCGTTCTCTGTAAACAGAGGATGGTTTGGTGAACGTTTGGAAGCACGCGCAAATGATAATCCGTTGAAAATTGTTCAGCGAATGAAACTCTATTTTGTGGTTTCTATACTTGTTATAGTACCGGGAATAATCTTCTGGGCAATGGGTGGAATTAAGCCCAATGTAGAGTTCTTGGGGGGGGTAGAGTCTGGAGTTAGACTGGCAAAAGATCAGCCCACAAATCCGCGTGAGTTAAACAAAAGGTTAGAGTCCGCTGGCTTAAAAGGCGGCAACGTAAAAGTTGCAACAGGAGATTTTGGAGAAGGAACTGAAAATATAGCGTACGTAACATTGCCTAAAGAAGCAAGCCCCGAACTAAACCACTTACTGGAATCACCAGATACCGAAGACAAAATCAAGGCTCGACAAATGATTGTCAAAGCACTTGGTGGAGATGATTCCATTGTGGAAAAACAAACTGTCACCGGTGCCATTGAAAGAGGAATTGCAGACGAAGTTGCATTTGATGAAGCCACACCGGTTGTGCGTGAAGAAACAATTCGAGGTGCAATTTTAGGCGTGATCATCGCTTCATCTCTAATCGTGATTTATCTTGCCATTAGGTTTGGAGTAACGTTAGGCGGGTTCCGATTCGGTATGCGGTTCGGAATGAGTTCTGTTTTGGCGATGATTCACGACGTCATGGTAGTAATAGGGCTGGCCGCTATTACCGGATATTTCTTAAACTGGGAAATTAGCCAATTAACGATTACGGCGTTATTGACAGTTATCGGTTATTCTGTACACGACACAATCGTTATCTTTGATAGAATTCGTGAAAACTTAAAACATCCCATCAAAGGAGAAACTTTTGAAAATCTTGTCAACCGTTCGATTACACAATCACTTGCTCGCTCAATCAACACAAGCTTTACAGTTGTATTGGTGTTAGCAGTACTAGTGTTCTTCGGAAGCGCAACACCGGATTTGCGTCACTTTAATTTAGCCATGCTTGCTGGTATTCTTTCAGGAACATATTCATCTATATTCAATGCTTCACCGATTCTGGTATTGTGGGAAAGAATCGTGCAGAAGCGAAAAGGAGAGAAAGCAACAATTATGGCAGACGAACGATTAAGAGAAATTGCTGAAGAGATTATTGACCCGGAAGATGATGACGAAAGCGGAAAAGGATACGCAAAAACAAAGAGGAAAAGCTGAGAAAAGCTGAGAAAAGATGCCAAGACCGGAAGATAGCGAACACACGAAATTAGTTTGGCGAACGATCTCGCGTAAACCGATTGACACATCTCTCATGACTGTTTTAGTGATGCATGGTGTGGTTTACTTGCGAGGTCAAGTGCGAGCAATGCGTGGTCATGATATAGACATCCGGTCGGAAATGGAGATGGTAGCGCGCATTCTTAAACAAAAACCGGGGATTAGAGACGTTGTTATTGATGTAACATTCAGAACATAACTTAACCTTCTTCTTTTCTGCTCGCAAGAAACTCTTCTATGTATTCTTTTGAAAGTTTTTTCACCCCCCCTAATTGCTCTGCATTAAATGCTATTTGTGCTGTTCTTTCCAAAGTTTCCATTAACATGTATGCCTGATACACATCTATGGAAATTGTTAACGCACCATGATTTTGCAGTAGGAACACATTATGAGACTTTAAAAATGGAACGAGCTTGTTTGCCATATCGGGCGTACCCGATATCGCAGTTGGAACAAGCGGAATCTCGCCCAAGATTAATGCACCTTCAGGTGTAATTTCATGAGGTACTGTTTTCCCTGCAACTGCAAATGCTGTTGCATATAATGGATGTGCGTGCACTACTGCTTGAATATCTTTGCGTTCGCGATACACACGCAAGTGCATATCTATTTCGCTTGTTGGTCTTTGTGAGGAATCAAGTGGTTTTCCGTCAGGTGTGACTTTGATGAACTCATCCGAGTTTTTTATCAAGCCTTTCATTGCGCCGCTTGGAGTAACAAGTATGGTGTTTGCATCAAGACGGCAACTCACATTGCCTTCCGCACCGCCAATGAGATTTCGCTCCCAAAGAAGTTTGCATACATGGAGCATGGATTCGCGGAGTGTAGGTTCTCTATCTTGACTCATGAGAAAGTGGTGTATTTATACAACCACGCTCGAACCTATTTTAGCAAAAATCTCTGACCGAA
>CAZSPF010000019.1:39692-40519 GCA_964608695.1 uncultured Fimbriimonadales bacterium | reverse complement strand
CGGCGGCTTCGGCGGCGGTGGCTTCGGCGGCGGTGGCGGCTTCCGTGGCGGCGGTGGCGGCTTCCGTGGCGGCGGTGGACGATAGACACACCACCTGCAAAATCAAGAACAAAGGAATGACATAAAAAGGAGATATGGAGGACATGCGCAAATACATACTTAGCGCTTTGATGAGCGCAGTGCTTGCCTTGAGTTTTGGAGCATTTGTTCCATTAAATGCTAACGCTCAGGATGCTAAACGATTCGACTTAACCCTCGTTGAGGCTGACTTGCAAGAGGCGACTCAGATGCTTTCACGAGCATCGGGCTCGCATTTGCAATTTGTGTTTAAACCTGCGACAGAGGCTTATAATCGAATCACCTTAAACCTTGTAGGTGTTTCACTTGATGAAGCTATTCGCTGGATTTGTGAATCTGCCGGTGCGGAATACCGAAAAGATTCTGCATCTAATGTTTTCATCATAGGGCCAAAGGGTTCGTTCAACGAGACAAAAATAGATACTGGCAATAAAACTACGATTGCTCCTCCGGTAGAAACTCCAAAGGTTGTTCGCAAGATTGCCATGCGTCATTCACATCCGAAAGATGTATTGACTGCGCTTTTTGCTATGCAGGCTGACCTCCTTGGTGAGTGGCGAGCCATTCAAGACTTCCGAAGAATGCATGCGGCTTCAATCATTGGAAAAGGTCCGGAGTCTCCAGTAATTGTTAATTCCGGCATGTCATTTAGCCCTACATACACCCCTGCGGCTGCTGCTGCGTCCGCTAATGAAGGCGGTATCAACGTTCCCGGCGGGTCTAACCAAGGCCTGCTTGGTGGCGGCGGT
>CAZSPF010000019.1:13521-39672 GCA_964608695.1 uncultured Fimbriimonadales bacterium | reverse complement strand
CGGCGGTGGTCAGTTAGGTGGCGGCGGCGGTCAGTTAGGCGGCGGCGGTCAGTTTGGTGGCGGTGGTCAGTTTGGCGGTTTTGGTCAAGGTGTCACTTTGCAGGGTGGTGAAGGTTTTGTTCCTACAGGTATTGACCGCATCATCTATGATCCAACAGACAACAGTCTTATCGTTCAAGGTGATGACGCGTCCATCGCGCAATTGGAAAGAATTATTCGTCAGTTCGACACGTTCCCGAAGCAGGTCATCATAAAAGTTGAGTTTGTAACGGTAACTCAACAGGCGGTAAAAACTTTTGGTATTGACTGGCTTTTCCAAAGAGGCGCTATTTTTGCGGGTAACACCCCCGGCACCCAAGCAAGGGCTGGGGATCCGTTCTTTGTGAACTGGAGTTCAGGGAACCTCACGACGAGATTAAGAACGTTAATTTCGGAAGGTAGTGGAACGATCATAGATGCTCCGATGGTTCGAACTTTGAATAACCAACCTGCAGTAGTGCTACAGCAGATAGATACGTGGGTAATCTTGACTCAGGTTATTTCGACTCCTGGTGGTCAGGTTATTACTGCACCTCAGTTGACGCCGATTAGTGTTTCGACCGGGCTTGTTGTTCAGCCACGAATTAACAATGATGGTTATATCACTATGACAATTAACCCGCAGATTTCACAAATCTCCGGAATCGTTCGCGGGCCGACAGGTGAAGAAGCTCCGATTATCACATCTCAAACCATTTTCGTTACGGCAAGAGTGAAGAACGGAGAGACAATAGTGCTTGGCGGCTTGACGCATAAGGATGAGAAGTTTACGGTTCAAAGATTCCCGATTCTTTCGGAACTTCCGATTATCGGCGGTTTGTTTAAATCGACATCTAAGAACGTTGACAATTCCGAGTTGTTGATTCTCATTACTCCGACAGTCGTCGAGGAGGAAGACGACTTCAATAGATAACGACTCATTATTACCTCCTTATCTGCAAGAGCAACCGGTTAGCCGAGTTGCTCTTGTTCCTTTATCCATAATGTTTTTTATATGGGGACTGTAATTCTGATTGGTATGATGGGAGCGGGGAAGACAGCAGTTGGCAGGAGAGCTGCAGAAGTGTTGGGATTAAGGTTTTTTGACACTGATGCGATGATCGAGGAGAAGTTCGGCTTGAGTATTCCGGAGATTTTTGAATATGAAGGTGAAGCGGGATTTCGAGAGAAAGAGAAGGTTGTTATAGAAAGTTTGCCAGATGATGAAGAGTGTGTGGTGAGTACAGGGGGGGGTGCATTTATGTTCGATGAGAATAAAGAGAAGTTCAAGGCGATGGGGAAAACGTTTTACCTGAGAGCGTCATTGGACACATTGATGAAGCGTCTGGAAAATGAACAATCTCAGAGACCTTTATTGAAAGATGATATGCTGCAAAAATTGAGGAAATTATTATCTGAACGAGAGGCTGTTTATATGCAAGCAGACTACGTGATAGATGTTGATGAGGTTTCGGAAATGGAGATAGTGCAAACGATAATTTCGATAATGGAAAGCGAGAGATGACGACGATACCTTTTCCTTCTGAATCATCAAGTTATCCGGTTATTGTGGGTGATGTGCGTTTGGGAGGAATTTTATTTTTTCTGGAGGAAAAAGAGTTTAGTCGAGTTTTTATTATTAGTGATAGTAATGTTTGGAAATATCATGCGAAGTTGTTCGAGGGACTTGGTGAAGTAAAAATTATTCCTGCCGGAGAAGAGAATAAGAATTTGCAAGCATGGCAGGAGTGTTTGGAATGGTTATTAGAAAAGGGAGCAGACAGAAAAAGTATTGTGTTAGGTATAGGGGGGGGCGTTATAAGTGATTTGACAGGATTTGTGAGCGCATGTTATATGCGCGGGATAAGATATGCAACCGTTGCCACGACTTTGTTAGCACAAGTGGACGCTGCGTTAGGCGGTAAGACGGGCGTAGACCTTACGGGGGGGAAGAATCTTGTAGGTTGCTTTCATCATCCGATTGCGGTTTGGTGTGATGCACGATTTTTAGAGACGCTTCCTGATGAAGAGTACCGGAACGGTATGGCTGAATGTATCAAGTATGCATTTATTTTGATGCCTTCGTTAATAGATGTTTTATTGGATGCTTCCGGTGTTTTGCGTACTCGGGCAAATGACGCTTTAGATTCTTTGATAACGAAGTGCGTTAGTCTTAAGGCGAGCGTGGTAGCAGAAGATCCTCGTGAGACAACTGGACTAAGAGCGATACTCAATTTTGGGCATACTGTTGGGCATGCCATAGAAACATGCCTTAACTATGTGGGAATAAAGCATGGCGAGGCGATTATGATTGGGATGGTTGCAGAGGCTGAGATTGGCAGTCGTTTAGGGCTAACGCCCCCCTTAGCGCGAGTAAAATTAGAAGAGTTGGCAGATATTTGGAAGTTGCCAACTCGAATGAAAAAAAGTATTGATGTTGAAGCAGCATTGCAGATTATGCTCAGAGACAAGAAGAGTGAGAGAAACTCATTGAATATGTCGTTATTAACAGATGTAGGGAGATGCGAGTTAATAAAAGATGTTTCGACTGAGGTCGCTAAGGATGTGTTGGAAGAATTAAGAGAAGAATGAAAACCGTTCGATTGATTGTGTCAGTGATTGTATGGATTGTTTTGGTAGGCGGATTTTTTGCCCACCAAAACAGTATAGCAAGCGGCACGACCACTGCTTGGAATGAATCAATATCGAAATTTAATTTATGGTTTGGCTGGTTATTATTAGCTGCTTGTATTTATTTTTCCATTCACAAAGATGAGGGGAGTGAATTATGATTGGGGAATTGGTACGTGCGCGTTACGAAATTACGGAAGCATTAGGATCGACACCATTTTTTGAAAGTTTTGCTGCTAAGGATAGAGTGAGAGGCACAGAGGTATGTGTGCGCTTTATTAAAAAACCTTTTGCAGATGAGCCTGATTTCGTTACGACGCTTGCGAAAGTAGTAGAGCAAGTTAAAGTGATGGAGCATAACGGTGTTGCACGAGTGTATGAGATTGATGATCATGACGGACGTGCCTTTGTTGTTTGTGAGATTGTTCGAGGGGGGGCTTTATCGGATAGAATAAAACGACTTGCGCCGTTTTCTCCGTCTGTTGCTTGTGAAATTGCGATTTCGATTGCGGAAGCGTTAGAGCATGGAACACTCAATGGGATTATTCATGGAGATCTTAGCAGTGATCATGTGATAATGACCCTTGAGGGAAGAGTTGCGGTTGTGGATTTCGGGATGTGGCAGTGCTACAACACGAGTGAATCAGGGGGGGGTATAGTATTGTCTCGTATGGCTCCTTATTTGGCGCCTGAGATCATCGAGGGTGAGATGCCATCTTATCAGTCTGATGTTTATGCTCTTGGTGTGATTTTATTTGAGTTATTGACCGGTCATCGCCCATTTCAAGGTCAAACGCCTGCTTCCATTCTTGCGAAGCACACGACGCAGGCGGTTCCTTCGCTCAGAGCCTATAATCCCTCCATTCCCTTGGTCTTAGACGCCATTGTGAGCAAAGCCCTCTCAAAAGACAAATCTGAGCGTTATATGACGCCTTCTGCGCTGCTCAGTGACCTGCGTCAGCTACTGGATGCGCTTCGCTTTGGGAAACGGCTTACATGGCCTTTGCCTGAGCAGATAGATGAACAGGGTGTCATTCCCGTTGTGAAAACATATAACGAAAAGAAGAAAGAGCAGAGGTTGGGGACAGCCGTACATGCAGCGACATACAACGCGAGAACGGCACCGAAAGAAAAATCTGCTCCGCAAAAAAAACAGAGGATTGCAAAGTTAAGTGAAGCCGTTCCGGATGATGTTCCGATTTGGCTACGTGCGGTGGTTTGGATTGCAGGAGGATTTTTTGCGGCGGCGATTGTTGGTTGGATTTTATTTAATATGAGTCAGAAACCGACTGTAGAGATTCCCAATTTGTTAGGGATGAGAATTTCTCAGGCACGTGAACAAGCGAAACTTTTGAAATTGGAACTTGTGGAAAAAGGTCAGGAGTTTAGTGATCAATATCCCGAGCCGAATGTGATCACAGATATGGATCCTGCACCGGGAACACCTGTTAGAGAAGGAAGTGTGGTGCAAGTGAAGTTAAGTTTGGGAAGCAGGTTAGTTTCGATGCCTGATTTGCGCGGGTTAACTTTGACTGAAGCAAGGAGAAGATTAACTGATATGGATTTGAAACTTGATCCGACAGTGAGACGCGAACAAAGCCGCACTATTACAGATGGTTTGGTGATTCGCACTGACCCACAACCTACTGATAGGGTTGAGCGAGGAACAGTTGTTACATTGTATGTGAGCAGTGGAGCGCAGCGTCCGGAGCAACCATCGCGGCCTGTAGATGAGATGCTAGCGAATACTTGGTCTTTGAGGTTTCGTGTAAAGTCGAGTGATGAGCCTGTTTTGGTACGTGTTGAAATGACGGATGCAAGAGGGGTTGAGCAAGTCGTGTTTGAAGATACAAAGCCTGGAGATTCGGAGGTTGTTTTGGAAAACGTTGAAGGTGTAGGCAAAACTGCGACGTTTCGTATTTACTTTAACGGCTTTTTAGACAGGACGATAGTTTTGCGGGGCAGCGAAGGATGAGGATGATTTTAGCGCCATCGGTTTTATCATCTGATTTTGGGCGGATGCGTGAAACGATCCAGTTATTGGATGAAGCGGATTGTGATTGGATTCATTTTGATGTGATGGATGGCAACTTTGTCCCTCCGATTACATTTGGTGCGCAAATGGTTGCGAGTTTGCGTGGATTGACCAAGAAAACATTTGATTGTCATTTGATGATAGAGCATCCCGAGACGCAAGTAGATGCATTTTTCGAAGCAGGTGCTGACAGGGTGACTGTGCATGTGGAAGCATGTAAGCATTTGCATCGCACATTGGAGCAGATTCGTAAAACGGGAATGAAGGCAGGAGTTGCAATAAATCCAGCAACTCCTGTTTTACTAACTTATGACATTATAGAGTTGGTGGATTTAATTTTGATTATGACGGTTAATCCTGGTTGGGGGGGGCAAGAGTTTATCAGGTCTTGTTTGAAGAAGATTATGCAGGCAAGGGAGATGTATCCAGAAATTTTTATAGAGGTAGATGGTGGAATAGACTTGCAAACAGCGACTTCTGCCGTTCAGGCAGGTGCGAACGTATTTGTTGCGGGTAGTTTTACTTTTACGGGAGACGTGAGGAAGAATCTGAATGATTTAAGGGAGGCAGTTTGCAACGTTTAAAGATTTTATTGAGTTTATTTGTTTTTTTGGGTTTAGCGTTATTGGTGTCCTATCCTTGGTCAGTTGGTAACCCCCCCAAGGCGGACGCTCCGAGTGATAAGAAAAGAGTTTATATCACCCGTTTAGCGGTTTACGTATCGGGTGTATCGGTTCTATGGTTTGCGGCATCGGTTACGGCGTATTTGATGATTAGGAAGATACGGGAGGAGTACCTTGACGAAACCACGAGAAATATGGTGGATTTGATTAGTTCGACATCATTAACGAATTTGAAAGATGAGCAAAACGGAAAAAAAGATTCATGAAAAGTTCATGCAAGAGGCGGTGGATCTTTCGAAAAAAGGATTTCCCGCTCCTAATCCACGCGTGGGTGCGGTTGTTGTATTAGATAATGAGATTGTAGGACGCGGTTTTCATGAAGCGGCTGGTCTGGCGCACGCGGAAATAGTTGCACTTAAACAGGCGGGTAGTAAATCCAAAGGGGCGGATTTATATGTAACACTTGAACCTTGCAATCATAAAGGTAAGACCCCCCCTTGTACTGAAGCGATATTAGAATCAGGAATTACTCGTGTTATCATTGCGTGTGCTGATCCTAATCCGCAAGCAAAAGGGGGGGGTAAGTTTTTAGAGAAAAACGGAGTGGATGTGATTTCAGGGGTTTGTGAAGAAGAGGCTGTAAAGAGTAATCACGTATTTATGGAAAGGTTTAGATTAGGGAGAGCGAATGTATTGGTAAAGGCTGCGATTACGTTGGATGGTAGAATAGCGACGAAGACCGGAGAAAGTTATTGGATTACTGATGAAACCGCACGAGCACGTGTGCATGAATTGAGAGCGGAGATGGGTTGTGTTTTGGTTGGAGCGCAAACAGTGAGAAATGATAATCCGAGTTTGACCGTGCGAACAGTTGATGTTAAAAATCAACCTGTGCGGGTGGTGTTAGATCCGAATATACGGTTACCGAGGACATCGAAAATTTTCACTGATGAAGAAGCAAAAACTATTTGGGTGACAAAAAGACCTTTGGAAATAGAATCGGATTTCGTCGAGAATCTTGTTGTGCCAGTGGGGAGCAGGGGAGAGTTCGACTTACGATTTCTTGTTGATAATTTAACAGAGAGAGGAATAATTGGAATTTTGATAGAAGGAGGCGGAAGAACGATAGAGGCATTTTTCAGGCAGGGATTGGTGGACGAATTGGAGTTGCATGTGGCGCCGAAAATTTTCGGTTCTGGGCTTTCTTGGGTTGAGGGGCAGGGTGTTTATCGTGTGAGTGATGCTTGGCAGGTAGAAAATGCTGAGTGTTCTCGATTGGGTAGCGGTTTTCGTTTGCGCGGTCGCGTGAAAGCGTCTCGTTGAAGCAAAAGTTGACGTTTGTTGTTCGTCTTTTTTTGGTAGAATAAATTTCGTCACTTTTGAGCGGTGTAATTATGTCAAAACATCATGGATTGATTTTTTTGTTTAGGGAGGGATAAATCTGAATTTTTTAGAGTTTATCGTACTATCCGGATTTGCAGTTGCAATTTTTGCGCCTGCGATTGTTCGTGTTACTGGGAAGTGGTGCGGTTTGCTTTTCAGTTTGCTTCCGCTGTCTATTTTTGTTTTATTGTTGAGTGTAATTCCGGATGTTTCGAGCGGAGGAGAGTTTAGTTCATCTTTGGCTTGGATGCCGCAGATGGGAGTTTATCTAAATTTTTATTTAGATAGCCTATCTTTGCTTTTATCTTTGTTGATTTCCGGTATCGGAGTGTTAGTATTTTATTACGCAGGGGGGTATTTGCAAGGGCATGCTCATCTTGGCAGGTTTTATTTATACTTTATCAGTTTTATGGCATCCATGTTGGGTGTAGTGCTAGCAGATAATGTCATCACGCTTTTTGTTTTTTGGGAACTGACAAGCATTACTTCGTTTTTCTTGATAGGCTTTTATAATAAAGACAAGCAGTCTCGCGTATCTGCTATTCAGGCATTAGTTATTACCGGAGGGGGGGGCTTAGCGTTATTTGCGGGATTCCTGATGTTAGGGCAGTATTACGGGACATATGAACTTTCTGTGATGCGAAATCTTGGAGCGATTGATGTAAATGATGGGTTGTATGTTCCGATTGTTGTTCTCATCTTGATAGGGTGCTTTACGAAGTCTGCTCAGTTTCCTTTTCATTTTTGGTTACCGAATGCGATGTCTGCCCCATCTCCGGTTAGCGCCTATTTGCACTCATCGACAATGGTTAAAGCAGGGATTTTTCTTTTAGCAAGACTATTTCCGATTCTTGGTGGAGGTGTGTTATGGACTCAGAGTTTAAGTTTAATTGGCGGTGTTACAGCATTGGTTGGAGGATTCTTGGCATTAACAAACTCTGATATTAAAAAAGTGCTGGCGTATTCCACTGTTTCGGCGCTCGGTTTGTTAACCGCGCTTTTGGGGACGGGTACGGAGTATGGGATTGTTGCGTTTGTTTTATTTGTGTGTGCACATGCCATGTATAAAGGTGCTCTATTCCTTCTTGCTGGGAACATTGATCATGAATCAGGAACGCGAAACATAAGTGAACTGGGGGGGCTTTTTAGTGTAATGCGATTTAGCGGTGTGTTTACAGGGCTATCTGCGCTTGCGATGATAGGTCTGTTTCCGTTTTTTAGTTTTATTGCTAAAGAGATGATTTTTGAGTCTGGAATTCAGGCATCGAAAAACTCAGTTTATTGGCAGTGTTTGTTTTTTGTTGTAGGTGCTCTGTTTACATGTATTGCCTTGATTGTTTTTATTAGACCATTTTTTGGTAATTTAAAAGTAAAGAAGGAGCAAGTTCATGATGCACCATTTAGCATGTTGTTTGGTCCCGGGTTACTTTCTTGCTTTGGGTTGCTTAGTGTTTTATTTTTAAATTACTTGAGCACGAGCCTGTTACTTCCTGCATCAGGTGCGATATTTGGAGAAGCAGTACAGCAAGATATCGCTTTATGGCATGGGTTTAATCAGGCATTTGTTTTAAGTCTTTGTTCGATTGCAGTAGGAGTGTTGTTGTATTTTATTTGGTTGAGTTTTTCGAATAAAATATTTAATATTGCAAAAAGTTTTCCTTCGGGGATTGAAGCGGGGTATCACAGGTTGCTTGTTATTGGGGATGCCTCGTCATCTTTTTTAACAAAAACTTTTCAAAATGGAAGGTTGCGTCATTATTACTTGCTGTTTTTCTTTGTGGTCATTGCACTAATTTTGTATTCTGTTATCAAGCAGGGCGATTTTGTTATAGAGTTCACATATTCCGAAGCAAAATCTTATGAGATAGTCATTTGCTTGTTAGCGATAGTTGCAACATTAACTGCCGTATTTTCGCCTTCGCGGCTTGCTACTGTTGCGATGTTGGGCATTGTGGGTTTTTCGGTAGCGACTCTATACCTGTTGTTTGGTGCCCCAGATTTGGCAATGACGCAGGCATTAATCGAGATGTTAACTCTTGCTTTGTTTGTTTTAGTTTTTTATTATCTTCCAAAGTTTACAAAAATGAACGTAACAGTTGGCCGGGTTCGTGATGCCTTTATTGCGGGTGGGTTCGGACTGGTGATGGCGGTAGTGGTTTTTTGGACATTACAGGCATCGTCAGAAGAAAAAATTTCTCAGTATCACGTTGAAGCAAGTGTTCCTGAAGCACACGGAAGAAACGTTGTGAACACGATATTGGTTGACTTTCGGGCTTTGGATACTATGGGAGAGATTACGGTTTTGGCAATCGCAGCACTTGGTGTTTTCGCCTTATTAAAACTTAAGCCTGCGAAGCAGGAGGGCGAATGAAGTCTATAGTGCTTAATACAGTTACTCGATTTTTAATGCCTTTGTTTTTGATGTTTTCATTGTTCTTGCTTATTCGGGGACATAGCGAGCCCGGAGGTGGGTTTATCGGTGGTTTAGTTGCGGCTGGCGCTTTGTTACTGCATGGGCTTGCTTTTGGGAATCAGGCAGTTGTGCAGGCATTGCGTTTAAACACGAGGACAATCTTTGCCATTGGTTTGCTGTTATCGTTATCAAGTGCTTTTGTTTCATTATTTGTAGGGAAAGAGTTCATGTCTGGTGTTTGGGTTCATTACAACACGTTTCTGGGACATATCGAATTTGGGACACCGCTGCTTTTTGATATTGGAGTTTATTTTGTCGTCATCGGAGTTGTCTTAACTATAGTTCTCACGCTTATGGAGGAAGAAGAATAACATGGAATTGATGTTTGCAATTTTAATTGGAGTTTTGTATGCAGCAGGGATATTTCTGTTGTTGAGTAAGAGTATTGTTAACCTTTTATTTGGTTTAGTGTTATTAGGTAATGCAGCAAATCTTGTAATTTTTGTGTGCAGCGGCGTAGTTCGCGGCAAACCACCGATTGCTTCTGAGAACATGGTGATGCCGGATGTGCCATATTCCGACCCATTGGGTCAGGCACTTATCCTTACTGCGATAGTGATTAGTTTTGGTGTATTGGCATTTGCGATGGTCCTTGTGAAAAAGAATTACGAACTTATAAAGAGTGACGACGTGGATATGTTGGCAGATGACGAGTAGTTCTCTATTTTTAGTTTTACCTGTCGCCGTTCCTTTAGGAACGACAATTATTCTCATGTCCCTTTGGAGGCATGGGAAACTACAGCGTCGTGTAAGTTTGTTAGGCACGATAGTTCACTTTTTTGTTTGTTCATTACTGCTTATTAGTGTGCATACAGAGGGGATTATTAAGATTCAGTTTGGTGGCTGGTCTGCTCCATTTGGAATAGTGTTTGTTGCGGATTTGTTAAGTGCGATACTTGTTTTCCTTACTGGGCTAATTGGCGCTTGTGTGTTAAGTTTCTCATTGGCAACGATAGATCAGAGAAGAGAAGCGTTTGGATATCACTCATTGTTTCATATTTTGCTTGCAGGCGTGTGTGGTGCGTTTCTTACCGGTGATTTGTTCAATATGTATGTATGGTTTGAGGTGATGCTGATGTCATCGTTTGTGCTATTAGGATTGGGGGGGGAGCATAGACAGATGAGCGGAGCGTTTAAGTATGTTGCTTTGAACCTGATTTCGAGTTTGTTGTTTCTTAGCGGTATTGGTTTGTTGTATGGTTTAGTTGGCACTTTGAATATTGCGGATCTTTCCGAGAAGATTCAGCACATTGAGCATACAGGTATGTTGACTGCCATTGCCATGCTGTTTCTTACTGCTTTTGGTATAAAGGCGGCGGTGTTTCCGTTGTTTTTCTGGCTACCGGAATCGTATCATACCCCCCCCATTGCGGTTACTGCGCTTTTTGCAGGATTGTTGACAAAAGTTGGTGTTTATGCTATGGTACGAGTTTTTACGTTGGTGTTCCCTATTGATATGTTCGGGTTAAAGGAGATGTTTCTTATAGCAGCCGGAATTACCATGCTTACGGGTATTGTTGGTGCGATTGCACAGAGGGATTTACGTCGAATGCTTTGCTATCTACTGATAAGTCATATTGGGTATATGATTATGGGTTTAGGTTTGTTTACAGAAATTGCCATAACAGGTTCGTTGTTTTACACATTTCATCATATAATTGTAATGGCAAACCTTTTCTTAATTAGCGGCATTGCAGCGCGTGTAAGTGGCTCATACAACATTAACTTAATGGGGGGGCTTTATGAGAATAAGGCACTTATCTCGGTTTTGTTTGTGGTTCCTGCGATGGGTTTGGCGGGTATCCCTCCCTTATCAGGTTTTTGGCCTAAAGTGAATCTTATTTCTGCAAGTATCGAGACTTACAATTATTTACTTGCAGGTGTTGCTCTTGTTGTTGGTCTGTTGACTCTTTATTGCATTTCGCGGGTATGGTCTGAAAGTTTTTGGAAGTCTCAAGAACCCCCAAAGGAAAGTGATGCAACTAAAGCGATCATTCCCAGAAGAAAAGTTTTGTTATATGCGCCAGTGATAGTGTTGGGGTTTTCTACTATTCTTATCGGTATATTTGCGAGTCAGAGTTATTCATTTTCCGAAGAATCTGCTCGTCAATTGTTGAATAAAAAGCAGTATGTGAATACGGTGTTAAAGGATAGCAATTAGCATGTTAGTTTGGAATATACTTCTTGCAGTGATTTGGGCATCATTACGAGGTAATTTCACGACTGAAAACCTTATCATGGGCTACATTATTGGGTATTTATTGCTTGCTCTTCTTGCAAGGCAGGGGATTATAGAATCTCAAGCATACATTCGCAGGATTCCAAAAATCATATCTTTGATTTTATTTTTTCACTGGGAATTAATTTTGGCAAACCTTAGGCTGGCGTGGGACTCGGTTACCCCCGGATATCAAATGACACCGGGAATAATAGCCGTACCTTTAGATGTTCAAACAGATGCTGAGATCACACTTCTTTCCAATCTCATCACGTTAACACCGGGAACATTAAGTCTTGATGTTTCTGAAGATAAGTCTGTATTATATATTCACGCGATGTTTATTGATGATGGAGACGTTGAGAGGGTAGTTCGTTCGATAAAAAATGGTTTTGAAAAACGAGTGATAGATATTTTAAGATGATAGCAGAGCTTTCTCCGACTTTACAATACGCCACGCAAGCATCGATGTGGATTCTTTCATTATCGATTGTGTTAGCGTGTTATAGAATAATTCGCGGTCCTAGTTTGCCCGATAGGATCTTAGCTTTGGATTTAATTGCGGTTCTTGTAATCGGAATCATCGGTGTTTATTGCGTGATGATGGAGAATTTGAAATTGATGGATCTTGCGACTGTACTTGCGCTGATGGCTTTTGTGGGCACGATTGCTTTTTCCAGATATGTGGAGAAATCGGGATGACAAAGGACATGTTTGCTGCAGTATTTATGATTATTGGTAGCTTGTTTGGCTTTCTTTCTGCAATTGGGGTGGTGCGTTTACCGGACGTTTTTACGAGGATGCAGGCTACAACAAAGGCGAATACTTTAGGTGTTGGGTTTATAATGTTAGGTTTAATGTTGTTCTTTTCGGAATTGGGGGCAACTGCAAGAGCACTATTGATAATTGCGTTTATTTTTATAACAATTCCCGTTGGTGCACACATGCTTTCACGCGCCGCTTATTTTACGAAAGTTCCTCTTTGGAAAGGTTCAGTTGTTGATGAATTGGAAGGGAAGTATGATACAGAACATCACCGGTTAAAAGGTAAAGATGAATCAGTAAAAGCACAGAATGATGACTAAGATTTCTTTTTTGTCAATTGTGGGAAGTATGTCTTAAATGTTGTTCCTTTTCCCACTTTACTATTAACAGAAATAAAGCCATTGCATTGCGTTACTATTCCATATACAGTAGATAACCCCAACCCTGTTCCTTTACCCACTTCTTTGGTGGTAAAAAACGGGTCGAAAATATACTTCAGAGATTCTTCAGGGATACCTTTTCCGTTGTCTGTAACAGTCAAGGCGACGTATTTTCCTTTTGGGATCACCCCATGATTTGTGTTTTTTTGTGATTTTAATTCCACGTTATTTGTAATTATTGTTATCTCTCCTGATTTTTGTATAGCGTCTTTTGCATTTAAGACAAGGTTTGCTAAAATTTGCTTTAGTTGTACCGGATCACAATGTATGTTTTTTAGTTTAGGTTCTAACTGAATATTCAATTTAATGTTTTTGCCGATTAAACTATGCATTAAAACTTTCATGTCTTCGACGGTTTCATTTATGTTTACTTCCGAGAGTATCAAAGATTGTTTTTTTGCAAATGCAAGCAGTTGTTTCACTAATTCGCTTGCGCGTTCCGATGCTTGCATGATTTGAGCGAGGTGTTTGTATATTGGATCGGATTGTTTAACTTTAAGAGAAGCGACTTCGGCAAACCCGGTGATGACTGATAACAAGTTATTGAAATCATGTGCGATACCGCCTGCGAATCTGCCTATGCTTTCTAAGTTTTGATAGTTTCTTAATTGTTCTTCAAGGCGTGTTCTTTCGGTTATGTCTAATGCGACTCCAACTAAGCCTTGTACTCTATTGCTTGCATCTCGAATCGGAAAAAAGTTAGTTTCGAAAACCGCTCCTGTTTGTAGTTTTGTTTGAACAGTAAACCGTTCACCTTTCAACGCTCGATTAATATTTTTTATTACTTGCGGCTCATGCTCATATAATTTATAAACATTGACTCCTACTACTTGTCCGGGTTTTAATTCGAGTGCTTCCAATCCTTTACCTTCAGAAAGTGTGATAACTCCCTTAGTGTTAATAGAAAACAAAATGATAGGAGCGTTATCTATGATAAAACGTAATCTATTTTCGATATCTCTTTGTGCACTTTCTGCTTTGCGTTGTTCTGTGACATCAATATCCATGCAGACAATTTCAGGTTTTCCGTTATCGTCTGGAATAGCAAAGATGTTAGATACAACAATGATATCCTTGTCTTTTTTTGATCTTGTAGACCATTCCATGTTGTAAACAGGAGGTGCGCCGTTTGCTATGTCATTTACTAATTTTTCAAACTCTTTTGCTTCCTTTTTTGAAAGCATGAGTTCATTCAGTTTTTTTCCTACCGCTTCTTTTTCTTTCCATCCATATAGTTTTTCTGCAGATTTGTTCCATGACAAGATACGTCCTTTTACATCATAAGTTTGAATGGCGACATTTGCATTTTCTATTATTGGATTAATGTTTTTTTTCGGTTTGCTTTTCATTTGTTTATCGCATTCTGTTGATATCCAACATAAGAACACTGATGATTATCATTATCAATAATAAAAATCCGATATTCATCCAAGCAAGTTGGGTTTTGAAAGGGATTCGTTTTCCTCTTCGTAGTGCTTCAATGCCGACAATAACAAGTTGTCCTCCATCGAAGATAGGAATAGGAATTAGATTGATCAAGCCCAATGATAGGCTGATGAATGCAGTTATTGAAACGAGTGTGGGGATACTATCGCTTGCGGCGGCACCTATGAGCCTTCCTATTGTAATAGGCCCTCCAATTTCCTCTTTTAATCTGTTGGGATTTAATAAAACTCTGACAGTTTCACGAATGAGCATTACGCAGCGATCAAATGAGATTCTGCCTGCTTCGAGGAAGCCTACTTTTACAAATACATTTTTATGCATCGCCCCGATCCATCCTGCTTCTGCACGTTTTGGGCTTCCGTCTGGGTTTGTTTCGGGTAATCCGTCTGGCCCTGAAAGTGTTGCAAGTTTTTTCACAGGTGTGATAGTGAGTGATTCTGTAGTTCCGTTTCTTTGCACAACAACTTGCATGGGAATACCGACAGATTCGCGAGTTTTTAACCTGAATTCATAAAATGATTTAATTTCTTCTCCGTTAACCGAGAGAATTAAATCGCCCGGTTTTAAGCCGGCTTTAAACGCAGGTGTTTCTTCTTCAATTCCTGTTTCGTCGTCTTTTACTTTTTCGAATACCACGCCTACAATTGGCTCAGGCGTTGGCCTTGGATCTCCTGAGATTGCAATTGCTCCCCAATAAACGAAATACCCGAACAGCACGCTAAATAGCGGACCTGCAAATAGAACTATCGCACGGGATTTCAATCCTTTTGAATAAAATCCACCTTCGATGGAAACTTCACTGCCATCCGGTTTCGGTTCCATTCCTTTAATTCGAACGAAACCACCAAGAGGAATCACTCGAAATGCAAACAAAGTTCCGGATTTCGAACGGACACCAAAAGCTTTTGGCCCAAAACCTATGGCAAACTCTTCGACATCCATTTTCCTCCATCGTGCGAACAGGTAATGTCCGAGTTCATGAATGGCGACAACAGCAGTAAAAACAGCCAGTATTGCAAGTATTTGAATGGTTATCAATTGTTAACTCCGGTCTAATAGTATAGGATACGCTCAAGGTGTTGTCTTGTGCCATGATAATATTGTGAAAGCGCTTATTTTAGCAGGTGGGAAAGGGACCCGGCTTCGACCATTAACGCACAGCATTGCGAAGCAATTGGTTCCAGTTGCCAATCGTCCTGTTATCGAGTTTGGGATTGACGCAATCAGAGAATCGGGGATTTCGGACTTTGGGATTATAGTGGGCGATTCCGCACAGGAGATACAAAACGCACTTGGCGATGGTTCGCGCTGGGATGCGAAGTTTACTTACATTCCGCAAGATGCTCCGCTCGGACTTGCTCATGCAGTTAAGACAGCGCAGCCATATCTTCAGGAAGACAAGTTTATTGTTTATTTAGGCGATAACTTGATTAAAGGAGGGGTGAAAGAGTTAGTAAAAGACTTTGAAGACTCCACTGCTGATGCCTCTATCCTTCTTACGCGGGTTCCCAATCCCTCGGAGTTTGGTGTTGCTGAGTTGCAGGGCGATAAGGTTATTCGCCTCGAGGAGAAACCAAAGCAACCGAAATCTGACTATGCCCTTGTTGGTGTTTACATGTTTACAACAGGGGTTTTCGAAGCGATTGACACGCTTAAGCCATCTTTTCGCAATGAATATGAAATTACAGATGCCATACAGACTCTTTTGGATTGGAATAAAGAGGTGCGGTTCCATATCGTTACAGGATGGTGGAAAGACACGGGGACGGTGGAAGCGATGTTGGAAGCCAATCGGTTGATATTAGAGGATATGCATCACGAGGTTTTTGGAACGATTAAAGATACAGATTTATTGGGGCCGGTAACAGTAGGAAAGGGAAGTCAGGTGGTTAACAGTACTATTCGTGGGCCTGCGATTATCGGAGATGGGTGCATTGTGCAGGACTCGTATATCGGGCATTTTACAAGTGTTGGCAGTAATGTCGTGGTGAATCATGCTGAGATTGAGTACAGCATTGTGATGGAGGGTAGTCGCATAGAAGGAGTTGAAGACCGGATATCATCGAGCCTGATAGGCAGGGGAGTGTTAGTGAAGAGTAATGAACTCAAACCGAAGTCTGTAAGGCTGGTTTTAGGTGATCAATCGAGTGTAATTCTGCCTTAAATCGAGCTTTACCCCTTGAAGTTCTGTGCATAATCTTTCAAGATAAACGCATGATTAAGTTTCTTGCTCTATTTTTTGTGTCTGCTGTTGTAGTTTTTCTTAATTTCGGCTGTGGAGGGACTTCGAGCAGTGGATTCACAAAGGACAACCACGTTCTGATTTACCCCATACCGAATGACCCCACAACTATTGACCCTGCGGCGGTTGAAGACGGTGACACTATTGATGTGTTGCATCTTGTGTTTGAAGGGTTGGTGACTTGGAATACCAATACAGAGCCTGTTCCGAATCTTGCAGAGCATTGGGATATTTCGGAAGACGGAATGACTTATACGTTTCACTTGAAGCGTGGAGTTAAGTTTCATTCGGGCAGAGAGATGACTGCTAACGACGTGAAGTATTCATGGGACAGAGCCGCTCGCCCGGAGGTATTGAGTCCGACAGCAGGCGATTACATGGTGGATATTGTGGGATTTGAAGAGGTTAAGAATAAGGAAGCAGAGAGTTTGGCGGGAGTTAGAGTGATTGATGATTACACCTTGGAAGTGCAAATCAAGTCTCCTAAACCTTATTGGATTATGTACTTGGAATATCCGTGCTACTTTGTAGTCGACAAAGAATCCATCGGAATTAAACCCATGAATAATATTAAGGAAGCGATAGGAACGGGACCTTATAAGTTTTCTGAGTATCGCTCAATGCAATTTGTGGATTTAATTCGCAACGACGACTATCACGGCGGGGCACCGAAGCTTACACGCATTAGAAGGCTTATCGCACCAGATCCTCAAACACGCCGTCAACTGTTTGAAGCGGGAGAAGTGGACTGGGTGCAATTGGAAAGACAAGACAAGCGGCTGATTGATGCGAGTCCGAAATTGAAGGAACGCTTAGTGGTTGTTGATAGACCTGCGATTTGGTATATCGGAATGAACCTGAATGAGTTTCCGGCGTTTCGTGACAAACGTGTGCGACAAGCTTTTGCGATGGCAATTGATAAAGACAGGATTATTCAAGATGGTTTAGACGGGGTGAATTTGAGAGCAGAAGGAATTATCCCTCCGGGGATACCGGGATATGATCCGAATTTCAGAGGTCTTCAGTATAATCCGGAAAGAGCAAAGCAGTTACTTGCTGAAGCGGGTTATCCTGATGGAAGAGGTTTCCCCCCCCTTAAATTATATTTCCGAGTAGACAGACATGATCCTAAAATAGTTGCTCAGATGGTACAGCAGGATTTATCAAAGAACCTTAACATTAAAGTGGAATTGAGTGCAATGGAATGGGGTGCATTATTGAAACTTCGTTCCGACGGGAAACTTCCTTTCTTCCATTTAAGGTGGCATGCGGATTATCCGGATCCTCAAAACTTTTTATCGTTCATGCTGCATTCGCAAGCCGGACAAAATAACTTGGGATATGCAAATCCGGAATTTGATAGGCTTTGTGATGAAGCAGATGTGATGATGGATCATGATATGCGTATGGAATACTACCGAAGGGCTGAAGCGATTGTTGTGGATGATGCTATTTGGATTCCGATTTATTTTCAAAGGGATTTGGAATTGTTAAGTCCTGCGGTGAAGAATCTCGAGCGTTCTCTGATGGGTCCTCTTCCGCATTATAATACAGACGTCATTCGTAATTAGAGCACATGAGTGAAATTGTTAGGGAAAGCACGAGTTTAAAAACTCTTACTCAACGCTCTTCCCTAATGCGAAGAATTTTAGCGCGTTTGTTTTGGGCAATACCTACGCTTATTTTTATTAGTCTTGTTACGTTTACCGCAGGTGAGTTAGCACCACGTGATGCGGCAACTTTGAAAGCAGGCGATAGAGCGACGAAGGAGGTTGTTGATCGGATACGCGAAGAGATGGGTTTAAATCGTCCATTTTTAGTTCGATACGGTGAGTTTGTGTGGGGTGCTGTGCGTTTTGATTTTGGCCAGTCATTGTTTCAGCCAAGAAAAGTGAACGATATATTGTTAGAAGGGATTGGCATGACCGGTATGTTAGCAATTTGTGCGATTGTTCTTGCTTCGTTAATGGGAATTTTACTGGGGGGGGTAGCAGCGGTTTGGCACAATAAAGTGCCCGATAGGTTGGCTATTACTTTTTCGACTCTTGGGATTTGTATTCCGAGTTTTGTGTTAGCCCCAATACTTGTTTATGTTTTTGCGGTAAAGATGGAGATGCTTCCTGTTAGTTGGGGTCCTGATGCGAGCAGTAACCCCATTCCTTATCTTATTCTACCTGTGCTTATTTTATCATTAAGACCCTCAGCATTGATAACGCGATTAACACGTGCGGGGATGATTGAAACGCTTAATCAGGATTTTGTGAGAACTGCGTTTGCCAAAGGTGTTCCTTTTTGGAAAGTTATAACTAAACATGCTTTCAGGAATACACTCGTTCCGATTGTAACAGCAATTGGCACGACTTTTGGATTTCTTTTAACGGGTTCATTTATCTTAGAGACGATTTTTCGTATTCCGGGGTTGGGTTTGGCATCTATTCGTGCTATTCAGCAAAGTGATTATCCGGTGATACAGGCTACTGTATTACTTTTTGCTGTTGGTTTTATCATCATCAATTTAATTGTTGACTTACTGCTACCTTTAATAGACCCTCGTATTAGGGAGGGGGCGAGTTAAATGTTTAAGCAAGGACTATTTTGGGGAAGTGTAGTTTTTCTTGTGTTTCTGTTTTTGTTTGCAGTTATTGGCCCGTTTAAATATGATATAACCGAATCAGTGGGGAGGCCGTTTGAACCTCCAAGTTCTCAATTTTGGCTTGGTACAGACGAGATAGGTCGTGATATTTTTAGCCGTCTTGCTTATGGTGCGAGAATAAGTTTGAGTATAGGTTTTGCAGTAGTTTCAGTTGCGATTTTTATTGCTTTACTTATTGGTACAACTGCAGGTTATGGAAAAAGGTGGGTGGATAATTTACTCATGAGGTTCACTGACGGGATGTTTGCATTTCCTGATATTCTTCTCGCCATTTTAATTATAGGGATTATTGGTGCAACAGATGTGGGGCAAGTTTTTCCTTGGCTTGGGTTTTTAGGGGAGAGGGTTTTGGCTGCACTCCCCGTATTTGCGGCGCTTGTTGTTGTGGGTTGGCCAGGGATGGCGCGTTTAGTTAGGAATCAAGTTCTTACTTTGAAGGAGCGTGAGTTTGTATTAGCTTCGAGAGCATTGGGTGCAGGACATAAGCATATCGTGTTTAGACATATCCTTCCTCATCTCTTTGGATTAATTTCCGCGGTTGCAATGGTGGAGATGGCAATGATTGTACTTGCAGAAAGTTCTTTGAGTTTTTTAGGTATTGGGATACAACAGCCATACCCTAGTTGGGGTGCGATGATTAACGATGCCCGTACTTCCATGGCATCACAACCCCTGCCTTTGCTTTGGCCTTGTTTAGCCTTGAGTTTGACTATCCTTTCATTAAATTTCGTAGGTGATGGCTTAAGAGACAGATTCGACCCCCACCTTAGGAACGCAAGAGCGAAATAAACATTCTACTAAAAATATTTTATTAATAATCCAAGTAAAATATTCATGTGTTACCATTGCCACCACATTGGGAACTTGAGCCCAAAGCCATTCCTCATAATATTGGGGATGCGCCATACCGTGTGTTGGTGAAGTTTATTAAATCTGTTTGGCTATCATATTTCATAACTATTATTGTTTTTTCGTGCTTGGTAGGTTATTTTTTATTACCCGCACAAGGTGAGTTTCTGGCTCAAGTGGGCATGAAAAGTTTGCATTATTCGTCTTTTCTTGTATTGTTTTTATTGTGGTTATTTCGATCGGCACATCGTACGCTTCAGTTTGTCATGCTTATCTTAACTTTGGTGGTGTGTTCGGCGTTGATTAGCCGTTGGATAAATGCTTATTATTATGCTTTTCCGTTATTTACAGATACTTTAGGTTTTGTTTTTTTATCGATGTGTATATCGAGTGTGTTGTATGTTTTATTTTCTGGTCACGATTACAGTTTTCCCGGACATTTTCAAATAGTAAGTGTGTGTACAGTTGTGCTGAGCACTTTGTTTGGGGTGTTCACAGAGTTAACTTGGGCAGAAGCCCTAACCATATCTGTGATAAATATGTGCATACTCTTTTACTGGGTTTTTGATTTGGCAATGATTTTGCGTAGAAGAAGGGAAGAACAGTTGATTTCTGCTGTTTCTGACTTGTATCGTGACCTGTTAAATTTTGCTGGATACCCTCTCAGAGTTTTAAGAGGTCGCCAAATTAGAAGGAGAAAAGATTACAAATGGTCGTCGTAATGAAACCCGACGCGACAGAAGCCGAAATACAAGGCGTCTGCGAAACGATTGAGAAAAGCGGTTTAGAGCCGCTACTCATGCCCGGCAATGTGATGGCAATTGGTATTCCCAGTGCCATTCCATCTGACCTGCGCGAGCCGTTGAAAGGCAGGCTCGAGATTCTTCCGGGAGTTAGCAAAGTAACTGAAGTAAGTAGACCTTATAAACTTGCTTCAAGAGAGTTTCATCCTAATGATACCGTTGTGGATTTAGGTGAATTAAAGATTGGTTCTGACGAGATTGTAGTTATGGCTGGGCCTTGCAGTATTGAAAATTATGAATTGTTAAAAGAATGTGCAACATTAGCGAAGCAATTTGGGGCAACGGTACTTCGGGGGGGTGCGTTTAAACCCCGAACATCTCCATACGCATTTCAGGGGTTGGCGGTTGAAGGTTTGAAAATCATGCAAGCAGTTGGGCAGGAAGTTGGCATTAAAACCATTAGCGAAGTGATGTCACCTGATATGGTTGAAGTAGTTGCGGAGCATGTTGATATTTTGCAGATCGGGGCAAGGAGCATGCAGAACTACCCACTATTGATTGAAGCAGGAAAAAGCAAGCACCCTGTAATGCTAAAACGTGGTCCTTCCGCAACGATTGATGAATTTTTGCTCGCCTCTGAATATCTTTTGGCTCACGGTAATGCGAACGTTATACTTTGTGAAAGAGGAATTCATCCCTTAGATAGAGCATACACGAGAAACACTTTAGATCTATCTGCAGTTCCTGTGTTGAAAATGCAATCGCATTTACCCGTGATTATTGATCCGAGTCATGGTACGGGGGTTGCACGTCTTGTTTCTTCAATGTCATATGCGGCTATTGCGGCAGGTGCAGATGGTTTGATGATCGAGATGCACCCTTGTCCTCATGAAGCACTTTCAGATGCGGCACAAACAGTAAGCCCCGAGCAGTTTTCGGAAATTATGGAAAAAATGGAAATAATTGCTCAAGCGGTTGGCAGAAAAATGTCAAAACCAAAAATCAAAGTTTAAAACTAAGCTTTTAATTCATTGACAGATTTTCTTCCGGTAAACCCTTCATCAATTTCGTGCCAAGATGTGATTTCATTTTCTCCAAGCTTCCAGCAAAGGTAGATCTCTCTTCCATCATGAATTGCAGGGAAATCTATTAATCCGCTTTTATAGTCTTTTATCACACAACCCATTTCTTCTATATTTAAGGTTAGTTCGCCGATTTCATCAAGTGCATCTTTTTCTTTGAGGGCGTGCTTCTTTCCATTTGTAATACCTCGAGCGAGTGTTTCTTTGGCATGTTTTTGTTGTTCACGAAACCTGTCAAGTGCATCTTGTATCTTTAATAAGTTAGGGATGATTTTCGGAAGAAGTGAATTTGCCTCTTCCAGTGTGAAATGGCGTATATGACGGAACTTGCTCATTGTGTATAGAATTATGCCTTGAATTTTCAGGGAAACGCACTATGCTTACGGTCATAACGTTTGCCTTAGTACTTGGAGTAGGATAGACGTATGAGTTCAAATAAACCGACTTATCGCGACCGCTCCGTGCTTATCCATGGGAAATTCACATCTGAAAAGTGGGATTTCGAAAATCATATTCTCCCTCCGATCACCACATCTGTTGCATTTCGGCTACGTTCAGGTCAACGTGGCGCAGAAGGGTTTAAGCAGTACGCAAATCCCGAATTGGACAGAGAGACCCTTCCTCCCATTTACATATACAGCAGGCTGGACGAACCAACACAAGCATTACTGGAAGAGACGTTGGCTTTTGCAGAGAAAGGTGAAACTGCGGTTACGTATGCTACCGGCATGGCTGCAGTGAGTGCCGCACTGGGCATACATTTGAAAGCAGGTGAGCATATAGTATCTCACAAGACGATTTATGGATGTACGTATAGTTTGATAACGAATTGGCTGAAACGCTTTGGAATAGAGCATACGTTTGTAGATTTTCGCAATGAAGAAGAGTTGGTTTCTTCTATCAAGCCTAATACGAGGGTGTTGTATTTCGAGACACCTACCAACCCTACTATGGATTTGATTGATATTGAACAAGTAGTAAATCTTGCAAAGGAGATTAATGAGACAAGAAATGAAGAAGAAAAAATAGTGACGATTTTAGATAATACGTTTGCTACACCTTTTTGTCAAAGGCCTCTTACGATGGGGATTGATTTTGTTGTGCATAGCATGACTAAGAACATTGGTGGATTCGGCGCTGATATGGGGGGGGCTGTTATCGGGAGGAGGGAAAAGGAAACGGATCTTTTATTATTTAGAAAAGATTTCGGTGGTTCGCTTTCTCCGAAAGCGGCATGGGAGATTTTAGTTTTCGGATTGCCGACCCTTGCGATGCGAGTGGAAAGACAGCAAGCAACGGCACAAAGAGTGGCGGAGTATCTGGAGATTCACTCGAAGGTAAAAAGTGTTACATACCCTGGTTTGGAGAATTTTCCTGCGCGTGAATTGGCATTAAAGCAGATGCGCGATATTGACGGAAATTTTGCACCGGGTTCTATGCTCTATTTTGAGTTAAAAGGTTCTTCCGAAGAGGCATACGAAAAAGCGTTGAAACTGGTGAATCATATTGCCGATAATGCGTTGAGTGTAACATTGGCTGTGAGCCTTGGACAAATAAGGACTTTGATTCAGCATCCGGCTTCAATGACACACAGCACCATCCCCCCCGAGGAACAGGAAAAAGCGGGAATAAGTCCGGGTGGGCTAAGGTTGAGTATTGGACTTGAAGATTGTAGAGATATTATTAGTGATATAGAAGCGGCACTGGAAAACTCATAACTCTTTCATGAAAACCTCTTCGACTCAAGTTTGGTTGATTGGCTTGTTGTGTATTTTTGCCATAAATCTGTATGGATTAAAGCCTGTTTTTCATCAGGAGAATATGGGAACTGTGTCTTGGGAGAGATGGGATGAGTCACAAGATGAAAACCATGACACGAGATATTTGCTATTGATAATTAGAGAAGAGAAATCTCCTCTGAAATGGTTTTTGAGTGATTGGCCATTGTATAACGGATTTTATAGACCCTTACCTACTCTTTCGTTTGAATTGGATAATGCGATTTTTTATAATGATTTAAACAAATATAAAATATCAAATTTTGTGATCGCGCTTATATGCTGTTTTCTTGTTATTTGGTTTTTTTGGGAACTGTTTAGGATTAGAGAATTAGCATTATCTTGTGGTTTGTTATTCGGGATTTGGCAATCTGGGCTGACACATGTTGTGCCTTGGGATTGGATATTTTTACCCTTGGTGTTGCTATGTTTGGTTTATGGATTTGTTTTCGGAAGGAAGAAATTGTGGACATATATTGGGGCGGCTGGTATTTGTATTTTGTTAATTCAGGAGATGTCATTACGATTGACGTATTCAGACTCAGGGCTGCAACCTATCTCGTATCGTGTGATGGGATGGCCGCCGGGACGTACAGCAACTATTATGGTGTTATTTTCTTTAATTGCATTGGCTTCTTATTGTAAGTTTGAAAGAGAGAACAAATTGCGTTGGGCTTTTGTGAGTTTGTTTGGGTTAATCGGTGCGTTTATGAGTTATGAGCAGAGCATTGTTGTTGCGCCTTGTATTGCAGGTTGTGCGCTGTTTTTGAGTTTACAAGGTGTGAAAGTCAGGTGGTGGATGCCTGCAGCTACAGTTACTCTCACAGTTGTTTATTTGTTTTTACATCAAAACTTTTTGGATTGGAATCATCCTTACCGTCTTCGCGCAATGCGAGGGGCATCGGGGGGGATTAGAGATTTAATGAGTTGGATATTTCCTACCGCATTCGATGTGAGGATGATTTTGCATTTGCTTCAGTCGGAAATTGGTTTTGCTTTGATTTATGTTATGAGTTTTTGGGAGAAGATTGTAAATGTATTGGGTAATGTCGTTGCATATCTTAGTTTGAGAAAAGTTTGGATGCCTGTATTGTTTGGATTAGTCGGTTCGGCGGGAGCATTTGCTCCTCTTGCTTTTCAGAAACCTCTTTCTCACTATTTTTATCTTTCTCTTGCGCTAAGGACTTGCTTTGTAGTTGCCTTGATATGGCTTTTGGTTTATTTTCTCACCGGCGGACAGCGCCAAATTTTTCCACTGCCCGAAAAGCAATCTCTTGATAATCGTTAGCTTCTTCATCAGTTAAAGTTTTATCTTTGTGGCGAAGTACTAACGCCACCGCAAGGCTATGATGCCCTTCTTCTACTCCTTTCCCTTCGTAAACATCGAATAACCAAAAGTCTTCTAACACATCGTTTATGGAGCTCTTGATAGCGTTTTCAATAGCATTGAATTTTATTTCTTTGCTTATTGCGAAGGCGATGTCTCTTCTCACTGCAGGATAAGGGCTTATGTGCTTATATTGTGGTTCAATTGAACTCGCTTGGTAACATGAATCGAGATTAATTTCAAAGATGAAATTTTCAGGTGGAAGGTTTAACTCCTCACAAAGTGAAGTTTTTAATTGTCCCATCATGCCAACAGTTTCACTGCCGGCTTGAATGTTTGCCTGTCGGTTGGGATGGAAACGAGTGTCAGAACTTTCCGAAACATGGAAATCGCGCAATAAAATTCTGAAAATTTCTTCGCTCATTCCTTTTAGTGCAAAAAAGTCTGCAGTGGGAGATTGCTTGTTTTCCCAATGTTCTTCCAGAATTTTTCCTGAAAGAAATCCTGCTAAACACATTTCCTCTTTCCCGATTGTAAAAACTTTGCCTATTTCGAACAATCGCAGTGGTCTCGCACGGTGTCTTTGCGCAACATCGCATAAGGCGTGCAAAAGTGAAGGGCGAAGGAAACGAAGTTCAGGCGAAATTGGGTTTCTGATTTCGACATATTCACATACTGGGTCTGTAATAGATTTTTCTCGGAATGTATGAGAGTGTACTTCCGTGAAGCCGAGTCTGAGCATAATATTTCTTGCGTCACTGTAAAACTTGGCTTCGTTGTACTCACCTCCGAGTGGTGTAGACCCTTGGGGCAGCAGTTCAGGAATCTTCTCATATCCCCAAATTCTGCCGATTTCTTCCACGAAGTCATCTTCTATCAATAAATCATTTCTCCACGAGGGGGGGGTTACTTCCAAGGAGGTTCCGTTTTCTTGAACTTTGCAGCCAAGTGTAATGAGGGAGGATGCAGCACTTGCCATAGGGACATTCGTTCCCAAAAGGGTGTTCCATCTCTGTTCTCGTACCGTGATTTTTTTTGGCTGATACTGCATGGGATAAGCATCAATAACTCCATGAGCAGATTTACATCCCGATTCTTTTTCATACAATTGTGCAAAGCGATTTAATGCTCGAATGACTCCTGCCGGGTCTACATATCTTTCGAAACGGTAACTTGCTTCGGTGCTCATTCCTAATTTTTTACGAGTTTTCCTCACCGATGGTGCATCGAAATGTGCGGATTCTAAGAGAATATGTTTCGTGGAAGTTGTAACTTCGCTGTCCAATCCCCCCATGACACCTGCTATCGCAACAGGATTTTGTGCATCACAAATCATCAGCATACTTTCTTCTAGTTTTCGTTCCTCACCATCTAATGTGATTAATGTCTCGCCGCTTTTTGCTCGACGGACAATAATTTTTTTGTCTTCCAGTTTTTCCAAATCA
>CAZSPF010000019.1:6334-13481 GCA_964608695.1 uncultured Fimbriimonadales bacterium | reverse complement strand
ATTACATAGTTTGTTACATCAACAATAACGTTGATGGGACGCATTCCGCATGCAATTATTCTTTTTTGAATTAACGAAGAACTTTGTCCGATACTTGTATCATGAAAAACTCTTGCACCATAACGATGGCAGAGATTTTTGTCAATAATTTCAACGTTGGCATCAGAACAAACAGCATCTTCATCTCCGATAGGGAAACCTTTTATTGCAGAATGCATAAGTTCTGTAGGCTGATAGCGTGCTGTATCTTTTGCGCAAAGTTCTCTTGCTAATCCTAATACGGACAGGCAATCTCCTCTATTTGGTGTAACTTTAAAATTAAGGACAGGTCCTATTTCGGAGTCTTCAATTGCTTCCAGCTCTATTCCAAGCATAGTGAGAGTTGAGCCAATTTCCTCAGCATTAGCTTCTGTGGATACGTACTCTTTTAGCCATTCGACACTTACTCTCATGAGGGAAACTGCTCCAAGAATCTCAAGTCGTTTTCCATGAATAGTCTTAAATCGTCAATTTGATACTGCATCATTGGAATTCGTTCTACACCTAAGCCAAAAGCGAAACCGGAAAACCTGTCCGTATCGATTCCGTAATTTTGCAATATGTTGGGATGCACCAGACCTGCCCCCCCGAGTTCTATCCAGCCGGATTTTTTACAAACGCTGCAACCTTTTCCTGAGCAAAACGGGCAAGTAATAGCATAATCAACTCCCGGTTCCACGAAAGGAAAGAAATCAGGTCGGAACCTTACATGCACTTCACTGCCAAACATCGCTCGCGCAAATGCACCGAGAGTGCCTTTAAGGTGTGCCATGCTGACACCCTCATCTACCATAAACGCATCAACTTGATGGAAGGTATGGCTGTGTGTTCTATCTACTGCTTCATTTCGAAAACATCGTCCAATTGTGAAGGCACGAAAAGGGGGTTTTCGCATTTCAAAAACGCGACCTTGAAAGGCTGTGCATTGAGTACGAAGAAGTTTTTCATCATCAATGTAAAATGTGTCTTGATCATCCATTGCGGGATGGTCGGGGGGGTAGTTCAAGGCGGTGAAGTTGTATTTCACTTCTTCGAGTTCTTTTCCTTCGAAGTATTCAAATCCAAGCCCGATTAAGGCACGTTTAATTCTTTCGAACGTTTGCGAGATAATGTGCGGTTGACCTGCAGAAAATTTCCTTCCGGGCATTGTGAGATCTATTTTTTCTTTTTCTGCTTGGGTTTTCTCTTGATTTGTGCGTAGTTTTTGCTCTGTTTGTTCGATAATTTCGCTAAGTTTTTCTTTTAAGTCGTTTACTGCTTTGCCAAAGTTTGGACGCTCTTCTTGGGGGAGTTTTCCAATTTCGCGCATCAGAAGTGAAACTTTCCCTTTGCTTCCGACATACTGATTTGCCACTTCACGTAATTCGTTAAGGGATTTTGTTTGATTTATAGACTCCACGGCCTCTTTTTCGATTTCGCTGATAATTTTTTCGGAAGTTTGCATTATCTCAATCTTTCCCAAACGATGATACAAGCAATGCTCGCGAACACTAATCCCCAAACATCTGAAAACATGGTTTTAAATACAAGTTGAGCATCTGCTCCTTCTTTGGCGATAGCCAAAGCATCTCTTGCAGATTCGAATAATACCCCCCCGAATAAACCCATAGTGGTAATCACCCAGATTACAATACTGCTTTTGCGTTTAATAAGTCGAGACATTGCTTCACCTAATAGCCCCCCCACAATTGCACCGAGAAATATTACAAAGAATCCGATTGCTCTGGGAATAATGTAACCGGATAAAAAACCTAATGCAAAGCCGCAGGTGCTTCCCATTATCAGTAAACCGATAGGAACCGTATAAGTTGCGGATTTTTCTTTACCACAATCAGGGCACCGGTACCCTATCGTTGTGTGAACCGCACATTTTGGGCAGATGGGTGTTTCACATTTACTGCAACGTAGCGCAGTCTCCTCATTTGGATGACGAGCACAAGTAGTCGCGCCGGATGAGCCGGAATTATTTTCTTGTTCGCTGGCTGTTGAAGGCATGTTTTCTACATGAGTTTCGAAAAACTCGCTCACGAGTGCATTATGCAAGCGCAGCTTTGGCTTGTTGTGCGAGTTTTGAAAAAGCAGCAGGGTCGCTTATTGCAATCTCGCTCAGGATTTTTCTGTCCAGTTGGATGCCTGCAGACTTCAAGCCAGCAATGAAGCGTGCATACTTGATGTCGTTTGCGTCGCATGCGGCAGAGATGCGGACGATCCAAAGCCTGCGGAAATCTCGCTTCTTCTGGCGTCGGTCTCGAAAAGCGTATTGCCCGCTTTTCATCAACTGCTCGTGAGCTATCTTAAAGTTGCTTTTCTTTCTGCCAAAGTAGCCTTTGGCTTCCTTTATAACCCGCCTATGACGCTTTTGGCGCATGGCGGAACGCTTAATTCTTGCCATTGATGTTCACCTCGTTTCTGACCGTTTCCCAGCTTAATCAGCGGTAGCGGTAGAGATTTTGAGGGAAGATAATACCTTAATGAGGAAGGAAGGTGATGGGCAAGAATCTATAAGGTAAACAAAATTGTAATGATTTAATAAGAAACGACTATTCTATCTTTTTCTTTCCTGTTGTCTTCGAGGGAGCTTTCTTTTCGATTTTGGGCTTTGCTGTATCTGGTGCCGCAGGTTTAGCTTTCTTTTTCACCGGCTCTGTCCCTTTTTCGGGCAGGTTAAATGCGGGCTTCATTCTGCCTTTAATCCTTTGGGAGGGAGTACGTCGTCTCTTCGGTTTTCTGTTGTTGCGTTCAATTCCCATAATCTCTTCCTTATAAAAACGAAGCAGAGAATACCGGAAAATACGCATAGAATGCCAGCCATCCAAGCACCAAGACCCGTAATTTTTCTATAATAAGAGCACCACAGGAACGGAGTTTGCTATTTTTTCGTTCCTAATTTTGTCCATTCAGGGGGAAATTTGACGAACTCAGACCTATCCTTAAAAGCTTCAGAAATTGTAGACGAAGTATCGAAAGTCATTTTAGGAAAACGTGAAACGATAGAAAAAGCAGTCATCGTTCTGCTTTGCAACGGACACCTCCTCCTTGAGGACGTGCCGGGTGTGGGAAAGACCATGCTATCCAAAGCGCTTGCGAAAACCATAGGGGGACAGTTTCGAAGGATTCAGTTCACACCGGATTTGCTTCCTGCCGATATAACAGGTTCGAGCATTTTTAACCAGAAAAACATGGAGTTTGAGTTTAGAGAAGGTCCGATCTTCGGAAACATCGTTTTGGCAGATGAAATAAACCGTGCAACTCCTAAAACCCAATCCGCCTTATTGGAAGCGATGGAGGAACGCCAGATTACCGCTGACGGCATCACACATCCTCTGCCTCAACCATTCTTCGTTATTGCGACGCAGAACAATATAGAGCTCACCGGCACTTATCCGCTGCCGGAGGCACAGCTCGACAGGTTCTTTGCCCGCTTGCACCTTGGTTATCCTGATAAAGAAGTGGAAGCAGACATCCTGCGTTCACAGCAAACCGAGCATCCGATCGAGACAACAAAACAGGTTGTCAGCGCTTCTGAACTTATGGAGATGCAATCATTTGTGAAACAGGTTTATGTTCATCAATCTTTGAGAGATTATATTGTGGATATCGTTTCGTCTACGCGGAATTCTAACCAGATCTCCTTAGGTGCAAGCCCGCGAGGTTCGCTTTTGTTGATGAATGCGGCACAAGCGCATGCCGCTGTGAAAGGACAAGAGTTTGTGAGGCCGGATGACGTGAAGGCAATGGCTGTTGAAGTTTTGGCTCATAGAATTATCCCCAGAGCAGACCTTCGCGCACGAGGAATTGAAGCCGAAGCGTTGATTGAAACCATTCTCAATGAAACGCGAACACCCGTTCCTGTCGCATAGAAACATATGTTACGGCGTTTAACCGTTTTAACGATAATTGTTTCCGCCATCTTTTTAATGTTGGTGGGAATACCTCTCGACAGCCAGCCTCTTTTTTATATGAGTACAGTAATGTTTTTGACGTTAGCGGCGATGCGTGTCCAAGCGATTGTTGCGACACGTGGTTTGCGTTTTGAAAGAAAGGCTCCGAGTGTTATTATTGCGGGAGAAAAAGTTCCTATTCGCATTCGTGTGTGGTCAACTTTTAAGTGGCGACGCTCGCTTTTAGTAATAACAGATGATTTGCCAAAAAACCTTGCATATGATCTCGATACAAAACCTTTACCTGTTGCTCCGACATATCATTACGCTGTTGAAACGCATTATGATTTGCGCCCGTTAAAGCGTGGTGTTTATAAATGGTCGAAAATTCGCGTGGTGAGTAACGATCCGTTAGGGGTTATGGAAGTGGAAAAGGTGTATGAAGCAGACCCGATTGAAATCGTTGTTCATCCTGCCCAGATTCCGTTTCCTGTGGATTTAACTGCACTTTCAGGTTGGGGAGCGAGCTTGACTGATGAAGGCAGGAATCGAGGAATGGGGCAAGAACCGCGAAGTGTTAGGGAATATATTTCGGGAGATTCTTTAAGACATGTGCATTGGCGTTCAACTGCACGACGCGGAATGCTGCAAGTGAAGGAGTTTGATACTGGCTTTAATGTGAATCTTTATGTTGCGTTGCAATTGACATCAGGTACAGATGTGGGTGAAGGTTCACAAACAACGTTAGAGGCAATGTGCGGAAATGCGGCTTATCTTGCAGAGATCATTTTGAATAGGGGGGGGACATTCCATTTACCATTTTTGGAAAATGAGGTGAGTGTAACTCGTTCAGCGGAAACACGATATAAAGAGATTTGTGATGCGCTGGCGTTTGCTCAAGCGATATATACAGAGCCATTTTCAAAACAGATTGATGATTTAATAACCGAGACCCCTGTGGGTTCGACAGTTGTGATTATGTTGTCTTCGGCTGAGCCGGGTGTTGATTCGGCTATTCAACGTCTATCACGTGTTCGTTCGGTAGTTGTGTTAATTTACGATTCTTCAACGTATAAAAAAGAAAAGCAACGCACAATATTGCCAAGTGCGACAGAAAGAGAGTTTTTGAGTAGTATTGCATCATCCGCGATCGTACAGTTTATTCCGAATCCTTTCCAAACCGATGTCAAAAGTAATTAGTCAACACAAAGAGGCATGGCGACTTAAAACGAGTGGTTTAGACTACTTGCTGTTATGGGGTGCGTATGCAGTTCCACTGTATCTTTCCGGTGCTTCTATCAGGCAACCTCAAATCGGCGTGTTTTTCGTAGCGTTGGTGTCCGCAGGGATGCTGATTAGTTATTTAATGAATAAGTTACTGCCGGAAACAAGACTCACTCCCCATATCGGGTGGCTTCAGTTTTTGGCAGTTGTGATAACTCTTTGGAATATTCGCGCTTTAAATGCCTCGCTTCCCGAAGGTGGTTTCCCGTTTCAGTTAATGGTAGTTTCGATACTTTGTTGGTATGTAAGTATAGGCAGTTTCTTTTTGTGGACAGAAAGGACATTGCTTTTTATGATTGTTCCGGGAATTGCACTGTTTGGGATTCTAAGTTGGCTTGAAACCGGTGGTTATTTTGAAATTTCATTGATTTTGTTTATTGCATGTGTTGCAGTATTGTTATCAAGATTAAATATTCGATACATGTTAAAACGTGCATTTGAATCAGGTGCACAGAGTTATGCGGAATTGAGGAGAGATGTTTGGAAAGAGATGGCGGGACCTGAAATAGCAATTCTATTTGTTTTGATAGTTGCAGGTATTTCGTGGTTTGCATCGCCTGCGATTGGCGGATTTGCGCGAGCGGTAACTGGTGCGCCACAAATAAACTTTCAACCTCCTAATGTGGGGGGGGATTTTTCTGACGTTCGTGTTGAGAGGAACATAGGAACCGGCCCGGTTACGAGTTCCGATGTGGCATTATTGCGAGTTGAAACAGATACAAAATTTCCTTACATACGTTCTCAAACGTATTCAAATAGTTATCAGGGCTTGGGATGGAATGATCCGTCACAAGCAGAGAGAATTGAGCCGGTTGAGGAAGAGCCTATTTCCGGCATCCCCAATGCATATGTTTATATTCTGGACCCAAGATTGTATTATGAAAAATATGAAACTGACAGAACAATAGTTACAGGCATATCCAGAAGTCATGGTTTGATTTACACTCCCGGAGTTCCTACACGCATAGAATATAACGGAAGTATTTGGATTGAATACCTTGGAGGAAACAATAGGAGAAGGAAAGACCAGTTCAGAATTACTGACGGATTACCACGAGGAAAAAGTTATTATGTGGAAAGCATTCGCCCCATTCCAGGGGTTAGGGATCTACGCTCCGCCCCCCCTGTAGATAAGGAACAGTATAGAAGATTTTATAATCAGCGTGACAGGACTTCTGAAAGAGTGAGGAACTGGGCATCAGAAATAGTGGCGGGTCAACCGACTGATTACGATGCGGTAATGGCATTGATGCGAGCAATTGCTAGACAAGCAAAATACAATTTAAACGCAGAAGCAATTACGGGAAGACGTGATAGGGTGGAAGCGTTTTTGTTTGAAGCTCGTGAGGGATATTGTGATATGTTTGCAAGCTCTCTTGCCGTTGCGTGTAGGGCTGTTGGGATTCCTGCAAGAGTTGCTTTAGGATTTCGTCTTGATCCAGAAAGTATGGAGGATGGAGCATTTATCGTGCGTGACAGGCATGCACATATGTGGACAGAGGTTTATTTCGAGCGTTACGGCTGGATAGCGTTTGACCCCACAGACTTGGCGGAAGCAGTTCCGGGTGGAGAAGTAGGCGCAATTCGACAAGACACAGATCCTCGGTTGGCTTATCTTCGAGCTGTTTGGACTGCTTCCATCATATTTGGGTTAGTGTTTTTGGCGTTAATCATTGCTTCGGTTAATACTTGGCTAAAGGGAAGGGTCAGAGTGCCTGCCGGTTTAAAGAAGTTGCGGCTTCCTCTTAAGCAGTTCCTTGGGGCAATCAGGAAAGAGGTAGGCAGACCAATTTTGCTTTCAGAGACTCTCACGGAATATGCAGAGGCTTTTGCAGAAAAATCTCAGAACGGTCAAGATGCAAAAGTTTTGGCAGATGAATTCAATAAAGTATTGTTTGCTTATGATGAGCCTCCTGCGGAATTAGTGGAATCTTTAAAGGAAA
>CAZSPF010000019.1:0-6309 GCA_964608695.1 uncultured Fimbriimonadales bacterium | reverse complement strand
ATGTGCAACGATTTGTAATCACCTATGCCGGAAAAAACGGAAATAGACATTAAAAAAGATTCTCTTGTAGTCATCACCGGAGAAGAACCGCATTTTATTTCGGAGACGATATCAAAGTTAAAGAAAGATGTATTTGAGAGCGGTGGTGATTACGATCTTGAAGAATACGATGCAGATGAGACTCATTATGCTGTTGTTATAGATTCTGCAATGACATCTCCGTTTTTATCTGAAAAGAGGACTGTAATCGTTAGAAATACAGAGAAATATGATGAAGATGATATTAAAGAAATTGTTGAACGTGTTCAAAAACTTCCCCAATACTCTTTATTGTTGTTTGTGTTTTCTGCATTGACAGATTCAAAAGGATCTAACAAACATAAAGATTTAATTGATTATGCGAAAAAATTTGGTAAGTATATTCACTTTAAAAAACCCGATGCAAAAACATTTCAAAAGCAGATTTCGGAAATGGCAATCAAGGAAGGGTTTAGTTTCGCAAAAAATGCATTAGAACAATTTTCTGAAATGACTGCAGGCGACTTGTCTTATGCGGTAGGCGAATTGGAGAAACTGTATGCTTTTTGTGCGAAGAAAAAAACAATTACCGTTAATGATGTTTCTGCCGTTTGTGTGCCAAGCAGAGAATGGAGGGTTTTTGTTTTGCTCGATGCAGTCTGTGAAGGAAATCTGACTGAAGGATATGAACAGCTTGAAAGGCTGTTAGCACAGGCTAAAAAGCCGGAGGACGCTGCAATTGTTAACCTGTTCCCAATGGTGTGGAGGCAGCTGCGTCTATTGTATCAAGCGCGTGCAATGATGGATGAAAGGGTACAACCGGAGAGCGACGATTCAGACAGGTTTTGCCCGAAAACTTACAACTTTCGTGAAGCGTCAGCGAAAAGTGATTTCATGAGAAACAAGACTTTCGGACTTGCGAAAAGATTAACCTTGGAGCAGATATCGCAGATGTTACGGGCACTAGCAGAGTGCGATATGAGACTGAAAGGAGTTCTTCCATCTATTCATCCTCGTGAGACGCTGGAACGATTATTGGCAGAGATAACGGCGATAAGCAAGCCGATAAAAGCAGTTACACAGTAAATGTTTTAACCGCCTATTCCAAGACCTTTCAACAAGCCGCTTACATCAACTGAACTGTTTTTTGATTCCACGAACAAACGATACACATTTGGTTCGTTATATGTTTTGCATAACTGGTCGATATATTGATTTGCGTTTTCCACTTTTCCATCAATGCGGGAATAACTTGTATTAAGAAGACTATAAAGTTTTCCTATGTCTGCGTCTTGTAAACCTCGGAATATTTCTTGTGTCATATCTTTAGTTGAAAGTAGAGCTGAATTATATTCATCTGCTATTCGTTGGCATGCAGGGGGGGGAGGAAGGCTTTGAAAATCTCTAATCAAATTTGAGAATAGCGTTTGCACTTCACTGATTAAATCCGATGCCTGCCCTTTTCGATTTTCTAAATCTTGGAGCATTTCTTCTTCATCAAGAACAAATCCGGGACGCAACTCCATAATTGCAGACATGAACTTTCCTGCGAGTTCTCGGTTTAAAGATTCACGTTTTTCATCAACACGCTTTAGGTGCCTCAACCAAGCTCGAATCTCAACCGGCATAGTCGAGCCATCGAGAGATGATGTGGCATCAGTGGTTTCTCCTTGCATTACTAAAGGGTTCGATGTGCTGCCCTGAATGTCCAAGGCTGATCCTGTTCCACCGTATTGAGTGGTTGCATCCGAGTTGTTTTTGCCTGGAAGAACTACTAATGGTGAGCCGCTTCCGCCACCTAAAGCAGTCTCGCCTGATGCCTTTGACAATCCGGGAATTTGGAGTACACCTGCCACGTTCAGGCTAAGAAACAATAAAAGCAGGATTACGCTACCGACGAGGTGTGGAGCCCATTTTGGCAATTGATTCTTCGAACGTGCGCCTAACCTTTCACCGCAAGTGGTGCAGAATGGCGCTTGTGGTTGTATGCTCGTATTACATTTAGGGCAGTTCATTTTTTTCCCTACTATATAGACAGTATCAGTTTCAATTTATGTTGCTTTCAGCAGGTCTTTCCAACCTGATTTTCGGAACAGAGATAAGTATCCCATACCCATCATTTTGCCGCATATTGGAAGAAAAGCCAAGAGGTAAATCAAACTAAGCATAAAAAGCCTTGAAAACCCGTGTTCGAAGATATCCAAATACAGGAGCACAAACACGATTCCTCCTGAAAGACCTACGGTAACAAGTGCAGGGAATAAGGATGAGATTATTTCGGTAAATCGAATATGAAAACATCTCGAGCAGAGTATAAGAGAAAGAATACACGCATAAACGTAAAATCCGAAAGTAATTTGCGAGGGAACAACTGCATCGTTTATCTCAACTGGTAAAACAGCCAGCAGCAATAATCCAATTATGAGCGTGCTCCACCATACACTTGCGGCATGGGATGATCTGTTCGCGGCGAGTTGTGCATTTGTGGAAATATAAGTGAGGTTTCTCGCCAGCATGGCACCACAAAGCCATTGCAATGGAACGATTGCACTCAGCCATTGATTTCCTAATAGAAGAGGAATTAAATCATTCGCAATTAAGATAATCCAAACATGAAAAGCAGACGCTAACAAAAACAGCGCTTTGAAAGCCCGCAAAAAAATGTCATTAAATTTTTCAGGTTCTTTTGATGCGACAGCTAATGGTCGAAATAGTGTCCAGTTTGCAGCATGACCAATAACACCTGTAGGTACGTTAATGTTCCAAGCCATGCGGAATAAGCCAGTTCCAAATTCACCAATGCGTTTACCAATGATTAGAACATTGAGATTTTCGAGAGAGCTTGATGGAATGTTTGAAAAGAGAATTCCCATTCCTCGCTTTGTAATAATTTTTGCAGTACTGCCATCAAACATTAAACGTGGAAGATACGGAGAATACATAAGAGAGAAGACAGATAACCCTACGTATCTGATTAAGTACATAGCCACTAATGACCAGATTCTATCATCAGGGGGGAGTTGAAGAGCAATAACAACTGCAGCAACTGCACTGATAATAAAAGGAATGCCTTCTGCGAGTGCTTTTTCTTTTAATTTTTCTTGTCTTAAAAGCATTGCAAGGGGAACAATGCGCAAGGAGTCAAACAGTTGAGTGAGTGCTAATACTTTTAGGATTGCGCTTAATTGTGGAAGTTTGAAGATAGATTCCGCAAATGAAGAGCCAAAAAAAATGAGAACAGTGATAATGAGTCCTAAAAGTAAACTCAAATAAAATGTTGTGTGTTTACCGATTTCTTCATTTCCATCAAAAGCCACAAATGCTTGTGTGAATCCCCCTAGGCGTATCATCTCGCAAAAGAAAACTATGCCCATAGCAATGCCGACCACGCCGAAGTCACTCGGCGTGAGGAGTCTAGCAAGGATAATCGAGGCTATAAACTGCGTGCCATATTGGCTGGTAAGCCCAAAGACTTGCCAAATGAAGCCGATAATCGTTCTTTTTTTTCTTTCGCTCAACGTCTTTTCTTTGTAAAAATTGTGATTTCTGTGTACACTGATAAGAGGTATTGACCTTCCTAAGGAGGTTGTATGTCAAAAACCATTGTATTGTACGGTAGATGCACCGACATTCCAGCAGGTGTCGATGCGAGCGAGGTCGTTGTCGCGTGGAAAGATGCCGTCAACTTTCTCGAGATGGCAGGAAACATGATAAGCGGTGAGTATGAAGAGGCTATTGTGATTCCCATTAACTCCACTAAAGGATGTGACGTAAATGCTGCGGTGCGAGCGTCAGTTGATCGCTCGGGATGTAATTTTCGGGAATTTAAGATAAGGCTTTGGCTGGGAGATAAGCCATATGCAAAGGAGTATCATGAGGGGGAACTCAAACCTGTTGATATCGACTGGGTGGCTTATATCCCCTGTGCGTCAATGCTTACTCAATAAGTATGCAAGGTGATTAATCGAACTATTTTTTTGCACCATCTTTAATCCATTTTGCGATGAGGTCTTCATCCGTTTTGGATAATGGGGACTTTCCGAATGGCATCCTCGGTTTTTTCTCTCCCCTGATGTATTGCATTAAAAGGCTTTTCTTGTCGTCTTTTGGGATGACCACCTTGCCATGTTTGCTGCCTTTCATGATGCTTTCATAATTATCAAGCCTGAGACCGTCTTGTGCACGATTAGCATTGTGACAAGAGATACAGTTCTTGTCAAGGACGGGTTTAATGTCTTTATACAAGGTTTCTTTGGGCTGAGAAGTTTGTGAATAAACTGTAACAAAAAGCGCCGCACACAAACACAACCCTAAAACAGCAAAGATTTTTGATTTTAGATTCATTTCTTACCTCCGAATATTATTTAAACGTTGAGCTGGCTGTTGAGTTCCTTCCAAAGTTTTTCAAAATCGCTAACGAGCCTCTCCAATACCTTGAAACCGCCTTGCCAAAATTCCGGGTCGTCTAATTTTACTCCTACAATATCCATCTGTTCTTGAGGAGACTTCGAGCCGCCCATGGAAAGTAGTTCTGTGTATTTTGGAACGAACGCGTCTCCTTCTACCTTAGATTGTTGAAATAGGGAAAGAACAAGCAGTTCGCCAAATGAATAAGCATAAACATAAAACGGCGCGAAAACAAAATGTCCTATGTAGCTCCACCAACAAGCATGCTGTTCGCCAAGTTTTACGGAATCTCCGAACATCGCTTGCATGTTTTCCTGCCAAAGGTTATGGAACTCTTCCGGCGCTATTTCTCCTTCGGTTCTTCGTTTTTGGTGACAGATTTGTTCGAATCGGAACATAGCAGCTTGGCGGAAGATAGTTGCAAAGATTCCCTCGATTTTGTTTGCATAAAGTGCGACTTTGTCTTTTAATCTTGCTTTTTCTACTAATGAGTCGAAGACAAGCATCTCACCGAAAGTGCTTGCTAATTCTGCGAGTGGAAGAGTGGGATGGTAGTTCAGATATGTTTGTTTGCTTGCGAAATAATCATGAACACCATGACCAAGTTCATGAGCAAGTGTCATTACGTCATCTAACCTGTTTTGATAACTCATTAGGACGACAGGGTGTGTGTCAGGTGTTATTCCTGAACAAAATGCCCCCCCTGTTTTTCCCATTCTTGGTTCTGCATCAATCCAGTTATTATCAAAGAACAATTTTGCAGCATGAGTCATTTCATCTGAAAACTTTCTAAAGGATTCCAGCACTATATTTTTGGCTTCATCCCAATGTACTGTGGCTTCTGCATCGAATAACGGCGCATATCTGTCTATGTGCGTTAATTCATCCAAACCGAGAATTTCTCTCTTCAGAAGATAGAAGCGCTCTACCAATCCATAGTTTTGTATACAGAGATCGATGACTAAGTCTACGATTGTTTTGTCAAGTTCATTAGAAAGGTGACGACTTTGTTCCGGATATTCGTATCCTCTCATTTCGTCGTCAATTTTTTTGTCTTGAAGAAGATTATTGTAAGTGAAAACTAAAACTCGTTGTAATTCCTGCAACCCTTCCGTTAGCGCATCTGCGGCGGCTTGTCGCACATTTCTATCAGGATCACGTAAAAGGGTTGTAACTCCTTCGATGTTTAGTTCTTTTATTTCGTTGGTTTCTGGGTTTTTGAGTTTAAATATATGATTTGCAGTCATTTCATCATGTAACCGCACCCATGCACGGCAACCTGTGTTGGCAACACGTTCGATTACTGCTTCTTCTTTTTCGGATAATCTGTAAGGTGCGAAGGTTCTTGTTTTCTTAATGAAGTTTCTGTAGTTTTTAAGAAGTTCATCATCAATGATATTGTTAATGACCAGCTCAGGAACTGCTTGCAGCTCCAGCTCAAAGAATAACAGTTTAACTTGAATTTCGCTGGTTTGTTCCATAAGTTTTTGGAGGAATGCACCATATTTAGGTTCTCCTGTGTTTGTTGAATAAACTAAGTATGCAAACTCGATAGGTTTTGCAAGGTCGTTTGCTATACTTTCCATTTCTTGTATTGCATCGGAAAGAGTTTTTGCTGTTAAATTGTCAGTATTAATTTTTCCCTTATACTTGGTAATGTATTCATCAGCACGAGATTGAATATTATCAATTGTTCTCTGAATGTTAGGATCATCAATACCGGAAAATAAAGCACTGAGATCCCATCGGACTTGTGGGAAAGTTGATTCGGTAACGCTTGCCATTTTTTTTATTACTCCAAAAAGTATGGCGCGCTCGAGAGGACTCGAACCTCCGACCTACAGGTCCGCAACCTGTTGCTCTATCCACTGAGCTACGAGCGCG
>CAZSPF010000018.1:32398-42709 GCA_964608695.1 uncultured Fimbriimonadales bacterium | reverse complement strand
ATAGGGCAAAAAATAAGTCAGAATCTCCACGAAAATAAAGAGCGTTTATTAGCTCTGGCAGAGGAAGAATTAGAAAGAGCTACTAAAAAAGATATTCAAACCATTTTTATTTTTGATGACGCATACCCAAAAAGACTTAAACTAATAGATGACGCTCCTATCTTAATTTATCAAAAAGGTAAAGCTAATCTCAACACGGAAAAAAGTATCGCTATTGTAGGTACACGACAAGCCACCAACTACGGAAAAGAATTTACTGAACAACTTGTTAGCCAACTCAAAGAGCACAATGTATTGATAGTAAGTGGTTTAGCTTATGGTATAGATATAGAGGCACATAAAGCTGCCCTTAAGTACCAACTCCCTACTATAGCGGTATTGGCTAATGGCTTGGATATTATTTACCCTTCAGTACATAAAAAAATTGCTGAAGAGATGATAGAAAAAGGTTTCCGTGCCGCACTCGAACATAAATTGCTCAAAGTGGGTGATTTGGTCGTCATTACTGCAGGGATACCTGTGGGCAAACCGGGAACTACAAACCTCGTAACTCTTATGAACGTACACGAGCCGAAAAAAGACAAATGAGAAAGACAACTGTGTTTTTTTTGATCTGTGTTTTCGCATTTGCGGTTGCAGTCTTCTTTAATCGCGAAAACATAGGAATTTTATTTGAACAACTTGAAACTAAAAACTTAGCCGAACAAAAACGCAAACAAGCCGAAGAAAGGAAAGCGGAACTTATGGAAGAAAAATCAAGATTGAGTTCGCCTGTAGGAAGAGAACAAGAAGCAAGAAAACAAGGATATGTAAAAGAAGGCGAAATTCCGCTCGTTCCCCCGCGTTAAGAAGGTTTGAGCTTTTCAAGCAATTGCGGAATAGCCACATACAAATCTTGTACCAACCCATAATCTGCGACTTGGAAAATTGGGGCATCGGGGTCTGTGTTTATAGCAACGATGACTTTGCTGTCTTTCATCCCCGCAAGATGCTGTGTACTTCCGCTGATACCTGCTGCAATGTATAATTCTGGTGCTACAATCTTTCCGGTTTGTCCTACTTGTAAATCGTTTGCGGCTATTCCGGAATCAACTGCCGCACGTGTAGCGCCCACTGCCCCCCCTAATGCATCTGCTAATCCGCCGATAAGCTTTTCAAATGTCTCCGCGTCTTTCAGTGGTCTTCCTCCTGATACAACAACTTTTGCTTGGGTAAGGTCAGGTCGCCCCCCTTGCTTGGCACTTTTCGATAACCGTTTTGTAGTTCCTGTTATTGCAATTTCAATTTTTTCCGTTTTTGATGTTCCGCTTTTTGAAGGATTCGCAAACGCTGTCGAACGAACAGAAAACACATACTTTGGCGATTCGACTTTCACTTTTGCGAAAACATTGCCTGCATACATCGGTCGTGTATAAACGTTTTCTTCGTGTACATCTATGATATCACCCACCATCGGAACATTCATCATCCCTGCCAATCGAGCAAGCCAGTCTTTTCCAAACATGCTTGCTACACCGCCAACCATGTCATAACTTTTAGACAATGACACAAGGTTATCTGCAAGAGAATCTGCAGGGGGGGGGACATCGAGAGAAGCAAAATATACGGTTTGAGCTCCTAAATCGGTTTCAGGTTCTCCTGTTAAAAGCAGGACATCATATTCTCCGCCACTTTTTTGCGCGAACGCACAGAGCACGTTCATGTCTGCAAGATTTTCTGCTACGAGCAAACAGCGCATCATGAGATCACTCCTTTTTCTTCCTTCAATGCTTTTAACAGTTCATCAACATCCGCTACTTTTCTTCCCGCTTGCCTTGGGGGGGGCTGTGAATACTCTAATATCTTTATTCTACACTCTGCTTCCACACCTAAATCTGATAGTGATATTTTTTCTAACGGCTTACTTCTCGCCTTGATAATTCCCGGAAGCGCAACATATCTCGGCTCATTTAAACGTAAATCTGTTGTAATGACAGCAGGGAGACTCATCTCTAATGTTTCTTCACCTGTGTCGGTTTCACGTTTTACGATAACTCTTCCGTCTTCAATTTTTATTTCACTGGCAAAAGTGGCTTGCGGTAAACTGCGTATTGCTGCAAGCATTTGTCCTGCTTGATTGTTGTCGTCGTCCACAGCCTGTTTTCCCATTAAAATCATATCCGGCGATTCTTTTTCTACAATTTTATTAAGAACCTTTGCAATGCCCAAAGAGTCGAACAGTTCGGATGCTTCTACGAGTATCGCTCTGTCTGATCCCATTGCAAGCGCTTTTCTCAACTGTTCCTCACATTCAGCCCCCCCTATTGAGACCACAATCACTTCACAGTTCGTTTTCTCTTTAATGCGAACTGCTTCTTCCACAGCAATTTCATCAAAAGGATTTATCTCAAATTTGATTCCGGATGTATCTATACCGGATTTACCTGTATTAAGCTTGATTTTTGCGAACGGGTCGGGAACTCTTTTTATCGGTACAAGTATTTTCATGTTCAATTTATTAGTTATTGAGTGGCTTGCCTGTCTCCATCATGTGTTTAATTCGCGCTTGTGTCATCGGTGTTCCTAATAATTGCAAGAACACTTCTCTTTCTTTTGCCAAGCAATCCTCCTTAGATTTTGCTCTTAAAAACAGATGCTTTATTTCTTCAACCAATTTCATTCCGTAACTGCCAAGTGTGTTCGTAGATTTCATTTTTGTCAATTCTGAATCAACCATCGTTGCAACTAACGGAGGAGCCGGCTGCCACTCAGGAATTATCCTTTTGGTTAAAGTAGATTTTATTGTACGAAAAACTAACTGATCAGCATTAGTCACAACAATATCTTCATCCAAAAAGAAATTTTCTTTGCGTGCGTCAAAGGCAGAGACTTTTTGTCCCGTGCCGAGAGTAAGAATGGCTTTGCACATCAACTTTGCATCATGCTGAGCACGTAAACGCATCAATGTAGTACCCCCCCCAGAAGGAATCAACCCAACAGAGGCTTCTGGTAATCCTATTTGAGTTTCCGGCGCTGAAACTATTTTTTGACAGTGCATGGCTAACTCCAAACCTCCGCCCAAACAAAAGCCGTAGACAGAAGAAATTGAATTACTGTTACTAAGTTTGTCTGAACAGTTTTGTAATTCAATTAACCAGCTTTCAACTTCGTTAAACCGCCCTTCTTCACTTGCCTTCAAAAACATTCCCAAATCAAATCCTGCAGAAAACCCTTTTCCTCTGTTCACAAGAAAAATTTTGTTGTCTCCCGTTTTTTCGAGTACTTCGTAGAGTGCTTTCAAAACATCAGGATTCAATACGTTCATTTTTGTATTCCATTCGAAGACTACACCTCCCTCACCATTGTCTCTCAGATTCCAATCAGAACCTTTTTGTGTAACTGAAAAATTATCTATCTCAATATATTTTTCATTTTTATCACGAGACGTAAAGGCCTTTTTATCAAAACTATAACATTCTTCATCTTTATAGTAAGGATTAACGGAAAATATTTCAGGCTTTGAGGAATGCATTCTTATGACTTCAATCTCCAAAGCATCAATCAACTCAAACGGGCCCAATTCCCATCCCCATCCCCATCTCATCACGCGGTCAAAATCTTCTGCGGTATATGCGATCTCATCTGCCACAAACACCGCATACTCCAATACAGGGATCAAGTGCATCCGTAAGAATTCACCTGTCTCATCTCTTCTCTCAAGAGCATTACGCAATCGCTCACTAATCGGGTGTTTTTTTAGTTCATTTAGAGCAGGTAGTTCGGGATTAATTTGCGGGCGATATGCGTGTGTGTTAAAATCGTATACTAAATAATCAGAGCCTTCACGCTTATAATATCCGCTCCCTACTTTTGATCCGATTCTTCCCGCTTCCATAAGATCGATTAAAGAATGGGGGGGGGACAAAACATCAACATTTGCATCATGAGTACATCGCTTTTGCAGATTTACTGCAACGTCCTGCATGATATCCAGTCCGATTAAATCGCATAACCGAAACACTCCGGTACGTGGTCTTCCTATAAAATTACCTGCAATTGCATCAACAGTCTCAACATTAAAGCCTAGCTTTTCAGCACTGTGTATGGCTTGATAAAGTGCCCACATGCCAAAACGATTGGCGATAAATCCAGGGGTGTCTTTTGCTAAAACCACTCTGCGCCCGACTTTGTCTTCCAAAAATTCCGTAATTGCACTCACCGCATCAGAGTCGGTTTCATCTGTGGGGATCAATTCAATAAGTTTTAAATATCGGGGGGGGTTAAAAAAATGCGTTCCTAAAAACCTTTTCCTAAATGATTCCGTTCTCCCTTCTGCCAGCAATCGAATCTCAAGACCGCTTGTATTGGTGGAAATCATGGCGTCTTCGCGCAAATAAGGCTCTATCGTTTCATAAAGACTGCGTTTCACATCCATCTTTTCGATGACTGCTTCACAAACCCAATCCGCTTCGCTTATTTTCTCTATATCATTTTCGATACTGCAAAGTGTAATGCGCTCAATGGATTCGTGATTAAAAAAATGAGGAGGTTTTAAACCTTTCGCTCTTTCAAACGCTTGGTGGACAACCTCAGTGGAAATGTCAAAAAGGAGAACTTCCATGCCTAAGTTCGCACAATGTGCCGCTATACCGCTGCCCATTGTGCCTGCACCTATGACCGCAACTTTATCTGCTTCTTTCCATTTTTCGTATTGCACAAAAATGCCCTCCTTTGCACTCGACTTTAACTAAAAACAACCGTCGGAATAAGGAATTAGCAGGATACCCAAAACTCCATTAAAGCCCCAGTGATCTGCCCCGATTCAAATGGCAAATGGCAATAGCTAGTGCGTCTGCCGCATCATCCGGCTTAATCTCTTGCTGTATTTTCATGATTTTGCTAACCATAAATTTAACCTGCCGCTTCTCAGCAGAGCCATTTCCTGAAACCGCTGTCTTCACCTCAGCAGGCGTATACTCAAACCACTTCAAACCGTTCTCGGCACACACACAAACCGCAGTGCCCAACGCCATCGCCACGCCTATGGCGGTTTTTTTATTTGCGGAAAAAAGAAGGCGTTCGCTTGCGATCGCGTCCGGAGAGTGTTTCTTTAATGTTTTTTTCAGCAATTTTCTGATTTCCAAAAGTCTATTCTGAAAACTATGCTGAGAATTTGTCTCAAACACACCATATTCCAGTGGAATCAACTTTCCGTTCTGAGATTCGACAACAGCATATCCCATGCGTCCGTATCCCGGATCAATCGCTAATACTTTCATGCTCTTCCGAATCTGCGCATCAATTCGTCAATGCTAATCGTAACAATTATGGGTCTTCCGTGCGGGCAGAGATAAGGGTTCTCGGTTTCCGCTAACTCATATAATAACTTTTCCATTTCAGGGGTACTCATACTGTCGCCCGCTTTCACTGCCATGCGGCACGCTGTTGTAATCCAGATTTTCTCTCGTGAATCTCTTGCCTTTATAGTTGCAGGATCGCTCATTTCATCAGCGATGTCTTTGAGAATCTTAATGTAATATTTATTTGCTACACAAGCGGGGACTGCTCTTACTAAATATGTTTGCTTCCCAAAACTTTCTAATTCAAAACCGACTTCTTTCAATTCATGTAATCTCGGAGATATCGCATCCGATACGTGCCTGTCAAACTCTATACTGATTGGCTCAAGTAATTTTTGTGCTTCAACGAACCCCCCCCTTTTATATCCTGCAATATATTCATACAAAACTCTCTCATGTGCCACATGCTGGTCAAGAATAACAATCCCTTTTCTGGTGGATGCCACAATGAAAGTGTTAGCAACTTGGCCTAAAACTTGTAAATCGTCCAGCAACTCTATAAAAGGCATGCGTTCTGCGGCTTCCGGCTCGATAGGCGGTGCGCTGAACAAATCTGCTACCTTTTCTACAGGAGCAAGTGAACTAAGCCGCTCATGTCCACCTTGATTCCCCCCCCCGTGTACTATCGCAACAGAGGAAGGAACAACGCTTTGAATCAACCCCTGTGCATCCAACCCTGAACGAATAGCCAAACGCACTGCATCAAATACCCCCCCCTCCTTGTGAAACTTAACTTCGCTTTTTGTCGGACTGACATTAATATCAACCTCTGCCGGATTAACATACAAATGCAAAACAGCGACGGGGTACCTGCGTTCGGGAGTCAAGCTTCTGAACGCTGTATCTATCGCTGCAAGCACGGTTCGCGATCGGATAGGACGCTCATTTACAAAAACATATTGATGAGAACGAGTAGGTTTGTTCATGTAAGGCGCACTTACAAACCCTTTCACGCGAACATTCCCGGTAGTCATATCAACTTCCGTTAAAGTTTTTGGTAATTCGCCGCCCCATACCTCTGCAATTGCGTTCAGCAAATTCCCTGAACCGGAAGAATGAATACTTTCATTATCATTGACTTTTAATACAAAAGATACATGCGGATGAGCAAGTGCATAACGAGACACCATTTCTACAATGGCTTGTGTTTCCGTATGGTCGGATTTTAAAAATTTTAATCGTGCAGGTGTAAACTCAAAAAGGTTTTCAACCTTTATTTCCGTGCCTTTTGGCCCTGCCACATTTGTTCGCTCGATTACTTTCCCGTTTTCAATTACAAACCGCACACGTCCCTCACCTTCGCCCGTGGTAAGAGTCATTCGTGAAACTGACGCAATGCTTGGAAGCGCTTCTCCACGAAATCCCAGCGTGTTAACTCGCAGCAAATCATCAACCTGCCGTATCTTGCTGGTAGCATGTCGAAGAAGAGCCTTTTCCGCGTCCTCTTCGTTCATACCGCATCCGTCATCGGAGACCGTAATTCTTTTCTTGCCGGCGTCCTCGATCTGGATTTCTATGCGCCTTGCTCCTGCATCGAGAGCGTTCTCTACTAGCTCCTTAACCACACTCGCCGGTCTCTCCACCACCTCTCCAGCAGCAATCTGGTTTATCGTATGTGCATCTAATACAACGACCCGCGAAGCCATATAAGAATCTTACCGCCTTAAGCACAAAGCCCATACGAAAGGCTGCCAAAGCATTAAAAACTAAAAAACTCTTGTTACAAATTGCTAAATCATAGATATACTATTATAAGAACTGCTCTTGTCGGTTGTTCCTATGCAATACCAAACACCTGCGAGATGAGTTCAAAGGGAGCTGAAAATGTACTGCTTTTGCAAACGGGCTTTCGCGATAGGGCTGTGTATTCCTATTCCTGCATTGTTTTTCTTCACCTCGACATCATTATTCGCTCAAATCTCCACCGACCCGATTCTGGTTGATGCGTATCCTTTTTCTTTGCAAGAAGTAAGAGAATCGGGACCGGGGCATCCTTGGCAGCAAAAACTGCCGGGTATCAACCCGTATTCCGGAGCGAAAATCACCTCCATTCACCTTGTCTCGTGGCGTACAAGAGGCGGTATGGGCGTCACTCTTTCTCTCAATCACAACAGTAAATCAAAAAGAGGCAACCCTGCTCTGGGGAACAAGTGGCGGCACAGTTACGATATCGAACTGATTGTCGGGAGCAAATATGCTGTGATGATCTGGGGAGATCATCGCATGCAAATTTGGGAAAAGATAGGAAATCAATGGAAATCCATAGATGTATATCACGATGAGTTGGAGATACAAGGTTCAAGTGCAACCGTGGTTTTAGATTCCGGAGAAACTTTCTCATTTACCATGAACCTTCCAAAACTGAATCCTACGAAATACAGGTTGACGAGCATTTCAGACAATAACAACAATACAATTGCGTTATCATACGATTCTTCTAACAGACTAATAAATGTGACAGACCCTGTAAATAGGCAATTACGATTTACCTATGAAGATAAACAATTAACGTCAATAGATTTTTTTGTGGATTCGTTCTTCGATGTCTTTTTCAATATTAGCTTCGATTCTGACCAGAAATTGATGGCTGTTCAATTACCAAAAGTAACGTCTCAAGGACAGCAAAAGAATTATAAGCACTCGTTCGAATATGATTCAAAAGGAAACGTAACAAAATATACTGACCCGGAAGGAAGCGAATGGGGTTGTGGCTACGATTCAAAGGATAGATGTATTTGGGAACAATGGCCAGGGAACTCAATTAATGAACGAGTAACTTATGAATATACATCAAACCAAATAAAAATTACTGACCCTTTGGGTGTTTTCAATATAATCAGATATGATACAGTCGGAAGAACAATAGGTATATATGATTATCTTGATCGCGCAGAACTGGAGTTTGTATACGAAGGACCAATTATTTCACCAACGCTTTTTATGCGATACGCAAGCGGCGAAAGTGCAAAAATTAAATACAATGACGGGAAGCCAACACAAGTGACCGACCCAAAAGGAAATAATTGGTATCTTTACTGGACTGCTCAAGGAAAACTCGAAAGATACGAAGAACCGATTATCACTGACGCATGGGGCAATACCCCCCCTTACCCAAGCACAACCTCTTTTGTCTACGATGCGAATGGCAACGTTGCCAAAGTGAGAAGACATTTTGACCCAAATAACTTTATAGAATATCAAATTTCCTACAATAATTTTGGATGTAAAACATTTATTATTGACCCAAAAGGTGATTCGTGGAAATTTGTATACGATACATATTTTAATTTAACCAAAATGGAGACACCTGAAGGAAGATCAATACAATGGTTGTTTGAAAACTCTAAAGATACTTTTGGATATACACAGCCAAACGCGATTTTTGATGGTTACGGATTCAGAAAAGACTTGTTCCGAGATGAGTGGGGGAGATTAGTTGCAACAGCAGATCCTGCCAGAGCAACGTCATTCACGTATAACGGAAGGAGTCAGCCAACATCACTTTGGGACTCCGATACATTGATTCCAACGCTCATTACCTATAACTCCCAAGGTATTTACGACACTATTGTGTACGGAACAGTGAGCACCTTGCAATATGAATACTATGCGAATAAATTGTTGAAATCTGTGCAGTCCATTAACAGTTATTTCCCTCGGAAAATAATTTATGAATACGACAACATGAACAGACGTTCAAAAATATCGGATGGGACGAGCAACACATTGTTGTTTTATGAAGATTTTTCTTCCAATAGAATAAAACAAATACTACGCTCTAATGGAGCGCTTTATGTTTATGATTATGACAATGGAAGAATAAAAAGATTAGATGTGCATTATGCTAACAATCAAAATCTTTATATTGAATATGATTTTCAAGAAAATGGCAGGTTAAGATCTGTCACCGAATCAAACCCATTTGACCAATCTACTACAAGGTATCAGTATGATGCGTTGAACCGTTTGATCAGAGAAGAAAAAATTGGCAGTATAAACTATGATTTCCATTGGCAATATGATGCAAATAGCAATCGAGTTTTGGAACAAGAACCATTTTCAGGACAAATAAGAAAATTTTTCTATGATAGAGATAATCTACTGACTATACCAATGGATGGTTTTGGCAACCAATTAATTTATCTGTATGATCAAAACGGTAGGCTTGTTCGAAGTTTGGAAAATGGAATACTGAAAAACGTTTTCAATTATTCTTTCGATGGACAAGTGAACCGAATAGATCAATGGAACGGCTCGCAACTTCTTCCTCAAACACAATATAAATACGATGCCTTAAATAGACGCATCGCAGAGTTTCATCATGATGTTATGGGCAATGTTTTGCGTAAAGACACTTGGCTTTATGATGATATACACAGGCTTCAAGTTCTTAGCGAAGATTCTTCCCAAAATGTAGTGGACGGATTTAATTTTGGATGGTGGGGGATTTGTCATGGCTGGGCAGGAAGTTCTGTTGTCGAGAAAACTCCAATTACAGATGGCTTTGGTTCGTTAAGAATGCTCCTTGATAATAACGGTGATATTTCGAATTACTATGCTGCCTATAATGCGTATGGAAACCGCATCATGGAATTCGGTCATCGTCCCCCCTTAGCATTCCAAGGAGACTACGGGTTTACAACGGAAATGAATTCGAACTTTGTAACTGGTGCTTTTGGCATGTATGACGCATCGCTGGGCATGTGTTTCCCAACAGGACCATTTGATATAGGACACAATATCCCATGGAACAGCGATTTCTGGGATTACATCTTTACATGGGCAGGAATAAGAATGTGGCTCGAAGATCCCATTGAAATTCGTACACAAGGAAGCGAAATCGTAGAGTGTGCGTTAAAAGCCGAAAGAGACAGAATCAGAAAACGCGCTGAACAAGAAGCAGGGATCGAAAGCGGCATGGTGTTTACACTCGGGCAGGCAATAGATGCTAATGAATTGGAAAAGAAATACT
>CAZSPF010000018.1:10062-32388 GCA_964608695.1 uncultured Fimbriimonadales bacterium | reverse complement strand
GAATCACCAATAATTCAAATGGTGAAAAAAGCCAGCAACAGCGAAGACCCCGAAGTAAAAGCACGTGCACAAGATGTGATGGACAAAGTCTTTCCCCCCAGCCCGCTAGAAGGATGTGTGTTTACCATTGATGACTAAAAGGGAACATTAAACATAATTAGCCAAAAGGCAAGTAAAAGGTTTTTACAAACTGCATTCTGCGATAATTGATGAATAACTCAGTTTCAAACCGCAACGCTTACTTCTCCCGGCTCACCTTCTCTTCCTTTCACTGTGATGCGCGCAGGCATAAACTGCTTTACAACCCAAATCGTGGTCAACAATGTCGAAGTTATTCGGGAAGTTGTAAATGCACAGTTCTCATGACTGAAAACTGCCGGCAAGATTAACTGATCGGACAAAAATTCATCCACTCCTCGTTCACTATTAAGCCAATGGATAAATGCATAATACGCTTCATCAACCACCTCTTCCATGGGTTTTCCGCGCTCACCTAACGCCTGCGCCCCTCCGAATCCTGACTCAAACTGAGAAGCAAAAGTAACCGAAGCACCGGCATTGTTAGAGCGTAACTTGAGAAACTCCGCTTTCACTTGCATTCCGTCTGCCCTTGAAAGTTCATTCACTCGTGCCATACCTCGTAATCCAACATGCTCGGGTAGTTCACTGGTAACAACGACTGCCCGCATACCCAACTCCACACCGCGCTTTGTGAAATCAAAACCGTTTAGTGCACTTGGCTCTACTTCCATCGCAACTTCTCCACCACCACGTGAACTGTATCCTGCCGATTCGATGTTAGGAAGGGCAACTATCCCTAATCTTGCGAATGCTGGAAGAGTTACCAGGCGAAAATAGTCATAAGTCGGCGAATACGGAACATGAGTCCCCCCCCTACAGTAAATCCTGCTAATTCCTCCCGCCTTAGACAAAGGAAGAAGCAAACTCTGCAAAATCAAAACGGCGCTCCCCGGCTGAGCACCTTTCGCTAATTGGTTTAAATCAATTCTGTCGCGAAATACACCCATCGGCTTCTTTGGCTTAAAAAAAATCTCTTCATCACCCATCCTGCCGTTATATTCCGTTTGTGAACAAAACGACAAGACGTTAGCTATCGCTAAATCAATCGCGTTAACTCCCGGTTTTCTTAACCCCCCCCTAACGTTATTAATTCTCACAGGTGTTCCGGTTAATACGGACATCGCAAGTGCAGTGCGAACAATAGAACCCCCTCCTTCTCCGTATGCTCCGTCGAGCTCAACAGCAGTCGTGCTATGCAAGATCTCCCTCTTCTTTAATGTTCTCTTTACTAACTTTTACACGCTGTACTCGTCGCCCGTCAGATTGCAAAACTGTTAATTTCCATTGGCCTTGTTGAATGGACTCACCTACGCTTGGTTGTCTTCCAAATAATCCAAAAACATAACCCCCCAACGTATCAAATTCATCGCTTTCGAAATGTGAACCGATTTCATCGTTTACGTCTTCTAAGTGCATCCTGCCGTCAATACTCCACTCTTTTTCACCAATCTCCTGCACTTCCGGCTCTTCAACATCGTATTCATCCACAATATCACCCACAATCTCTTCCACGACATCTTCAATGGTAACGAGTCCCGCAGTTCCACCATATTCATCTTGAACAATTGCCATTTGGGTTTTACCGCTTCGAAATTCCGACAATAGTTGATGCAATGTTTTGCTTTCCGGGATAAAATAAGCAGGACGCATAAGTTCACGCAAATTCTTTGCAGTGCCGTTTGCCATAACCCTTAATAAGTCTTTCGCATGAATTATTCCCACGATTTGATCAATCGTGTTTTCATAAACCGGTATGCGAGTATGCCCTGATTCATCAATAATTTTTGCAACAGTTTCAGGCACTTCATTTACTTCTACAGCGTCAACATCTGTTCTCGGTGTCATCACTTCGCGTGCGATGGTGTCGGTAAATTCGATAATCGAGTGAATCATCTCGCGTTCGTCTTCGATAAGTTCCCCAGTTTCACCCGAAGCCTCCACCATCTCCTTTATATCTTCCTCGGTTAATACAGGAGGAGAAAACAAAGGACCTACTCCAAGGAGTTTTGATAATATCCTGCTGATAAACTCTGCTACGATTATCAATGGCAAAAACAAAATGTGAGAAATCACAAGAAAACTATACATGCGCGTTGTCCATTTTTCGGAATTTTTACGCGCAATACTTCGGAATAACAGCTCGATAAACACAAGATTAATCAAAGCTATAAACGCTATAACGATAATGATTGAACTCAGTACCCATTGGCTTTCCAAAGCACGATCACCAAAAAACAGTTTTGCCAATCCCGGAGCAATCAGAACACTTGTGGCAATCATCCCTACACGTGCGATTTGGAAACCTACTTGGCAAGTAACAAACAACTGTTGCCTTTTCTCAAGAACTTTTTCGAGGATGTTTACAGATTTGTCCTTGTCATCCTTTAATTCTTCAATGCGCCCCTTGCGTAGCATGGCAATGGAGGCATCTGCGGCATGATACAACCCGTTCACAATCATCAGAAACACAATAAGCGCAAATGCAGCGAGCATTTGATGTGTGCTCTCAATCCAAGATGTAGGCAATACAGTTTGTGTATCAAACGTCCTGAAAACAAAACCAAACAATCCCAATATTCCAGTCGCCCCCCCTAAAATCACAACAAGGTGCGGAAGTGTAAATGCCGTAAAACCTGATTTCTTATTCCTTATCATCTTTTATCTTCCGCCAAACCCAAATAAAATCACGGCAAGCAAAGTGCCGAGCGTAGCCCCCAATCCAAGTTCAGCAAGAGAATGTATCTTGGATTCCCACCTGCTTTGAGCCACCATAACAGCAAGAAATATCGCAATTGCCGATGCCGCAAAATTGTTGCTCATAAAGATAACTGCAACAGCCAAGAAAAACGCATAAGCAGAATGTCCGCTCACCAATCCGCCTTTCAAAACCTCCCCGCGCTTCCCTAAACCTTTGAAGATAACAATAAGGATAAACAAAACAAAAAAACCTAAAACAATCTTCGCTGCCGATGAGGTTTGCTGGTTCGGCGATGCAAGTTGAAGCACTATCTCTTCCCATCTTCCATCTCCTAAAAATAAAAGTAGTGCCACCACAACTGCGGTTACAGTTGTAATCAATACCCCCCCCGCTGCCATGTCCTTCGCAAGCTTTGCTTGAGGGCTATACTTAGGCTCAACTAAATCTACAACGGACTCAATCGCTGAGTTAAACATCTCCGCTACAACAACAAAACTTACCATAAACAAAAGCACAATCATCTCACGCAATCGGAGATTCATAAACAAACCGATGAGAATCACTAATATAACAGTGTACAAATGAAAGCGCATATGACGCTGAGTTTTAAAAGCATACGCTAATCCACTTAATGCAACTGCAAAAGGTCTAAATATATTCTTCGCCACTTTTCTCTAATGAGGTAAAGAACCCCATTCCTTTACTGGTTTACCACTGGATTTCAAAACAGCGTCATACATTTTTTCATTCATCTGTTGAGCCTGTTTCTTTGTTTTGTCATTGTAACCTAACAAATGTAAAGCGCCATGAACCGCAAGACATGCTACTTCAGTTGACAAATCTGTCCCAAACTCCTGCGCTTGTTTTTTTGCAAACTCCAAACAAATAACAATATCTCCTAAAATTTTATAACCTTCATTAACAGGTACAGACGTGTGAGGAAAACTTAACACATCTGTAGGCTTGTTTTTCCCGCGATAACGTGCGTTTAATTCGCGTATGTCATCTTCGCTTGTTAACAATAACGATATTTCCGAGGGAGGTTGATTTTCAGATTCCAACATTGTCTTCAGTGCTTTTCTTGTTAACGATATCGGTACTCGCTCCTTCGTCCGATTCAAGATTAATATACGATGCGCTTTCTTCGATTCCTTCAATAGTTACTCCCGGATAATCAATTCGTTCATGTTTTAACGCAGTAAGGGCGGACACAAAAGCATCCACAATAGTTTCTAAATCTCTGAAATTCAAATCGCTGTCATCTAACTGCCCATCTTCCCGCACATCGTGAACGATTTCCCAAACAAAAGACCGCAGCCTGCCGGGTGAAAGATTCGTTAGCGTGCGGGTCGCCGCTTCCACTCTGTCTGCAAGCATGAGTATCGCCGACTCTTTGCGTCTCGGTCTCGGTCCCGGATATCGAAAATGCTGTTCCAAAATCGGATCGGTTTCTGTGGATTGTGTAAATTTATGATAGAAATAACTGATCAAACTTGTTCCGTGATGTTCTGCTATGCCGTCTTGAATCGGTTTTGGTAACTTGTGTGCTTCCGCCATCTTTAACCCATCTTTTACATGAGCACTAATAATTTGTGCGCTTAAACTCGGTGCAAGCTTTTCGTGGGGATTTTCTCCCATTTTGTTTTCGATAAAAAAAGTAGGTCGCTGAATCTTTCCTATGTCGTGATAATATGCCATCGCTCTACATAACAAAGGATTTGCCCCAATAGCTTGTGCAGCTTGCTCTGCAAGGTTTCCAACCATTACGCTATGTGCATAAGTACCAGGAGCACGCAACATTAACTCCCTTAATAAAGGCTGTTCGGGGTTAAACAGTTCTAACGGCGACGCATCCGAGACAACTTGGAATATCTTTTCAAGTGGAACAGTCGCGAACCAAAAAACTGCAGAAGATACAAACCCTCCTAAAAAAGCCCAGCCCACAGCCATCCAAATCTCTTGAAATGAAAGGACACTCATTCCTGCTAACGCTAAAGTGGCAACAGCGTAAGATCCTGCTGTTATCATTGCCGCACGGAAAAGTCCACTGCGCAATGGCAATGGATTTACAGCATGGCAGCCCACCCATGAAGCAATAAACACTGCGACTATCTCCCATGGTTGGGCCAAGCCAACTAACAACAAACAAATGCTGGTAAGAGAAATACTCAGCACGCCTTTAGCGGGACCTAACAGGGCAGAAACGAGTAACGCTTGGATGATGATAGGAGAAACCAAAAGCGGTGAGGTTTCCATAGAAACTCCTGACTGAGCAGATAGCAGTTTCTTTGCGATTTGAACACCGATAATGGCAAACAGGCTGGTGATCCAGAAAATTCTTTCAGACGCTTTGTTGTCTACACCTTTGACAGGATAATGTTTTAAGTGAAGTACTGTTAAAATCGCACATGCGGTTGTGGTAGCAAAAACGGCACAGAACAGTTGAAAATCAAACGGAGCGAACTTATGAACAGTCAGTGCGATAGAAAGACTCGCGCCTGCCAGCGCAAGCGAAAACAAACGCAAAAAGATAAGGCTTCCGCTGTTGTCAGCGCGAGTTTTTGAAAATGGTTTAATGCGTAGTCTTGAAGTACTCATGATTGTCCCGTAAGGTCGGGACTCCCAGTGCGCAGATGCTCTTCTGCGCGATAACCGGTATCAGCGCATAGGTCTTTTTCGTTTTCGCGCTTTGCGGCGCTTTTCGCTCGGCTTTTCGTAATGCATATACTCCTTCAGCTGGCGAAGCAAGCCGGTTTGCTGAAGTTTTGCGTTAAATCGCTTTAACGCACTGTCTATACTTTCGTTAGGTTGAACGATGACTTCAATCAATTTTCACACCTCATCTGGGGTAAGAGACATTATACCTCATCGGCTGAAATGCATTTGAACCTGAGGGTGGGTAGAATTTGAACGTACTGGACTACCGTGAAATCGCAAGAAATCTGCCTTTTCTCAGGTCAGACACAGTAAAAAACTAAGGAACAAAAATGGAACGAATTGAACTCAGTTTAACAGCCAGAAAAGAGCAGGCGGCAGAGCCGTGGATTTGGCGTTTGAGCAGAGACTTCAACCTGAAAGTCATTATTTTGAAGGCACAGGTTGACGCGGATTTTGGCTGGATGCAAATTGCTCTTGAGGGTCCGCTGGAGGAAGTTCAACGCGCTATTGCATGGCTGCACACAACAGGCTTGCATGTAGACCCGATGCAGAGATCGGTTGGGGCTTAATGGACAATTTCACGCCAACGGTTAGCGATAGCGATTCACTCCTCCTGCCGCATGTGCCGGAGGATTTTGATGATTTTTGGAGAGAGACTATTGAAGAGGCACATTCAGCCGGAGCGGAGTTTCACAGAGGAAGAACCTCGATTTTCGATTTCGGGGACTTCGATATTTTCGGCTTAGATTTTCGCGGAGTAAAAGGCAGCAAACTTTTCGGATGGATATCCATTCCGCGTGAACGAGAAAAAAAACTTCCGGGATTTGTGTGGTATCCGCCATACGGCAGAGAGTCAAGCATTCCCAATATGTATTCCACTCGCAAAGGGATGGTGTCGTTTAGTTTTAATTTTCATGGCTTGCCTGCATTGCATCAGGAAGCCTATCAGCCTTCTCGCGGATATTTTGCGCAAGAAATTTTAGATCCACGCACTTGGGTGTTTCGTGAAATGGCACAGAACGCATATATCGCGTTGCGTGTTTTACGCGCACAACTCGAAGTGGACGAAGACAGGATATCAACGATGGGATTAAGTCAAGGGGGGGGAGTTGCAATTTGGATGGGTGCGCATTGTCCGTTTGTAAAAACAGTTGTGGCTGATCTGCCTTTTTTATGTGGATTGAGAGAAACCTTAAACCAGCCGGTGTATCGTTATCCGTTAAAAGAGATAACAGACTTTGCGAGCAATATCCCTTTGGGTATGGAAAGAGTTTTGTACACCATTTCGTATTTCGACACCATAAATCAGGCGACGCGAGTAAAAGTCCCCGCGTTGGTGAGTTTAGGGAAAAAAGACCCTGCTTGTAAACCGTCGAATGTTCGTGCGTGCTTCGATGCGATACCGACAGAAAAGAGGCTAATAGAATATGAAGGGGGGCACGATTATGAGCCTCTCATGGTGGAAAATAATCGCCAATGGCTATGGGAAAAGCTGAGTTGAAAGAATCTGAAAACCCACATATGGAATTTGAGACGCTTCTTCAGCATTTTGCAGAAGGAGAGAAAATCCAACATGCAGTCGTACATCCATTGTTTCAAAATTCACTTTTTGTTTACAAAACTGCGGAAGAGTTTGTAGACCGATTAAAAGACAGAAACAGGTGGGATTATTCTCGAGTCGCTAATCCTACAATAGACATTGCGGAAAGAAAAATCGCTCAGTTGGAAAAAACGGACAGAGCAAGACTTTTTTCAAGCGGTATGGGTGCAATCACTGCAGTCATTATGTTTTTGACAAAAGCAGGAGACCATGTTATTTGTACGGATTCTGCTTATGGGCCCACTAAAATGTTTTTACAAGATATTTTGTCGGTATACAATGTGGAGACAAGTTTTATTGACGGTCGCGATGTGAATGCAATTGAGCAAGCCATAAAACCAAACACGGTTATGATTTATATGGAGTCTCCCGGGAGCATGTATTTTTACATTCAAGACATCGCATCCATCGTGTCGTTGGCGAAGTCACGCAATATTACAACTGTTTTTGATAATAGCAATGCAACTCCTTTTTATCAAAACCCAACGGAGTTCGGTGTAGATTTTGTGGTGCACACAGTCACCAAATATTTGGGGGGGCATAGTGATATCGTTGCCGGAGTGGCATGCGGAAAGGATGAACAGATTTCATTGATGGAAGCGGAAGTTGCGGTGGCAATGGGGGCGAATGCCGACCCGTTTGCAGCATGGCTTCTTAATCGTTCGTTGCGAACACTCGCCATCCGCATGGAAAGACATTCACAGAGCGCACTCGTCATTGCAAAGTATCTGGAAAGCCACCCGAAAGTGGCAAAGGTGTTTTATCCTTGGCTTGAATCTCACGAAGGTCATGAACTGGCAAAAAAACAGATGCGTGGTGCAAGCGGTTTGCTGTCGTTTGTTTTGAAAGACGATTCTAAACAAAACACTTTTCATGTGATAAATAATTTAAGGATATTTCAGATAGGAGTTTCTTGGGGGGGGTACGAATCATTGGCGATTCCTTTTGCTACATCAGGTATTATCAACCCGTTTGCATCCGAAAGTACGGAAGAGCATTGGGCAATACGGTGTTCAATCGGATTAGAGAATGTGAATGATTTACTAAGCGCTCTTGAAGACGCTTTAAAACAGGCGAAGTAATTTCTTTACGGAAACAGTCTTTTTATTTCCCATTCATCACCCGATTTTTCATAGACGATCCTGTCATGCAGTCTATTTTCTCTTCCTTGCCAAAACTCAAAATAATCTGGAACAATGAGATATCCTACCCATTCGGGGGGGCAAGGAATCACTTCCTTATTGGAAAACTTACTTGTAAACTCTTCGTATTTTTTTAATAAATCTTCTCGACTTGAAAGCGGTTTGCTTTGCTCGGATGTCCATGCGGCGATTTGTGAACCGCGCGGGCGTTCCCTGAAATAGTTTTCACTTTCATCTGCATCGAGTTTGTTTACAGATCCTTCAATACGGATCTGGCGAGGATATTCCTGCCAGTAGAATAACAAACATGCATGAGGGTTTTGATTCATCTCTTGTGATTTACGACTGCTTAAGCCGGTAAAAAACCAAAAACCTCGTTCGTCAAATCCTTTCAGCAGTACCATTCGGCTCGAAGTCTTGCCGAAGGCATTACTGGTGGATAATGCCACTGCGTTCGGTTCATAAACTCCGTATTGAATCGCATCATTGAACCACTTTCGAAACTGCTCGAGCGGGTTTTTGTCCACACTTTTCTCACTCAGTTCATCACCGTAATATTCTTTTCGTAAAGAACGGAATTGCTCGTTGGATGTCATAAATCACGAAGAGTATGGCTGTAAACGTGCATCACAAGCCATACTTAACCATGCTCATGGAAAGAGTTTATCTTATTCAAACACCCACGCCATTGCATAAGCTCGAGAGATTATCGGAAATGCTCTCTGCTGACTTATGGATTAAGCGAGATGACCTGACCGGTTTTGCAGGTGGAGGAAACAAAGGCAGAAAATTGGAGTTTCTCATCGCGGATGCATTGAAAAAAGGAGCGGACACTGTCGTTACACGCGGTGCATATCAGAGCAACTTTGTTCGGCAGTGTGCCGGAGCATGCGCCATGTTCGGCTTAGAGTTTCACGCCGTTGTCATGCACTGGCCCTTTCCTGCACTGGGAAGGGAGACAAATCCTGGGAATTGGGAAATGAAAAATGAACTCACCGGCAATGCGGTTTTGAACAAATGGTTAGGAGCGCACATTCATGTTGCACCGGATAACACATTTTCACACATGCATGAAATCGCAACAGAGTTGGCAGAAAAGTTAAGAAATCAAGGGAAAAAGGTATATCAGATTCCCGGGGGGGGAAGCAACGAGATAGGTGCACTGGGTTTTGTGCGTGGATTTGATGAGTTATGTCAGCAAGCAGAGCCGTTTGATGCGATTGTGTTTGGCAGTGGAAGCGGTGGAACACAAACCGGATTGACACTTGCGGCTCGAAGAGCAAATGTAAAAACGCGCATTATCGGAATTTGCACGGATAACGAACCGGAGATGGTGGATGATTTTGTAGAGATTGCTGAGCCGCTTGCAGTAATCACTCACACACCGTTGAAATTGACTGCTGAAGATTTCGACATGAGACTGGATTATCACGGGGGGGGGTATCAAGTACCAAACAAAGAAACGAACGATGCCATACGTTTACTTGCAAGAACAGAAGGTATATTTCTCGACCCAGTGTATACTGGGAAAGCGTTTGTGGGATTTTTGGATTTGGTGCGTAAAAAAGAAATTACGGGACGTGTTCTATTTTGGCATACGGGGGGGTTCCCTGTTTTGTTTGCAGAAGGGCGTGAGCCGAAAGATTAGAGTTTATAAAAGTGAAATTGCCTTATCTTGCCATTATCGTTCCGGCGTATAACGAACAATCGCGCATTGAAAATTCATTGCGTAGGATACAGGATTACTTAAATGAGCAAACTTACGATGCGATTGTTTTGGTGGTAAGCGATGGAAGCACAGACGAAACAGTGAACATTGTTCAGAAATTTTCCGCTAAAGATTCAAGGTTTCAAGTTCATCATTATTCCCCCAATCGAGGGAAAGGTTGTGCAGTGCGCACGGGAATGTTGATGGCTGAAGCGGAGTGGCTTTTGCTTTGCGATGCGGATTTAGCCGCACCAATTGAAGAGGTGGAAAAACTTTTTTCTGCGAACACGCCGATTGCAATAGGAAGTCGTGCATTAAACAGAAAACAGATGGAGATAAAACAGCCGTTTTTACGTCGAACAGCGGGAAAGATGTTTAATTTTGTCGTGCAGTTGTTAGCGATACGAGGGCTGCAGGACACGCAATGCGGCTTCAAACTGTTTTCCAGAGAATCAGCGAAAGAGATTTTTTCGAGATGCAAACTCGATGGTTACAGTTATGATTTCGAGGCGCTGATGATTGGAAAAGCGTTGGGTTATAAAATTTCGGAAGTTCCGATTCGATGGGAGCACCAAGAAGGTTCGAAAGTGAGTTTAATACGCGACGGATTAAAAATGATTAAGGACCTTGTGATTTTAAGGTTAACTTTTTCTTCGAGAATGAAATCGAAAAATAAAAATGGAATGCCCGCTTTTTGAGCGGGCATTTCCAATTAACAGGAGTTAGTCAGCGTTATTGCTATCCTAACTAATCCACCTGTGAGGTTAGCGGACGTTGTTTTGGAATGTGAAAGGCTTGCCCAACATTTTCTGCCACTTGTCTTTTTGAGTTGCGTTCAGCACTCCGAGAATCGAATCGTTGAGTTTTTTGCGATTGGCTTCTCTGGCTTGCGCCATGGCTTGTGGGTCTCTTTGTCCTCCTCCTTGCTGGAATTGCTCTCGCATCTGCTCCATGTTTTGTCTTTGGATTTCGCGAATTCTGTTAATTTGAGTTTCGTTTAATCCCAGTTCTTTGGAGATATCAGGGCGAAGCACGGCTTGTGCTCCTGCGAATTGCAGGTCGAGTTCTCGATAGCGGTTGAACTGCGTTGTGTTGAGGATTTCTTTCAAGCCCTTTTCCATCTTTTCTTGATTTTCTCGCATGGCGTCTTGCATGCCTCCCTGTCCGCGCTGACCTTGCCCGCCTCTTTCTCTGTCAGGTGGTTGACCAGGTTGGCGCTGTCCGCCTTGCGGAGCGAGACTGCGAATTAGTTCTTGAACTTTTGTGATTTGAGTTTGGCTGAGATTCAATTCTTTCTGGACGTCTTGTCGAAGAAGGAGCATTGGTCCTCCACCGAACATTCCGCCTTGTCGTCCGCCAAATTGACCTTGCTGTCTCTGCCCACCTTGACCTTGCTGTCCACCGGGTCCGGGGAGTTGAGCAAGAGCAAGCGTGGCGCCGAGGAAAACTGTGGTTAAGACAAAAAGTGTTTTTCTGTTCATGTTTGCCTCCTAAGCAAATTTTGGTGTGTCCCTGTTCTAAGGCTAAACTGTTATACGGAATCCATGTTTAAAAGTTCACCCGACAGGGAAATATTTGGAGATTTTTTTGAGAGAGGGTTGACAAATTGGCGAGACGCGTCTAATAAGGGTATGAGATTTGTTGATTATGCGATTTCGCCTGTAAAGGAGCAGGATGGGTTTGTTCATCCGAAAATGAACAGCCCATTAACCGAGGAATCGCGATTGAGGGCGGATAAAACGACGGGTATGTTCATGAGGGGGAACGAGGTTGTGCCGTTGTTTGGTGTGAATATGGGCTACAGCCTTGTTGATCATGCAGGGGCTTTTCGCTTCATGGCGAGTATCGGAGTTAACTTTGTGCGAGTGATTGTCCCTTTTCGGACATGGGGTGCGAGGGGGGTGGCACGACCGAGCACGACGGTGTTGGATTTTGATGAAAAAACGTTTCAGAAACTGTGCAAACAGCAATACGAAGCGGAGAAAAACGGAATCTATATTCTGCTATCGGATTTTTGTTTGGGATTGAGCGATCCTCACCTTCCGTTGGTTGATGCCAGAGAAGCACCGGATTTTTTTGACAGTTACGATGCGACGTCAATCGGTTTGTGGCATTCGGGCGTTAAGCGTGCAGCGTTTGAGAGAATTAAACGATTACTTCGACGAGAAAATCCATTTACGAAAAAGCCATTTGGAGTTTCACCTGCATTGATGGGAATCCAGTTGACTAACGAGATGATGTGGTATGTGGGTCATTTTGAAACGCGTGATTCTGACAGATGGAAACGGCTGATAAAGCTTGCGGAGAAACCTGCAAGCCCCGTTCATGAAGCTTTGGGGAAAGATGCTGCGAAGTTGAAGAGCATGTCTCCACCCGAACGAGTGATGCACCTTGCAGATGCTTCCGGGAAGATTCACAAGGAGGCAGTGGAGGTTTTGAAACAGGTTTGCGGAGATAAGCGGCCGATGTTAATAGCGGATAACGGTCCTCACGCAGGGGGGGCTGCATTTCGTGCATTTGAAGGATGTGATGGTTTTGGATGGAACTTATATCCATTTGCAGGGAATTACGGGGGGGTTACATCTTTAATCAAGGCACACGATTTGAGCAATGAGGTTTCTCTTGCCCGCTTGCAAACACGCTATGGAGGTGTTCCGATGATTCTTACCGAAACTGGCGAGAGGCTTTCTACTGGGGGATATAGCAGGCTGATTCCTGATGTAACCGTTCGCTTGTCGAGATTCGGTTATGCGGGAGTATGCTTTCATCAGATGTTTCGAGGGAATTACGGTGAAGCGTCTGGTGAGGAGAGGTTTTTGGCAGGTCGTGCACCGCTGGATAATTATGAGTTGAGTACGGATCCTGGTGCATTGTGTGCGATGCAAGCGTGTTCAGTGATTTTTCGGAAACGCTTGATAAGCATTGCGCCAAAATCTATCGAAGTTTCAGCCCCCCCTTCAAGATTGTTGGAGAATGCTGTTAAAGGCAGTTATCAGATCGAGGATTTACGAGCGGTTGCTTTGTTAGATTCACGCGCGAAGAACGAGATGGGAAACATCAACACTTGTATTTTCGTGAAAGAAGGTGTATCGAGTACGAGCGTGAAACAGACGTCAGCCGTAGACACTGTGCAGGTGAAACATGTGCGTGCAAAAGATGTGGAGATTGATTGGGAGACGAACGCAAATCCAGAGCAGGATTGGGTGTTTATTCGTGTGAAGTTGGATAAACAGAGATCTCTTTTGGTGGTATTGGGTCGGAGTAAACCTGAGCCTGCGATACAGACTTTTTTGTCGGGAGTTGCGAGTTTGAGTGGGTTTAAGCAGTATTCGTGGCCTGATCCGAGAACGGGGTATGGTGAGAAGCAGGTGTTACGTCGTCCAGAGGGTCCGATGGTACGTGTGGAGGGCAAGTTGTTTGTGGTTCTTCCTGACGGAAAACGCGGGGATGAAGTAGCGATCTATAATCGTGCGGAAAGCGTGCTTCCAGCGGATGCAGTTCGCTGGATCGAGATGCTGCCTTCATCCGTTATTTGGTAAACAGGGAGTGAATTGATACAATGCAAAATATGAGAAGGGCGTTAGTGATAGTTAGTTTGTTGGCAGTGTGTGTTTGTTTTGCAGGTTGTTCTTATAGGACGCCGGAGGGAGAGGAATCAAAATCTTTGACAAAAGGTTTAGATTACGATGTGGAGAAACTTTCTGAAATCTATACTGAGATGAGAAAAGCACAAAGTCAGATTTACGAAAAGATTGACAGTTGGCGATTTGAAGGTGAGGAAGGCAGAAAACGTGCAGAGGATTTAGACCCTTTGCTGCATGATTTGGGTGTTCAAATTTCTCGCATGAGAGACAAGCTTGCGGCATCTGCGATGAAGATGGAGATGGATTTGGGTGCATTGGGTTTAGGTGGGAAAGCGGGCTTGTGGGGCGCCGGTGTACCGGGGGGGCAATTGGATGAGAGCAGAGAGGATCGAGATGTATCGCATATCGAGCCTCCTGCTTCGTTTTAGTTTAAGAAACTCCTGAGAGCATTTGTTTGGCGTTATTTAGTGCGGCTTTGTTTTGGGGATCACCGGAGAGCATTCTTGCAATTTCTTCTATGCGTTGTTGTTTTTCGAGTTTTACGACTCGTACGGATGTTTTATTTTTCGAAGAAAGTTTTTCGACGTTGTATTGAGTATCAGCGAAACAGGCGATTTGCGGCAGGTGTGTTATGACAATGACTTGATATGATTTTGAGAGTTGTTTAAGTTTTTTGCCAACTTTCAATGCGGATTCTCCCCCGAGTCCGGCGTCCACTTCGTCGAAGAGCAGTGTTTTTGCCCCCCCCTTACCTGCGAGAACGAGTTTGATGGCGAGCATAAGTCTGCTGAGTTCTCCTCCTGATGCGACTTTGTTGATGGGTTTAAGTGTTTCGCCGGAGTTTGCGGAGAAGATGAATTCAATTTCATCTGCGCCGTTACTTGTGGGAGTTTTGTTTCGGAAAGCGACTTCGAATTTTGCATTTTCCATTGCGAGTTGTTTGAGTTCTTGTGTGACTTTGTCTGAAAAGATTTTGGCGTGTTGTTTTCTCAGTTCTGAGATTTGCTCACATTTTTTGTTGAGTTCTGTTTCGGTTATTTGGAGTTTTTGTTTGATTTCTGATTGAGAAATATCTGCGTTTTCCAATGCAAAGAGTTTTTGTTTTGCAGATTGCAAATAATCTAAAACTGCTTGTTCGGAATCACCATATTTTCGAAAGAGTTTGTTGATGATATCAATTCTTTCTGCAATTTGTTCTAATTTTGCAGGGTTATTTTCATATTTATTTTGGAGTGTTCTTAAGTCTTCGATACATGTTTCCAATTCCAGAGACAGACTACGCAGGCTGTCTGCGAGTGTTTGAATGGAATCATCGTATTCGGTAACGTTTTCTATGTTTCGGAGTGATGAGGTGATGAGAGATTTTGCGTTTGTGTCTGCGATGAAAAGTTGTTCACTTGCGAAAAGGACGCTCTGCGAGAGTTTTTCTGCATGTTTAAGAGTTTGCAATTCCGACTCGAGTTTTTGTTTTTCGTTGAGTTGGATTTGAGCTGCTTCTATTTCATTGATTTGAAATCGGAGGATATCTAATTGTTGTTCTCGTTCGGCTTCGTTTTTATTGAGTTCGTGCAGGGATTCTTGAAGTTGTTTGTATTGTTCGTATAATGCTTCGATTTTCTCTTTGATGCTCATGGCTTTTTCCCCAATCCAATCATCGAGTGTTGAAAGATGAGATTCTTTGTTGAGGAGTTTTTGATGTTCGTGTTGTCCGTGTAAATCCGCTAGTTCATCTCCCAGTGTTTTTATAACAGACAGCGGAACGAGTTTCCCATTTAACCGGCACTGATTTTTCCCATCGGTGGAGATAATGCGCTGCAGATAGACGAACTCGTCTTCCGTTTCTTCTCCCAATTCATGTAGTGTGTTCAAGGTTTCGGGAGTGGTTTTGAAGACGGTATGAACTTTTGCATTTTTTGCAGCAGTACGGATGATGGTTGCATCTGCTCTGTCTCCAAGGCATAAAGAAGCGGCTTGCACCATGAGTGATTTTCCGGCACCTGTTTCACCGGTGATAGCAGTCATGCCTTCTTCGAATTCGAGAGCGGCGGATTCAATTACTGCAACGTTTTCGACGTTAATTTCTACAAGCATAATGGATCAAACGTGTAACGCAATAAAGGACGCACATTAAAGAGGTGTTGCTTCATTTACTGATTCGGGTATTTGTTGGATAGGGGTTAGGTTATGTTTAACGCAATATTTTGCGAATTCCTTCAGTCCTATCCAATGTTCTTTTGTGAGCTCATAGTTCATGATTTCGGCCAGGTATTGCAGTCTCATGTGTTGTGAGACTCCGGGGTATTCGGGTGCATTTTGTGCAATTTCCACGATTCTTTGCATGCCGGACTTCTTTGCATTTAAGAGTAGGTTTACAAGTTCTTCTTTTGGTGTTTCGAGGGCAATCCATAGCGCCCAAACGAAAGGGAGGTTTGTGATGTTCTGCCATTGTTCACCCAAATCCATGACATACAAATTTTCTGCGCTTTCTGCCATTCCCGCATCACCGATGATAACCGCGGCATCCGCATTTGAAAGCATTTGTTTTAGGTTCGGGCTAGAGTAGAAAGTTTGAGGTTTTATTTCGAATTTTTCTGCGAGTATAATTTGCGCTAAAGCAGTAGATGTCATCGAGCCGGAATCGAGAGCGAGAGAATTGATTTGTTGAAAAGGTTTTTTTGAAAAGAGTCGCACACTATGGACACGCCCGAAAGAGCTAATGGAGATGTTGTCTACAATTTTTGCGTCAGGATTTTGCAGGCAATAAAAGCTACTCGCCAACGCGACATCTAATTGTTTGGTTTCTAGTTTTTTAACGAGTGTTGATGGGACATCGTATGACAGCGTGAATAAATCGGGTTGTGGATTGTTTTGCAAGTGATCAATGAGGGGTAACGCATTGAGAAACGGGACACTTCCTATTCGATATGATTTGTTATTCATTGTTTTTTATTTTCTTGGTTCTCTTACTAATACGATTTCTGCTTTAATTTTATCCAGAATTTCTTGAATGGTTTCAGTGGGTTCGTTTGTTTGCGGGTCTTCTTCTGGTAAAGCGACGACGATAATGCGCACGTTTTCCTTTTCTGCAGCTTGTATGACTGCTGCAGCGTTGTTTCTTGCGCGCACGACTTCGGGTTCGACGGAAAAGTCTTTGTGTTCGAGTATGGTGGTAACTTTTTGCAGGGCTTGTGCGGCTTTGTCTTCTTCTTCCGGCATAGGCGTGTCAGTGGGCATGGTTCTTGGGACGATGATGGGATAGGCAGCGAGCATAGAGAGTTGTCTTTTTTCTGCAATTGCGGATGCGAGTGAAATTGCACACGAATCTGATGCTGAACCTGACAGGCATAATAACACTATTCCTGTTGTGGGGGGGGATTTCTTTTTATCTTCACGAATTTCGGAAAGCAGTTCGAGGGATTGACGAGCGTCTTCGACAGTTTCTGCGATAGCCAATCCGGATCTTATATCGGGCACTTTTGCGATGACTTCTTTTACATGTTTTGGGAGGTTTGCGACGATGATTCTTGCGTGTTTTGACTGAATATGTCGCATCATGTCGTAGAAAGTTTGTGCACCTTCTTCGGTAATGCTGTTAAGTCCACTGCAATCTACAACAACGCCATTGGGGTGTCTTTTTAAAAGTAATCCTGCGGCAGTTCTAATCGCCTGCCATTGGTTCGATTTTATATCGCCACTTAATTTAATGATGTCATCAATGGATTCAACTGTCATTCGTTTAGGAAGTATTTTACATTTGTTACTACGACGTTTTTCCTGCCGGCTAGTGCGAGTTTGATAGGTATGGCAGAGTTGTTATGCAGAATTGCATGATACCATTTTGCGGGTACAGCCTGCGGGACTATAACCGTTAACATGTGGTCTTGTTCTTCCCCGACTGCTTCGTCTATGTATTCCATTAACGGTTCTACAAGTGAGCGATATGGTGATTCTAACACTACAAGAGGAATATCCGGCGCGAATTTATCCCAGTCTTTTTTAAGTCTTTCGGTGAGTTCCAGATTGGGGGAGATATGCACTGCGCGGCAGTCTTTGCTGATGCTGTGTGCATACGCGATAGCGTTGAGAATGCCTTTGTGAATAATAGGTGGTACAAGGAGGAGGACAGTGGTATTTAACTTTGGCACTTTGTCGTTTTCGGATGGTTCGAGTTGTCTTGCCAATGAGTTGTAATGTCTTTTCACCGCCCAGAATGCAACGAGTAGTGTTGCAATTGCAATGACGACCATCCATGCACCATCAACAAATTTAGTGATGAGTATGACAAACCACACCACTCCGGTTGCACACATGCCAATGAATGAAAGAGCAGCCCCCCCGAATGCTTTTTTCTTAAATTGTCTAATGACCATTCCTGCTTGCCCTAACGTAAAAGCAGTGAAGACTCCTAATGCGTAGAGTGGTATAAGGCGATGTGTATCCCCTTTAGCGAATAGTATTAATCCTGCGGCAACGAGAGCGAGCATGATGATTCCGTTTTGATAAACAAGTCTATCACCGAGGTTTGCAAGTTGTCTTGGCAAGTAACTATCTCTTGCAATGAAGCTACTTAACCTTGGAAAATCTGCATAAGCAGTGTTTGCAGCGAGTATTAGGATTGCCATTGTAGCAAACTGAACTGCATAGAACCAGAAGCTTCCTTCTCCTGAAACATGCTCTGCGAGTTGTGCAATTACTGTTTTATAGCCTTCTTGTTCTACTGACATAATTTGAATAGGGAAGTGTGTAGCGAGCCACGTTACGCCGATAAACATGATAGTCATAATAATTCCTAACCAAACGAGCGCTCTTATGGCGTTCTTTGCTTCAGGTGCTTTAAAGATCATAGTTCCGTTTGCAAGTGCTTCAATTCCTGTTAATGCCGCACATCCTGCTGCGAAGGCACGGAGTATCAGCCAAAAACTAAAAACTTCAACTGTTTTATGTTCGTACAAAACAGTTGGTCCAGACTCAACTGATTCTTTACTAAATAATCCCCAGATGATTGTTATCACCATAAGAAAAACAAAAGAGTAAGTTGGGATTGCAAAAATTAATCCGCTTTCCTTAGTTCCTCGCATGTTAACAAATGTTAAGATTAAAATAGCGATCAAGCCTAACTGAACTGTGTATGGTTGAACGACAGGAAAGGCGGACACGATAGCCAAAACCCCCGCACTGACGGAAACGGCAACTGTTAAGGTGTAATCGAGCATGAGTGCAGCCCCTGCTATTCTTCCAAAGAAAGGATTAAGGTTATCACTTGCTACACGATAGTCTCCCCCCCCTTGAGGGTAGTTGAGGATTGTTCTGCTGTAGCTAAACAAAACTATTAACACTAAGATGACAATTGCGATGGCGATGTAGATTGCGTGTCCTAAAAACGCTTCACCAGCGCGTGAAAGCATGACGAGAATTTCTTCTGTGGCATAAGCGATGACTGAGATGTTGTCGCTTGCCAAGAGCGCTAAGCCAAAAAACACACCTAACCTCTCGAAATGTGCTCGAGAAGTTGCGATGGGTGCTCCGAATACGATGCGCTTTAATTGACTGTAGAGCGACATAAAACCTGCTTATTCTATCGTATCGGAGAGTCTGCCTTCGATGATTTCGAGGAGTTTAGCATTTGAGTCTATTAAGAGCCAGAGTTGCGGAGGTGGGAGTCTGAGGATACGACGCGGGTTGTGTGAGCAAGCGTAAACGGCGAGTTCTTTTCTCTCAGGATAATCCTGCCAAAGGTTTTGGAAGACATCGAGTAGAGTAACTGCACTGCCGCAGAGGGTTCCATTTTGTAGTCGAGATGCTCCGTCTTTTTTGATGGCTTTTTTCCCCCACATTTCCATTTGAGTTCCCTCTTGTGTGCCGCTGAGTTTTGTTCCATCGCTTATGGCGATGATGTTTATGATAGATTTTGTTTTTAGTAATAAGTCGAGAGCGTTTTTGTGGACATGTATGCGGTCGTAAATGATTTCGCAATTGATGTTGTTTAACAATCCGAAGCCGATGCAGCCCGTTTCGCGGTGATGGAACGGACGCATGGCGTTGAAAAAGTGTGTGATTCCCGATAAGCCGTGCTGCACAGCTGTTTGCATTGTTTCGTATGTTGCGTCGGTGTGTCCTGCGTTAATGATGATATTTTTTTGATTTAGTGCTTTGATTAATGAGATGGAGTCTTCGAGTTCTGGTGCGAGAGTGACGAGTGAGATTTTGTTTAAATTGTTCGATAATGTTGATAAGAATTCGTCGGTGTTTGGTTTTATAAAAGATTTTTCGGGTTGTGCACCTTTGTATTTTGGGTTTAGGTATGGGCCTTCGAGATGAAAACCTACTGCTCCATTTTTTTGTGGTTGAAAGTTGTTCAAGATTTGGTTTATTTTTTGTAATGGTGCGGCGACAGTAGTGGGACAAAACCATTCGATGCCAATTTGTCGTAATTGTTTTCCTATTACTTCATAACTACCATCCATCACATCGAAACCATTGATTCCGTGGATGTGCATGTCTATAAGTGCAGGTATGAGGTAACAGGAGACATCGCTTATTGATTGCGATTTAGTAAGTTGGAGTTTTTCTTGATTAAAATCGTAACACACCCATTGGTGTGTGTTGTCATGTAATTCAGATTTAAAAACTTTCAAGGCTTTTATTTATTGTAGTTTGGCACGAAAGCATGAAAAGAAAAGCGGCTCGATGCTACGAGCCGCTTTGTTTGGATTAGGAGTGAATGTTTTATTTTTTCACTGCAACACCGGCTGTTTTATCACTCGAGCCTGAGACGGCTTTGAACGTTACGTTCTTATCCGCTGAGACTTTTGCGGTTTTGATGTTTACCTTTACGGTAGTTGATCCGGGTGTGATTTCCATTGATTCGACCCATGCGAAGTTTTTATCGGAGCTTGAAAGAGTGGTTTTCAAGCCGTTAACTGCGGGTGCGCTCAATGTTATTGTTCCGTTTGTAGAGTTACCCCCTTTTACACTGTTCGGGTTGATTGTAAAGGCTATAACGCTTGGCGGATTGACTTTCAGAACGTTGCTCACCGTTTCGAATCTTGTGGCGAACAGCGATACTGCTTTCACTGAAGGAACGGAGAGCGTGTTAATTGGAAACTCAGCAGACGTTTGGCCTTGAGGAACGACTACTGAATCAGGAACAGTCGCAATTGCTTTGTTTCCGCTCTTGAGTTTTACGATTACTCCACCTTCGGGTGCGGGACCTGAGAGATGTACTCGACCAAGTCCTATTTCGCCACTGTCTACCGTGCCGGGGATGACTTCGAGCATGCTTGCAACTGGGACAACAACCTCGACATTTGCGCTGGCGTACGTGCCGTTGAGATTGGCGATGACTTTTGCTTTTGTTGTGGCTTTTACCGGTTGAGTGTCAACCACGAAGTCAACAACGTTTTGCCCTTCTGCGAAGAAGATGGAGTTCGGGATTTGTACGTTCGGGTCTGTTGATTCGAGCTGTACGTTTACTCCTCCGGGAGGCGCTGCTTTTCGGAGCATGACTTGTCCGATTGCTTGTTTGCCACCTGTGACGGAGATCGGGTTGATTTTGATGCCATCAACAGTAGATGGCATTATTGTCAATAGTGCAGATGCTTCGGTGTCGAAGAGTGAAGCGGTGATAGTTACGATTTCGTAGTTGTTGACGTAATTGGTGTCAATATCCACGAAGACACTCTGGTTACCTCCGGGAACTGTTACGTTGTTCGGGACAGTGATTAAGTCAGGTCGGTCTGTCGAAAGCGCGACACTTACACCGCTTGATGGAGCGTTATTTAGCAAGCTAATTTTTGCTTGTGTAGTCTCACTGCCGGTTACCGTGTTTGGTATGACTTCCACTTTTACGAGAGGAATGTCACCGACTTGAACGAAGAATTGTCCGTTTTGTTCTCCGATTGCTCTGATGACGAGTCCTGTGTAGTAGTCTGTCCAAGTTTGGCCTGCAAGGAATGCGGCATTGTGGAAGTCGTTATCTGCTGGAGAGTGGTCGAGCAGATATGAAGGAGCAGTATTGCCAGTCCAGTTAAAGTGCATGAGGAGGCCGTTATAGTTGTATCCATTGAAGTAATCAATGGTTGAGTCGAATCCTATTGGCTGCCTCCATTCGAGCCAAAGATGTTCCTGTTTATTCGAGTTAGCAGTTTTTCTTAAAATCCTGAGTGATTTTGTTCCTGTCGAAAACGCTGCCCATGGGTCGAGTGCGTACAGCCCCGGTCCATTTACGTTTACGACATTTCCAGGCTCTAACCATCCTATGCGCTGTTTGTGGTGAGCGTTATAGTGACCGTTACTCCATCCGCCCATAGAGTTGAATCTATCTGCGTATTCGATCAAATCTGCTCCGCATGCATTACAGTCATAAGCACCTAAGATGTCATTGCCATAGTTTGCGGCGTTCGCATGCAGTAAGCCGAAGTTGTGACCGCCTTCGTGAACTGAGACAGCAATTGCGTACCAGTTGCCCCAGTCGTAATACTCTGAGCGGCACCATGATGTTGTGGTTTCCCAAGGTCCATCTGCAGTTTGGAAGACTTCTGAGCCAAGTGTGCCAAGTCCTCCCCATCCGCATCCTCCTGCTTCAGGCATGAGCAAGAACAGTCGGTTGTATTCCAAAAAGTTTACGTCAGGATCTGCCATTTTGATGGCTTCTGCACGCCATTGCGACGGGCTACAGCTCATGTTTATTGGGAGTGTGTACCACCCATAGACGTTACCGGTTGCCCATGCTTTTCCAAACGATGCTTCGCGCCAATAGTGATCGATCGAGTTCGTGGGGTTGAAGAACATTTCGTAAACTTTTTGTGGAGTTACGTTTTGAACGGGATAATCTTGCCAGTTAACAAGAATGATGC
>CAZSPF010000018.1:0-10043 GCA_964608695.1 uncultured Fimbriimonadales bacterium | reverse complement strand
CTTTGTTCACCGGTTGTGGGGATTGCTCTTGGTGATGCTAACACATAGAAGCTCTCCACTACGACTTGGTCACCAGTGATTTTTCCTCGTATTTCGATTCGTGAGCCGGCTTCGGGAGGTTCTACCCCGTCTTTGAAGTGGAGGACGAACCTTTCTCCTTCATCTGTGGTGAACCAGTGTTCAACGATACATTTTCCTTGTTCAAAGTAGTCAAATACGACGCTTTGAAAATGTCCTTGCATCGGCTTGCTTGGAGCGTTTTGCGCCCAAGATGCAAGCGACATGAGTAGGATTGCTAAAATTGCTGAAAAAAGAAACAACTTTTTACCCATCACATTTTCCTCTCTTTATCCCTTCTCGGGAAATTTAAGCCTAAAAGGCTTAGATGTTAGACGGTAATAATAGATTTGTTCGTTCAAAAAGCACAAGGGAATCGGTGATAGACTATTAGTAAGTATGAAATCCATAACTGAGTATCTTTGGTTTAACACGAAAAAGCGGGAAGAGTTCGTTCGTATAACGGACGAGATAGCAGATATAGTGCGTCAATCTGGGATTAAAGAAGGGTTTTGCTTAGTGAGTGCGATGCACATAACCGCTGCTGTGTATGTTAATGATTGGGAGGACGGACTGATCGAGGATATTAAAGAGTGGCTGGATGGTTTAGCCCCAAAGAAGAATTATCGCCATCACCGCACCGGAGAGGATAATGGCGAGGCTCATTTGAAAAACCTGATAATGCATCATCAAGTGATACTTCCCATCACGAACGGAAAGTTAGATCTTGGTCCATGGCAACAGGTGTTTTATGCGGAATTCGACGGACAAAGGAAGAAGCGTGTTGTAGTTAAGGCGATAGGCGAGTGAGTCTATCTGCAGTGTGAACAGATGCCTGCGACTTCCACTCTTGTAGATTTCGGATCAAAGCCTGCTCTAGAAGCCGATACAGAGATTTCGGCAGAGGCGATATTGGGCAGAGGCATTTCCTCGACGCATCCACACACCGTGCAGATGAGATGCTCTGTATGATGTCCTCCTCCTTTGCCGGAAGAGCATGAAAGGTAGCCGTCCACAGTTCCAATGTGGTGTGCCAATCCTGCTTCTACCAAGCCTGCGAGGATACGGTACACGCTGACGACGTCAATTTTCCCGCCTTGTTTTTGGACTCGTTCTCGGATTTCGTATGGTCCGAGTGGTTTTCGGGTTGAGGCGAGTGTTTGAAGCACCATTCGACGGGTTTTGGTAGTGCGGAAACCTTGCTCTTTGAGGTAGTTCAAGGCGTCTTGAACGTACTGCTCGGTATCATCGGGCTGTACAATTGTGCATTCCGGGGTTTTTTGTTTACTCATTTCAGGTGAAAAATCCAGTTCTATTATGGACGTTTTATGAAGTTTTGAGCGTCCGAAAGGGGCTTTCGTACGTCTACGGGAAGTGAAAGCGTAGTTCAAAAAAGTCTATTTTTCCGGTGAAAATACGGAATTTGAGCGTAAAACCGTGATAGACTACTATTGAACTCAAGCCGAAGGCAGTAAGATTTGGACGTAGAATTCGCTCAAAGCCTATGCTCAGGCAAATAATCTAAATACAGGGAGGCATACCTTGAAGTTCTACAATGTAAAAACAAAATCTTTCGTAGACGTGCCGGAAGACAAAGTGAATAAAAAGAAGATAAAGATCAAGAACGGCAAACAAATCCGCTATGCATTTGTTGCTGAGCATGATGGATCTAAACTTACAAAGTTCATAAACGAAGAAACTTTCAAAAGTTCGACCGCGAAAGAAGTTTCCTAAGGGAAACTGCTGTATTGTGGGCTGGTGCTAAGCGATTTGCATCAGCCTTACTTTTCTGGTTGCGCGGGTTGTTCGCGTGCGTCGCGTACCTGTTGGTCTTGGAGATGACTTTTCGGTGTTGCCAAGAACCAAACGATGACAATTGCTGCTGCGAAAAGAACAAGCACGATTATTTTCGAGAGAGTATCGCTTTCACGCCACCATTTCATTGTTTTGTTAGCCCCTGAGAGTTTTTGATTATGACTTAAATAAAAAAATAAGGAAAGCATGACTTGCTTTCCTTAGTTTTTGATTATGACTTAAATAAAAAAATAAGGAAAGCATGACTTGCTTTCCTTAAGAATTTGTTTTAGTTTATTTCACTTTCCAGATTCGGATTTTGCCCATATCTGTTTGACCGATAAGGAACTGACTATTTGAGCTCCATGCGAGTTGAGACCCAACGTAAGACATGTTATCAAGTACTGCAACTTGCTTTAATGAGCTCATTTCCCAAAGCCTTACAGTTCCGTCGTTGGAACTGCTTGCAACGTATTTTTCGTTTGGGCTTACTTTGACCCACATCACCCAATCTGCATGCCCAGAAAGGAATGAAATGCGTTTGTTGGTTCGTAAGTCCCACACTCCGACTTTGCCGTCGCGTCCCGCAGAGACTCCTCTTGTGAACGCTGTGTTGGCATCTGCGTCGTTCGTTCCCCCGAGGTGTCCCCCGAATGAGGTGGTCATGTTTCCGCCTGTTGTGTAAATCGCCATGCCTTTACCAAGCGTTGCAGTGAGGACTCTATTGCCAGACGGATCGAATTTTCCCCCGTAAACATTAATTCCTTTTCCGGCAATCATGGATGCGGTTTTTCTGCTTGAGAGGTCCCAGATACGAATGACGTCGTCATTGCCTGTGGAAGCTAATCTTGTTCCTGTTTTATTGAAGTGTAAAGATTGAATGGCTCTGATGTGGCCAGTGAGCGTATAGACATTTCCTGTTTTCACGTTGAAGACATGAACTGAGCCATTTTCCGCACCTGCGGCTATGAGGTCGCCTTTCGGACTCCATGCTACTGCGTGGCAGGGATATGGGTTGCCGGGAATTTTGAAGCGTTTGACTTCTTGCCCGTTTGCTGCATTGTAGATTCTAATGGACATGTCAAACATGCCTGCGACGAACTGTGTGCCGCTTGGGGCGAAAGCCAAAGAGAGTGCTTCTTGATGGATAGTTCCTCCGGATGAAACTGGTCCCATTTGCATACCGACCACCGCGAGAGATGCCACTGTGACTGCTAATATCATGATGGTTAATCCTCCTTGAATTAAATCCTGTTATAGATAAGACTACTCAGTCCTGAAATTGTGTCGTTCAGTGCATGTTCAGTGAAGGACTTTTTACTTTGTTTGTGAGATGTATTGCACATAGATTTGGTGTCAGGTATTGTTTATTTCCTTTAGGAGAAAAAATGTTCACAGTATCAATAATCGCTTTTCTTTCTTTAACCCAGATCACAGAAGATGCGCGTTTAATGCGACATCCGGACATTCATGAGAACCGGATAGTTTTTTCATATGGGGGCGATTTGTGGGTTGTGACTGCTGAGGGTGGAGTTGCGCGGCAATTGACACGAAGTCCGGGTAATGAAATGTTTCCTAAATTCTCACCTGATGGAAAGCAGATTGCATTTTCCGGGCAGTTTGAAGGCAATACAGAAGTTTATGTAATGCCAAGCGAAGGCGGCGAAGCAAAACGATTGACGACGCATCCGCTTGGCGATGCAGTTTTGGATTGGACACCCGACGGAAAAAACATCATCTTTCGCTCTGCAAGAGAGTCGAAAAACGGGCGATTTGCAGAGGCTTTCTTGATTTCTGCAGAAGGAGGAACTCCAAGAAATTTAAACCTTGGTGAATCCGGTTTGGCCTCACCCTCCCCAGATGGCAGAGCATTCGCTTATAACAGGATTCCTACCGAGAGTGCTACTTGGAAAAGATATAGGGGGGGTCTACAGAGTTACATTTCTTTTTATGAACCGGGAACAAACAGGTATTGGGTGATGAAGCACGACGATAGCGCCTATCTTTGGCCCATGTGGGTAGACCATCGAGTGTTTTATGTGAATGATGCAGACGGCATCAGGAATCTTTACAGTTATGACACGAACACGCAACGTTCGACTAAATTGACAAACTTTGCGGAATTGGACATATCGTGGCCATCTCACGGAACAGGGAAAATAGTGTACGTTCGTGATGGGAAATTATGGGTTTATGAGATTGCTTCACAAAAAATATCGGAAGTGAAGGTGCGCGTGTTAACAGATTTACCGGAATCTCGGCCGCGTCACATGCGGCTCGGCGGGATGATTAGGGATATTTCTGTTTCTCCCAATGCAGTGAGATTGGCGGTGGAAGCGAGAGGCGAGTTGTTTAGTGTGCCGGTTAAAGAGGGAGTGACGCGAAATGTTTCTCAAACTTCCGGTGCACGTGAGCGATATCCGCGATGGTCTCCTGATGGGAAGTGGATTTTATTTGCGAGTGATAAGACAGGCGAATATGAGTTTTATGTTCAGAAATCAGATTTATCAGAACCTGCAGAGCAAATAACTTTTAATTCTTCAAAAATATTTTTTGCTCCGAAATGGTCACGCGACAGCAAAAAGTTTATTTATACTGATCCTTCGAACTCACTTTATCTTGTGGATTTAGAAACAAGGTCGAGGAAACTTGTGGGTAAGGCAGAGTATGGAGGTTACGGTGATGCTGTGTGGTCTTATGACTCTAAATGGCTTGCTTACACAAAGTACGGCTCTCAAGGTTTCGGCAGAATATATTTGTATGAAATTGCAACGGGCAAAGAAACGGTCATCAGCGATGGGATGTTTGATGATAGTTCTCCTGTTTTCGATGCAAGCGGCAAATATCTTTTTTTTGTTTCGAAGCGTAACATTAGTATTTCATCTGATGTTTTCGAGTTAATGCCTGTGGCAACAAACACAGACGTTATTTTGGGATGGACATTAACCGATGATGTTCCTTCTCCTTTTGCGCCACGTGACGAAAACGAAAAAATTCCAGAAGAAAAGAAAGAAGAGGGCGAGAAAAAGGATACTCCTCCGCAAGAAAAAACATGGACACTTCAGAAGATAAATGACAGGATTTTTGCTGCGCCTTTACCACCGGGGAGCTACAGCCTTGTTGATGCACCACAGGGCAGGTTGATATATGTTTCAATTGGGGGGGGATTGTTCGGAGGCATGCCTACATTAAACGTTTTGGATTTTGCATCCAGACAGCCTTCCACGATTATCAGCGGATTTCAAGCGATTTCGTTTACACCGAATTACGATAAACTCGCTTATCTTGCAGGTGGGACTTTAGGGGTTGTGCCTTTTGCGCCGAATCAACAACCTCCTGCAGGAAAAGTGAACACGGCAGACATGGAGACGATCATCGTTCCTCGTGATGAATGGAAGCAGAGTTATTGGGAAGCGTGGAGATATGTACGAGATTATTTTTGGTCTGACAATATTTCCGGTTTGGATTGGAAAGCAATTGGTGAGAGATATGCAAAGTGGCTGCCTTATGTGGCGCATCGCGCGGATTTAGATCAACTGCTTTGGGAACTTTTGGCTGACTTAGGAACGGGTCATGCTTACTTGATGGGGGGGGCAAATGTGTTTAATCGTCCGGCTTCATCTCCGATAGGATTATTGGGTGCGGATTATGAAGTAACTGCTGGCGGTATTCGTTTTAAGAAGATTTATCGCGGACATATTTGGGATTCATCACGACGTGCGCCTCTGGCTGAGCCGGGCTTAAATGTGCAAGAAGGCGACTACATTCTTGCAGTGGATGGCGTGAGAGTTACCGCGAGCACAAGCATTGATGATCTGATGATTGGAAAAGTAGATAAGGTGGTGGAGCTTACGATTAACTCCGTAAATGCTATGACAGGGTCGCAAAAAATTCTTGTTCGTCCTATTAATGATGATTTGAATTTACGTTACGCAGATTGGGTGGATACGAACAGGAAGTATGTTGAAGAGCGAACGGGGGGGCGAGTAGCATATGTACATGTTCCCGATACCGCTATTGGAGGTGTAGTCGAATTTTGGAGGATGTTTTATCCACAGGTTGATAAAGACGCAATGATTATTGATGAGAGATATAATGGCGGAGGTTTTATTCCGGATTTCTTCATTGAAAAGCTAAGCAGGAAACATTTGACATATTGGAAACCGCGTGACGGTGGAAGTTTCCGCTCACCGGGTGCGGCGATGTTAGGACCGAAGGTGATGCTAATAAACTCTTATGCAGGTTCGGGGGGGGATGCCTTCCCTTACTACTTTAAGAAGCGCGGCTTAGGTCCGCTCATCGGTACGCGCACGTGGGGGGGCTTGATTGGCATTACAGGCAATCGAGACTTGATGTCAGATGGAGCGATAACGGTTCCGCAGTTTGCAGTTTGGGATGTTGATGAAAAGGGCAATTCTTTTTGGGCTGTTGAGAACATTGGCGTATCGCCTGATATGTTTGTAGACAACACACCTGATAAGTTGGCACAAGGGAAGGATCCTCAGCTGGATGCGGCGATAGAATATCTTTTAGAACAGTTGAAAAAGAACCCGCCCAAACGTCCGAAAGAACCTCCTTTCCCTACGGGTCGCGGGAAATAAGATTACTGATTGCATAAAAAATTGCTAAAAATGGAAAAGAGATTTCTTTTTTCATTTCTTCCGCTTCTGCTATGATGTTTTTCGCATTAAATTCTGTTTTTTGAGATTCAGTTTGAAGTAACGTGGTGAGGTAATTTTTATCTTTCATTAGTTTGTCTTCTTGCTGTCTATCGAATTCTAAAAATTCCTGCATAGCGACAAGTTCGCCATGTTCCACCCAACAACCTTCGCAGGCGGGACAGAAATCGAGTTCAATCGTTGAATTGTATTGATAGTAGTAATGAGACATTTTTCTTTTACAAGGAGGGCAGAATTTTACAACAGGTTTTTCCGCGGCGGTGTTTTTGAGCGGTTGTATTTTGTTGTCAAGGGCTTTGAATGCTTGGGAAGAGGTTTTTCTTAATTCGTGGAGTTCATTTGCGTCGAACCAGATGCCGGCGCAATTTTCACAAAAGTCTATGTGAATGTTGTGGAAGTTCAAACCTTTTAGGTGTTTACTGCAACCAGGACAGGTTTTGAACATAAATCAATTTAACCCCCTTCTTCACGGATAGGTCAATAAAATCGCTTGTATAATTCTATTATGAACGAATTTCCTAAACGCAGTCTCTTTACGGTATTTTCTCAATTTGTTGCAGAAGCATCCGGCAAGCCGTTGGTAGTGTCTCTTGCAATATTAACAATTCTGGTATGGCTTATAGCAGGTCCTTATTTTCATTTCAGTGATACGTGGCAACTGGTTATCAACACAGGAACTTCAATCATTACCTTCTTGATGGTGTTTCTTATACAAAACACTCAGAATCGAGATTCAAAAGCGATGCAGATCAAACTGGATGAGCTCATACGAGTTACAAATGGAGCACACAAAGCTTTGCTTGACTTGGAAGAGTTGGATGAGAAAATTCAGGATAAATTTCGAAAGAAGTACGAAGTGTTGGCAGTGCAGGCACGCGAGCGAATACAAAAAGGAGAAGATGATACTTTAGCTGGAGAAGTGTAAAGTTTAAGCAGCGGATTGAAGGGAGGGCGGAAGCAATTCCGTGGTGAGTGTCGTGGTGTTTTTAGGTGCAAGCACGATGGCGCGCTCGATGCAATTTTCCAGTTCTCGTACGTTGCCGTGCCACGTGTATTTTTTCAGAATGTCCAGTGCGCTGTTATCAACCGATTGGATTGTGGTTTGGTATTTTTTAAGAAAGTGATAAACAAGAGGTTCGATGTCTTCGATTCTTTCTCTTAGGGGGGGTAGTTCGATTTCTATGACTTGCAGGCGATAAAGCAGGTCTTGGCGGAATGTATTCTCTTCCACTGCTTGCTGCAGGTTTCTGTTTGTTGCTGCTATTAACCGAACATCTACGCTAATCGGTTTTGTTCCTCCCAATCTTTCAAACTCTCTTTCTTGCAACACGCGCAAGAGTTTTACTTGAATAAGGGGGGGGATTTCCCCGATTTCATCCAAGAAGAGTGTTCCACCGTCTGCGAGTTCGAATCTTCCCTGTTTCATGTTATCCGCGCCTGTAAACGCTCCCTTTTCATGTCCAAAGAGTTCGCTTTCAAGGAGTGTTTCTGGGAGGGCGGCGCAGCTGATAGCGATGAATGGTTTTTTGTTTCTACTGCTTTGTTTGTGAATGGCTTTTGCAATCATCTCTTTTCCGGTTCCGCTTTCACCGGTGATGAGAACTGTTGCGCGCGAATCCGCAACTTTTTGCACGAGTTCGAAAACATCCTTCATTTTTTTTGATTCGCCGATTAATTCTAAGTCTTTGGTTTCTGTTTTTTTTGTTGAGTTTTGTTGAGTTTTTTGCGAAGTTTTTATCCAGAAATTGACGGATTTTTTTAAATGTTCTAAATCTATTGGCTTTGTGAGATAATCCACCGCACCCAAGCGCATGGCATCAACAGCACCTTGAATAGTTCCGTAAGCAGTCATTAACAGGACAGGGATGTTTTGACTTGTTTCATTTAGGTGTTTGAGAAGTTCTACACCTGTCATTCCGGGCATCATGACATCGGAGATGATGAGTTCGTATTGTTGTTCAGAAATCAGTTTTACAGCATCTTCCGCAGAAGGTGTTGTAGATACGGCAAAACCTGCGCGTTCGAGGGCGGCTTGGAGTATCAAGCAGATATTAGGTTCGTCATCTACGATGAGGATTTTATGTTTATTTTTCAACAGCCCCCCTTAAAGGAAGACTGACTGTAACGGTTGTTCCTATTCCTTTTTGAGATTGCAATTCGATTGTTCCACCATGACCTTCAATTATTTTTCTGACCAAAGGTAACCCCAGGCCTGTTCCTTGAGGTTTGGTAGTAAAGAATGGGACGAATGCTTGTTCTACGTCTTTTTCGGACATTCCGCAGCCGTTGTCTTCAATTTGGATAATCACATTGTGTTCATTGCTTGTGATTTTTATGTTAAGAATGCCGTTTTCACTTATCGCTTGTAAGGAGTTTTGGAAGAGGTTTCTGAAAACTTGTATGAGCCTTGCGGGGTCCGCAAAAACAATTGGTGCAGTAGGACACACATGGAGGTTTGCCTGTACTTTTGATTTTGCAAACTGTGCTTGTAACAATGTCATGATTTTGCAAAACAATGCGTTGATGTTAGTTTTTGTTTTCTTTATCTCTAAAGGTTTTGAAAAATTAAGGAAATCGTTGCAAAGTGTGTCGAGTTCTCTGACTTCTTCTTCGATAACTTGAGTCCATGCGGAAACGTGTTGGCATTCCGCCCCTGAACGGATGAGTTGTGCCGCTCCGGATATGCTTGTGAGTGGATTACGAATTTCGTGTGCGATTGATGCAGCCATCTGTCCTATTTCTGCCAAGCGTCTGTTGCGATCGAGTTCACGTTCCTTTTGTATTTCTTGTGTGATGTCGCTCATGATGACAATTATTAAGCCGTTAGGAAGCATGGAACTGCACACACGAAAAACTTTTGATTGTTTTGTTTGAATGACTTCGTTTGCAGGTCTGCCTTCAATTGCCTCTGCCATTATCCATGATGCGATTTCTCTGCTGAATTCTGGCAATGATTCGATGAGAGTCCACCAATCATTTCCAATTATTTGCGACAGATCATGGTCGAATACAGAAGCGGACATTTCATTTGCTTCCAAGACTTTTCCGCTGGTGTTTAAGGTCATCATTCCTGCATTTAAAGAATTTTTCACTGCTTCAAGTTTTTGATTTACAGCTTCAAGTTTCATTAAAGTGGAGTCTAATACTGCGCGAATTCTTGCGTTCATGATTCCAAATGCAATGGCATCGGAGAGCGAATGAATTTGTTTAATTTCTTGTTTTGTGAAATCTGCATGCTTAAATGCTCTTTGGAAAACAAGAATGCCTATAAGGTTTTTTTCTACAAAAACAGGAAAGAGCAATGCTTTTCCCATACAAGAGATGTTTTCTGGCGTTTCGTTGTTGATGTCGGTGATAGCAGGTGTATCGTTTTTTGTGTCGAATACAATTCCGTAAAGTCCTTGCGATTGGCGGAATGCTGGAGGAAGCGGAGCACCGATGATTTTTTCTGTTTGTCCTGCTAAAACAAATAATCCGAATCCTCTGCTCTGTAATATAACGCTGCACTGTCCA
>CAZSPF010000017.1:31140-42988 GCA_964608695.1 uncultured Fimbriimonadales bacterium | reverse complement strand
AATGCTCGTGCAATGGGGTATTGTTCAGGAAAATCGGGATACTTTAAAACTTCATCCCACATTCCAAAGCGCACACGCACTTCCATAGGCATTGCCAAGAACCCATCCACAAATGCGGCGAACTCCGTCATGAATACTGGCGGGACACTTTCAGCCATTTCATCAATGTATTTCATGGCTTTTTTGCTTTCGCCTACCATCATCGCCGCAAATGCAAGCATGTGGTGATTGTGTGCCATGTACAAACCATAAAAGCCTTGTTCCGCGTTAGAAAGTTTGCGATAGTTGTTATCCGCAACTATTGCTTTTTCGTTTGCAACTATGGCTTTATGCCATTCACCCGTGCGCACGTCAATGTGTGATGGCATGTGCACCATATGCCCGAGCCCGGGTTGCAGATCTCTTAATCTATCAGCAACATCCTTTGCTTTTTCCGGAGTGGGGGACATTTCAATGGCGTGAATATACAGATGTAACGCAAGAGGATGATATTTATCAACTTTCATTGCATCTTCGAGCGCTTTAATAAGTTCGCTTGTTCCGGGTTGTGGTTTTCCGGTTTTTGTCCACAAATCCCATGGTCTCAAGTTCATCATCGCCTCTGCAAACAGCGCGCCTACATCTGCACTTTTGGGATGTTTTTTCCAAACTTGCCGCATCGCATCAGCATATGCTTTATCAAGTTTGGAGTGGTCTTCAGGGTAAGGATATGTGTATCTCTTGGAAAGGGCATTAATCATGTCTCTCTCCAACATTGTGAGTTTTTGTGATAAAGCCTTCGCTTTTGAGAGCGCATCCCATGCAGACTTCGCAGATTCACCACTCACCATTGGGTTGTTGTAGTTCGGCCCATTCGCATAGGCGATACCCCACCACGCCATAGCACAACCCGGGTCGGCTTGTGTGGACATTGTGAAGAGGCGTATCGCTTCATCATGGTTGAAAGCATAAAGAAACGCCAAACCTTCGTTGAAGTATTTCTGGGCTAAAGGTGACGAGGTTGTTACCTTCCAGCTATGCTTGCCCAATCCGGGATAGGTGGGTTCGTCGAAAGTACTGCTTGAAAGCAGTAAGGAAAAAGCAGAAATTATTGACAGCACAGACATTTTCTTTACCTCCTTTTTGCAGTATAATCTAAATCCCTTCAGGAGGCAATCATAAAATGAAGATTTTCTCGATGAGTCTTTTAATCGGCTTAACAAGCCTTGTTTTTCCCCAAGAAATTGACTTGGAAAAATTTTCCGAATTAGGAAAACCCGGAGAGATGCACCGTATTTTGAATGCCTTATCCGGTACTTGGGATGTGAAAGCGATTTACAAAATCGGAAGCGGTCCCGAAATGGAAGGAACTGCAATATGCGAAGCCAAATGGATGCTGGATGGCAGAATTTTATCCAAAGAATATAAAAGCACTATGATGGGACAACCCTTTACGGTGCAGCAATATCTTGGATATGACAATTTTAGGCAAAAGTTTTTTGAAATACAATTCGGAAGCGATACAACGAGTTATCTTCACAACATCGGAACAATATCAGAAGACAAGAAAACTATCACACTCATTGGAGACAGCTTAGATCCATTCACTTTGAAACCTGCGAAACTTCGCGTCGTTTATATTTTAGAAAGTGCAGAAAAATACACCATGGAGTGGCACATGCCCAACGCAGAGGGTAAAGAAGAGAAAATGGTAACTCTTATTCACACAAAGAAGAAAACATAAAAACTCTTATTCTTCAGAGTACGTTTATTAACAACCTGATCTATGCATAATAAGTTAGGGGTAATATGCTATTGAGGTGAATATCATGAAATTAAACACTACTAAGATTTGCGCATTCGTGCTTTTGCTGTCGTTATTTGGATCTGCACTTTCTCAAGGTATGCCCGAGCGCCCTGCTGAACTGAAAAAGGTTGAATGGCTACTCGGAGAATGGACAGGCAAGTGGACTTGGTACATTCCCGGAATGGAAGGCGAAATGACCACGACCATGAAAAACGAATATGAAGGCCATTTCATCAAAATGACTTCCGCTATGACAATGGAAGACATGACTTCAAAAGAAGTCTGTTATATGGGATGGGATGCTTCCAAGCGCCGCTATTCATGCTGGTCATTTACCGACTTTGCTCCCACTCCAAGAATTGAGCACGCAACTATGGATGGCAATAAACTTGTTTTCACGAGCGAACCGTGGGATGTAGGAATGCCCGAAGGACCAATTGTGGGCAGAGCCACACTAACAAAGAAAAGTGATAAAGAGATCGTTGTCCTTTTAGAATTCAAACAAGGTGAAAACTGGACGAAGGCTGCAGACGGTTCGTTTAGGAAAAAATAATTAGTAAGGCTGTAAAAAATGGATTCCAATTTTATGGAATCCATTTTTTACGCCAAAAAGATATTAAATGCCTTTTTATCTTTTATTGTTACGTAATGTTTTTCTGTTTCGATAATTCCTTCTTTTTGCCACTTGCTCATCGTTCGAATTGTGGATTCCACAGTTGTACCAGCCATTTCGCTTATGTCTTGACGTGTGAGCGGGACATCGAGCTGTAATCCAAATTCTGTTTCGTGCCCATAAGATTCTGCAAGTAATAATAAAATCGCTGCGACTCTTTGTTCCACGGTTCCGCTGGAAAGTTGTGCAATTAAATCATGTTTGGAATGCAATCGCATGGAAGTTCTTCTAATCAACCTGTCTTTCAACGCAAAGTTTTTTTCATAAATAGGAAGAAACACAGACTTTAAAATTTTTAAATACAATGAATCAGTAACCGAAATTGCAGTTAACGGACATCCTGTTCCTTCAATTGCACCTAATAATCCAAAAATCTGTCCCGGCCCAATAATTTCAAGAGTTGCATCAGTCCCCAAATATGAACCTTTCACCATTTTTACAAAACCATGGCCTAACAACCCGAAGTAATCAACTTCATCTCCGTTTAACCAAATGACCTCTCCGCGCGAAGCACGTGCTTGAGAGCAATGTCGCGATAACTCTAATTTTTCTTCTTGAGAAAGCGCATTCAACAAGGTGCTTGATTGAAGCACGTCCATGATGGTTAACTGAGGTTCTTTCGCTTGCATATTTCGTCCAACACGCTTGTGGACACTTGATTAGTATAACGGAAATATCAAAAAAGGTGTCCGATCTTTTTCCTAGAGAGAACCATGGAGCGGCTGATGGGAATCGAACCCACGTCACCTGCTTGGAAGGCAGGGGCTTTACCATTAAGCTACAGCCGCATGAGCAGGCACAATGCTACCCTAAACATCCCTCATCTGAGCGGAAATGGGATGTCCAGAAGCACAGTAATTAAAACGAAAATGCTTGATGCAATTATCGAACCGGCAAGGACATATGGAAGGCCGCTCGATAATAATCTTGTTCCGAAGGAAGGAGCAGTTCTTGTTGTTGTCTTACATTTTTCTAAAAACTCGTGTCCTACCTTTATTGCAGATTCCAACTGTTTTCTTGAAGGCGGTTTTGTGGTGATAAGAAACTGCACCAAGTTGCCAAGTCTTTTCCACCAAATTAATGTTACAACTAATGCGACTAGTGCACCTAATTCTCGGAATCCTTTCCAATCCCAACCTGCAATCCAAAGAAATAACATTAAACCCACTGCAATGTTTGTTCCGCATCTTGGATGTACACGGGGCATGTGCTTAACAACATCATACGTTAATGTTTCTTTTCTTTCAATTGCATGAACTACCATGTGTTCTGCGGCATGAGTACCGGAAATTGGTAACGCGCGAACAAGAAAAAGAAAAACAAATGGCGGGACGTATTGCATCACTATTGCGCTCCATGGTCGTGCTCGACCTATCTCCATTAATTGAAGTGCAGGCTCGTTTTGTATTAATCCCACTATCCAAACCACACTCATCGCAAACAACACACCGGTAATAAATAGTCCGAATAACATGACACCGGTGAGAAAAAGTGCACTATGAGATGCACCTGCACGTACCACACCATTAGTGAGATACACACCCAAAGGAGTAGCTAATCCGCCGATAACTCCAGTATTCACATGTGCTTTTCTTGGAGCCACTAACGAAAGCGGAGAAAGCATCCCCAAGTACCGTAATTCTTCATCTGCTATGGGAATTGCCGACAAACCAGTTTGTTTAAATAAAGCATGTGCCTGAGCGATCGGTGTATTAGGCAAAAGGTATTTGGCGGCTCTATCCATATACGAACCTACCGGAAGGCTTTCTGCTTCGCCATTCAAAAGGGCTTGCCGCACGTCACCTGCCCACACAACTCCCATCAGGTAGCCATTTGACACGACTGGAACCGCATCCAAACTCGAATCACGTAAGACTTCTGCTGTATACAGCAAAGAAGACTCGGGTGTAACAACACGAGTCGGAGTCATGACTTCACCTACAAAAGTGTTTTGCTCCATAAGAACTTATCTTTCATACTACACCACAACGAAAAACGATGCATGTTTCCCAAAGAAAAGAGTGTGCGATAATGAAATTCTTATAGATAGAGGAACACACTAATGGAAAGAATTGCTGTTTTAACAAGCGGAGGCGATGCACCGGGGATGAATGCCTGCATAAGAGCGGTTGTGCGAACCGCTATTGGGAGAGGAGCAAAGGTTTTCGGTGTTTGGCATGGATTTGATGGCTTAATAGACGGCGACATCAAAGAGTTGAACACCATGGACGTCGGAGGAATTATTAGCCGTGGCGGGACGATTCTCAGAAGCGGACGTTCAGAACGATTTTTAACTGAAGAAGGGAGAGCGCAAGCCGCAGAACAATTAAGAATTCATGAAATAAAGAAGCTTATTGTGATAGGCGGAGATGGCTCGTTAACGGGGGCGTTAAAACTTTCGAGAGAACAGGATGTTCATGTCATCGGTGCTCCAGGTTCCATAGACAACGACATCAGCGGAACTGACGTGAGCATCGGGTTTGACACTGCAGTAAACACCGCAGTGGAAGCGATTGATAAAATAAGAGACACGGCATACTCACATGACCGTGTATTTGTAATTGAAGTTATGGGACGAAGAAACGGATATATTGCAGTTGAAGCAGGACTTGCAGGGGGGGCAGAAGCGATACTCATTCCAGAAATCCCTTACAGTTTACGAGATGTGTGCGATAAATTGGAATCCGCGCATATTCGTGGAAAACGAAGCAGTATTATCGTTGTTGCGGAAGGTGCGGTCTCAGCATACAACGTTCAAAAATACATTCAGGATGAAACAGGCTTTGAGGTTCGTCCCGTTGTTTTAGGTCACGTTCAAAGAGGAGGTTCCCCAACTTCTTTTGACAGAGTTGTTGCAACACACATCGGCGCGGAAGCAGTCAATAGGATTGCAAAAGAGGCAAGAGACGAGATGATTGGCTGGACGAACAACAAAGTGAGTCATATAAGTATTGAAGAGGCGTTATCCACGGAAAGAAAAGTTGACCCTGCTCGGCTCTTGCTTGCAGATGTCATGGCACAGTAAAATATCGGTTTTTGAAAGTATGAAAGTTTTACGAATTTTATCGGGGTTGATTGTTGTTTTGGTATTTGCATCTGTAGGTTTTAGTGAGGAGCTTTTTTCCTCTGACACATTTTGGTCTGCGGAGGTAGGGGGGGGATATGGTGTGATGCTTCTCGGTTCATCCGAAGAGCGAACCGGCGGGTTTGCAGGTTTGGAATGGTCGAGACCCGCAACCTTTTTGGCATTTCGAAAAAGACCCGACATAGAAGAGCGTGAAGTTTTTGCAATACGAGCATTCGCGAGCGAACCAGAACAAAGCGGAAAGCGAAGCTTCACGGGAATTACTTTTACTCTCGGGGGAAGATGGATTGGTAGAGGACGTGAATTAAAAAATCTATATGTGGAAGCAGGAACGGGACCTTTCCTAATTAACCGAACAACTCAGGATTTAAGCAGTCGTTTTAATTTCGGAACATATATAGGTGCTGGATTGTATTTGGGAGATGCACCAAACGCTCCGAGATTGGGAATTCGGTATTTACACATTAGCAACGGCGGCATCATGCCTCATAATCGAGGAGTTAATTACTTCATCGCAAGTTTGGGATTTAAAATTTGATTCCTTAACCTTCTTTACCTTTCCAATACTGGATAATTTCCTGCTCGTTTTCTACATTTCCATCCCATGTGAATTTCGGTTTAGGTGCTTCAGGACCTTTTAAGTTGAAAGATAAATATCTTACCGCCTGTGTTCGTACCTTTTTGTTCGGGTCGTCGAGCATTTTGATGATTTGTGATTTATATACTTTCGTTTCCGAACCTAAGTCATTGGAGTCCATGTAACTTATAGCCACGCGACGCAGGAACGCCAACCTCGCATTCGCAAACAGCATGATGTATGAACTTTTATCCTCTGGCTTAAAAAGCAATGGTAAATTGATGTCTGCATCAGGATCGGGATAAGTTTCATCAATTTGCCAGAGCAGTGACTCATATTCGGGTCTACGCTCCTCTTTGCCGATGCCTATGGACATAGCAAGTATATGAATACGATCCAGCAAGTTGTCTCCTGCTTTTATCAGAAGGCGCGGTTCGATTTTCTCAGAATAAAAATCATAAAACTCGTGGCTCTCTCCATCGGGGGGGTGCATGATACGTTTTCCATCTCGAATCGAAAAAGTGGGAGAGTTTTTAATGATTGACCACGCATGAATGATGCCTCCTCCTTTCTCATAGGCTTGCGTGAGTATTGCTGCCGCTTTCTCCGTTGCTGTAGTGCCCTCTTCCTCATATTTCCCATCAGGTAGCGGAATGAGATTAGACTTGTTCCCTAATCCGTTCGATGACATATAATAATGATCCTTAGATTGCAGATTAATTCGCAATTTAGTGTTGATTGCACTCTCTATAGATTTGTCTTCTTTAGGAAGATATAAATACACAAGATAAAGTTTTCCATCTTGATAATCGGTTTCGACTCTTAAAGGGGGCTCTCTATCGTATGCCGCACCATAGGGTGTTTCCGTTTCAACACAGAATATGATGTCTTTGCTTTTGGGTTCACCTTTGAATGTTAATACTGCTTCCGCCTTGTATCTGTGGATATCCGAGGAATAGATTTCATCGAACCAATGCCGATGCCAACCGTCATACCCTTTCGCTTTTATTACTCCTATGAAATCTGCATTTATGAATGTAAAATGGCCATAACCATGCACAGTGATCTCGCCTGTGCGATTATAAACTTCATCTTGAGAATAGCAGAATGTCCCAAATAAACTTAGTATTGCCAATAAAGGTTTCATTTTTAACCTCCTTTCATTCCTGTACCGTTTGCAGTTTTTTCATGTCATGGATATCTCTCAGGATCTTTTTGTGGGTTATATCGCACTACTATTCTATACTGTCCCACAAAAAGACCGGAATATGGCTGGGTATAGTTGTTCTTCGAAGTACCTGCCCAATACTCATGACCTTCTAAAATAAAATCCTCATTTGTGTTCTCACCCCACCAGCTGTTCGGAACCTTAAAAAAGTCTTCACCAAAAACCCCGTCTAAATCAGTAGGAATTTTTGAATAACCGAAAAAAGTGCCTCCTTTTTTCTTTGTTATCCAATAATACCACACATTAACCAGTGACCCTTCAGGAGGACTATTTCTGAATCTTTCTTGAACCCTGACTCCGGGGATTCCTTCACCCAAATGGTCGATTAATAAATGAAAAAATAGCACCACCGCTATATCCCGAAGATGGATATTTCCTAACAAAAAACGTCTCATACAACTCATCTGCAGGCCATACGTTCGTGTCTAACGGACGATGAACTCGAAAGTGAGTGTACTTATCACGGTTGCCTACAGGTTCACCTATTTCGGGAATCGCTCCGCCTGCAAGATAATATGCACTGCTGTGGTCAGTTGTATTAATGTAAAAAGGAATATTGGTAGAGCACTCACCATCTTCCAAATCATGTCGATATTCATACGATGCGTGTAAAATAAATAAATCTCCTGTGTTTTGTCCGCTCGAATTGAAAATCTCATCGTTTCCGATAATAGCCTGTGTTGTTCTGGGTAACCCATACGTATTTTGTGGGTCTTTTCCGCCTTCGAGTTTATCCGCTATTTCTGAATCAGGATTTAAAAATACACCTGGACTGGAGAGGTGGTATCGAATTTTAGTTTTCACAGGTTGAGACCATCGTGGGTTTGCTTTAAAGACGTTTATCTTTTGCGCCCAATTATTTTCAGTATAATGTGGTCTATTGCGCTATAAAAAAGGGTTGTATCCAAAGTCATAACAATACCACGGAAATTCAAAATTAACACTTCCTCCAGTCGAACGATGAAGTTTCAAAGTGTTTTCTTCATTATCTGCTAGAAAAACTACTTCTATCTTCAATGGACCACCGACCACCTTAACTGCAAGGTAGTAAGTCTTCTCATACACAACATTTCCGCCCTGCTTAACCTTCACCGTAACTTGAAACGTTTCATCTGCAGGAAAGTTACGCTTAACTCGACGGCAGAGATAGGTGTGATGTCCCATGTTCTCTGGACACTGGACGTTGTAACCCAAGGACCAATTCACTACCAATAATTCCGCCGAGAGGTAAGGGATATCAGGCGGCGGAAAGCAAATGGCTCTATCTGCGATATAGTCACTCGTTGCAGGGTCCCATTCCAAGCCTCCCACAATCGGAAACCTGTTCTCGGCGGTAGTGTCCTGAGGAGGGATGTAGTTGGTATGAAATTGAGGGTCTTTCTGACTAAAAACATCAAAACTCCGGCAACCACCCCAGTTTTGATCATGATTATTATTTTAAGGCATTTTTCTGGCAATGACAATACTTTTTAGAAAACCATGACAATTATTGTGCCTGCTCTTTTTACGGTAACCTTGTCTCATGTCTCGGTGGGTGTGGACAGCGTATAGGGCATGGATGTCCAACCTTGTTCCCCTACTCATTGTCTCTCCCCTACCACCGCTTGCACTTTGGCTGGATAACGCGTTTTCCTTTTGGTATGCGCTTCCGGTTTGGGCTCTGTTCCCTTTCGCATTATGGCTTTCCATAAACTTCTTCGGTTTATTTCAAAACGAAAAAATGAAGCGTGAACTTTTGCATAAAAAGCCAAGCGGGCTTTACAGTGTATTCTGCGGATTCCGAAGACCTTCAGCAAGTGTCTATCTGCATCCGCATGAAGATCTTGGTTGGTTCGTAATAGGAAATGATTTCGTAGAGTTTATCGGTGACAGATTGAATTATAAACTTCAAAAAAACGAGGTTACTGCAATCCGCCTTGTGCCGAACATTAACAGCCTGCTTTTTCTCGGCGGATGGGTGTGCATTGAAGCGCGTTCCGAAGGGAAACGTTTACGCATGCTTATTGAACCTCGCGAAAATCGCACAATGACTGCAAACAGAAAACTTCGCCGAGAACTAGCAAAGCAACTCAGGGAAAAACTCATCGAACAGCGGTAAAATAAATGCCATGCCTTTCACCAAGAAAACAGTGCGCGATGTTGACGTAGAAGGTAAAAGAGTTTTTGTACGATGTGATTTTAATGTTCCACTCGATGATGCGGGCAACATCACAGACGACAGGCGCATTAAAGAATCATTAACTACAATTGCGTATCTTTTGGAATTAAACGCCAAGGTTATTTTAGCCAGTCATTTAGGAAGACCCAAAGGAAAAGACAAAAAACTTTCATTAGCACCGGTTGCAAAACGATTATCCGAATTATTAGGTCGTGATGTGAAACTCGCCCCTGATTGCATTGGAGTGGAAATCGAGCGCATGGCAAATGACTTAAAAAATGGTGAAGTAATGCTGTTGGAAAACGTGCGCTTCCATGAAGAGGAAGAAAACAACATTCCTGAATTTGCAATGGAAATGTCAAAACTCGCAGAAGTTTATGTAAATGACGCATTCGGAAGTGCACACCGCGCACACGCAAGTACGGAAGGAATCGCTCATTTCCTGCCAGCCGTTGCAGGATTCCTGATGGAAAAAGAGTTGCAGTTTTTGGGCAATGCTATCGAAAATCCTAAAAGACCGTTCACTGCCATATTAGGGGGGGCGAAAGTAAAAGATAAAATAAAAGTTATCGAAAACTTCATGCAGAAAGTAGATTATCTGTTAATTGGAGGAGGAATGGCATTTACATTTTTGAAAGCCAAAGGATATGAAATTGGAAAATCGTTATTGGATGCAGACAACCTGGGCTTCGCGAATGACATCTTAAGAAACTACGAAAGCAAAGTGATTCTTCCCGAAGATATCGTTGTTGCAAAAGACTTAAACGAAAAAGTACAAACTCAAACCGTAACATGTGACCGCATCACTTCCGACGATATCGGGGGAGATATAGGAGATAGAACTTGTGTCAAATTCGACGGCATCATAAGAGATTCAGGAACGGTGGTATGGAATGGCCCTATGGGAGTTTTTGAACTTTCAAACTTCGCCAACGGAACAGAATGCATTGCGCGAAGCATGGCAATAAACGGCGATATCACAATTGTCGGGGGGGGAGATACGGCGGCAGCAGTGGAAAAATTCGGTTATGCCGATAAAATGTCCCACGTGAGCACTGGAGGGGGGGCAAGCCTTGAATTCCTTGAAGGCAAAACACTCCCAGGCGTCGCGGCATTGATGGATAAATAAAAAACGCGCTTCGATAATTTCTTACCGAAGCGCGTAGTCAACAGAAACGATTTCCTATCAAAATGGTCGGAACCTGCTTGTTCCTGCTTCCACTATAACGAGGTTCCCTCTTTGATTTTCCAGAGTAAACGTAAGATAGGTGCTCTGCCTTGCATTCCAAGGGTCAAGATAGTCGTGTTTTGCAATGACTTTATATTCGTTTCCGCGAGTTCTTCGCACATCAATGATGTTGAAATCAACAGTGTAAACACTGTGAATCAAGTCAGCAGTCATGTCGTAATAGTCATCACTGTTCACTGAATATGAATAACTTCCATCAATGAAAATATCCACACGGTTATTGCGCGGAAGCAATGGGTCTAACAGCGTTACGTCAGAATATTTAAACGCATCCACCAAGTTGCTCAAAGCACGATCAAGTATTGAGTAGCGTGAATAATCACGATGGCTATAACTGTATCCGTAGCTCGACCACGCATAATACTTTCCACAGTACCACCATGGAACAGTGTCACCGATTATAATTATCACTCTCGGAGTGTAAATAAATACCCGGTGATAACTGATGTATGGCGGACAGTTCATATACCAGTAATATGGAGAAAACCAGCAATTTACTGTCGGATAGAAAATATAGTACGAGTAACCAAAATGGCAATCTTTCCAAAACGGATCGTAACTATAATATCCGTGCCTTAACGAACCCGAAGAATAGTGTTTCAAATCTACGATTTGATGCTTGTGAATGGCTTTACCGGACCCCCCCCCCGAATGATTGTTCCCGACATTAGGAACAGGTATCACTTGAGGAGTTTGGTTCTGTCGAGGCAGCTGCTTGATAAAGTTGTTATTCGACATGCGATCGTTTTTGTAAGTAGGCAATTCAACATTTGAACCCTTATTGTTTTGATCGAATTGATTTCTTCCCTGCCCTACTAAACCACCTATGACCGACGTGCGCGGATTAAAGGCTGGCCCGGTCTCCGTTCTCAGTACTTGATTGTTTTGTTTTGCTCGAACAGATTGATTTGTGTCTCTACCCTGTACAACTCTTTCATCACCCGAATTTAACGGTCGAGGATTCGTATTGCCGTTGCTATTCGTGTTTCCTCGATTGTCGCTTCCTCTGTTCGGAGAAACCGGAGGATTCGAATTAGGATTCGTGTTCGGGTTTATCGGAGGATTATCACCACGTGTCGGACTTGACGGCGG
>CAZSPF010000017.1:14142-31130 GCA_964608695.1 uncultured Fimbriimonadales bacterium | reverse complement strand
CCTGTGGATTGCCTTTTGGAGGCGTTTGTGGGCTCACCGGCGGCTTGTCGTCACGCTTCGGTGGCGGATTGTTGGGATTCGTTGGCCCAGAGCCTCGATCATCTCTCTTCGGCGGAGGGCTTTGAGGTTTTGCCGGTCCCGATCCTTTATCGTCTCGTTTCGGCGGTCCTGCAGGTGGCGGACTTTGCGGCTTGCTTGGTCCTGCTCCTTTGTTGTCCTGCTTAGGTGGTGCCGCAGGCGGGGGATTGTTAGGCTTGTTGGGACCCGAGCCCTTATCATCCCGTTTGGGAGGTTCTTGTTTCTGATTATTCGGCTTACCATCTTGCGACGTAGGACCGGTTTGCGAAACTATTTGTAACGTGCCTAAACAAAAGGCACAAGCGATTAAAAATATTTTCCAAGGTTTCATATGTATTGCCTCCGGCGTATGCCCTTCTTGATATACACATTGTACGCACAAAACGATAATTTGGCAAACAATTGCGTAACAAAAAATTGACGCCCTCAACTTGAGGGCGTTACTAAGGAAAACGCAATAAAATTGCTTACTGGCAATTATGAGGGGTATCGGAGCATGAATGGAAGGTGTAAGTATTGACCTTCACAGGCTGGCTCTTTTGAGTGGAAGCATTCTGAATTTGAGATATATCCTGCTTCACAAGGTTTCGAAAATGCACAACCGTCGCTAATTCCGCATTACTGATTTGACGTGTTGGGTTACCAATTACCACCGGTCCCATAATAGTCCCTACTCCCTGAGGATGACCCAATCCCAATGCATGCCCAAACTCATGTGCGAGAATGTGAGCGAGTTCACCTGACGTCATCCACTGGTTTCCACGAGAATGCATTGCCAATGAGATTTTCGCAGAGAAATCCACATAATGAACTTTGCTGTTCCACTGAATTTTTCTTACCACTCGGATTTCGCCTTTACATGCAGGGCTTTCACCCGAAATTGCGGAAACAAATACGATTCTCACCGGAGCATCAGGATTGTTCACGTCCAAAATAAAAGGAAACTCTTCCCCCAAAACATCTCGCCACATCTGAAAGCCTCGAAGTACACCTTGATGAAACTCTTGTCTCACATTTGCCGGCAAACTTGAGTAGTCAGGATAAACAGGAGTATTTTCAGGAATAAGCAGTAATTTTAGCATTGCCATTGCACGTTGATATTCCCCGTTTTTATTGGCTTGCAATGCCTGATTGTAATAATCTGCAAGCGGTTTATCAATAAGCGCAGGAAGTGAAACCGAGCCAGAATTACTAGCAAAAAAACTCAATGCAATTGCAGTTAACACCATGGCATGTGACCTTCGGAAAATCCTTACTTTTTCAATTCCATTTCGCATGCTTGCTTTCCCTCGCAACCTTATTGGTAAATAGACCAATCAAGTCTACAAATATTATCTTATTCTGAACAAATCAAGGGTAAATTGAAGAACTTATGGATGCAAGAGACATCATAGTAAAAAGAGCCGCTCAAGAACTTAAGGATGGCATGTATGTGAACTTAGGCATAGGAATGCCCACCTTAGTTGCAGATCACGTACCCGAAGGCTTGGATATCGTCCTTCAGTCCGAAAATGGCTTGCTGGGAATCGGGCCATTCCCCACTGAAGCAGAAGTCGATCCCGACCTCATTAACGCGGGTAAACAAACCGTAACCGAAGCACCCGGAGCAAGTTATTTCAGCAGCGCCGACAGTTTCGCTATGATTCGTGGTGGGCACATTGACCTGACCATTCTTGGAGGTTTAGAAGTAAGCGTAAACGGCGACTTGGCAAACTATATGGTTCCGGGAAAAATGGTGAAAGGGATGGGCGGAGCGATGGATCTTGTTGCAGGTACAAAAAACGTCGTCGTTATCATGACTCACACTGCGAAAGATGGCTCTCCAAAAATCCTCGAAGAATGCAAACTTCCTCTCACTGGCAGAAAAGTCGTCAACCGCATCATCACAGAAAAAGCAGTTTTCGATGTGAAACCTGAAGGCGGTTTAGTACTAATAGAGCATTCCCCGGATACAACAATTGAAGAGTTGAAGGACATAACTGCTCCTTTTGAAGTCTCCTTTGAACTAAAGCCTATGAAAATTGCCTAAAAAGAAGGAAGCCCCGGCTGGAGGGGCTCACCGGGGCCTCCGCTTGGGAGGAGAGGGGCTACTTGGAGGGAGTGTTGTAGTGTTTTCCCTTGATTAGATTGACGCCTTGAACACAAAATAAGTTCCCCAAAATCGTCTATTTAAGTTCAAACAATTAACAATGGCGTAACATAAACAAGTGACCGGCTTAGAAAAATATAGAAAAGAGTTTCCCATACTGCAAGAAACTACTTATCTCATCAGCAATTCCTTAGGTGCCATGCCCAAAAAGGTAGTAGATTCTTTGCAAAATTACACAAAAGATTGGAATGAGAAAGGAGTAAGAGCATGGCAAGACTGGTGGCATCTGCCAACTCACGTAGGAGACAAAATTGCACACTTAATCGGTGCAGAAAACGACAGCGTAAACCTTCAATTAAATGTTACATCTGCTCAAGCAGTTGTGGCTTCTTGCTTCGATTTTTCGGGGCGAAGAAACAAAGTCGTTTACTCAGACATGAACTTCCCAAGCGTGTCATATTTTTACTTGGCACAGCAAGAATTAGGCGCTGTTGTAGACATTGTGAAGTCAGATGATGGTATCAGCGTTGACTTGCAAAAACTCCTCGATGCAATAGACGAAAAAACTTTGTTGGTGCCGATTTCCCATGTTTTGTTTCGTTCTTCTTTCATTCAAGATGCGAAGGCGATTGCAGAAAAGTGTAAAAAGGTAGGTGCGTATTTGGTGCTGGATGTGTATCAATCAGTCGGAGTCGTACCCATAAATGTAAAAGAATGGGGTGTGGACTTTGCAATTGGGGGGACATTGAAATGGCTTTGTGGTGGACCGGGAATTGCATTTATGTATGTGAACCCGGAAATTTCTTCGAAATTAAATCCAAAACTTACCGGATGGTTATCGGATGTAAATCCTTTTGAGTTCGATGTATATAAACATCATTTGACAGAAGGAGCGCGTCGCTTCATGAATGGCACACCGAATATCCCAGGAATGTATGCTTGCATTCCGGGTTTGGAAATCATTTCCGAAATTGGCATTGATACAATTCGAGAAAACTCTATCCGACAAACAACAATGATGGTAGAAAAAGGAAGTGAACTTGGATGGAAAATAACTGCATCAATTAACCCTTCTGAAAGGGGGGGGACAGTGGCGTTTGATTTAGAATATGGCTATGAAACCTCACAAGAATTAATCGCAAGGAATATCTTAGTGGATTATCGCCCTAAAGCAGGCATACGCGTAAGTCCGCACTTTTATACAACAGATGATGAAATCCATCACTTCTTCCATCAAACTCAAGACATCATTGAAACAGGTGCATATAAAAAACATCTCGGAACGAAAAAAACAATCGTCACATGAAAATCTATGATATTTCGAAACCGCTCGATGAACAAACTGCCGTCTTTCCGGGTGATGCTCCTTTTTCACGCGATTGGATTATGAATTTGGAACGTGGTCATTCTTGTAACGTGAGCACATTACATGGAAGCGCACACGCAGGAACGCATCTGGACATGCCACTTCATGTCCAAAATGCAGAACATGAGTTCCCATTGGAATCTTTTATCGGTAAAGCACTCGTCATAAAAGTCAATCAATGGAGTGATGTATTACCGAAAAACATTCCGGAAAAAATCCGCGTATTGTTCAAAACAAAAAACAGCAGTATAAGTTATACAGATTTCGATAATAACTATCTCTGCATTACAAAAGAAACTATCAACTGGCTGATAAAACATAAAGCATTACTTGTAGGAGTAGATGCGCCGTCTGTAGACCCGGTTGACAGTAAAACACTGGATAACCATCACCTACTTTTCAATAACGGAATTGCCATTTTAGAAAACCTTGATTTAAGTGAAGTTCACGAAGGTGAATATGAGCTGATATCATTGCCCTTAAAAATCCCCAAAACAGATGCAAGCTGGACTCGTGCGGTACTCATAAAAAGATGAGCAACTTAAAAAATAAAATCACCTTACTTATCTTACTAAGCGCAGGTGCACTTGCGGGTTTCTTTGCATTTTCTGTCATGAGTGACGATGCTTACATCATGCTGAGAGTTGCAAAGAACGCAATTGAAGGCAAAGGCTTGGTTTATAATGTTGATGATTATAATATTCAAGCATGCACTTCCCCTCTTAATTTGTTGTTGATTCTATGCTCAAGTTGGTTTCTAAAGTTTTTCACAGAAAACCATAACTCTGCCGTTTTATCAGGTGCTTTTTTCACAAATGTAATTTCTTTTACACTTTTTACAACAGGATGTTATCGTTTACTTAATCACAATTTACATTTACGTTTTCTTCCTTTATTCGGAACCTTGTTCATCGTTTTGAGTTCACTCACTTTACAAACAGGTGGGCTTGAAACGATTCTTTTGATGGGTTTAATTCTTTGGGGATTGGTCATGTTGAGAGAAAACAAAGTTTTTCTTTGCTCTGTTTTTCTGTCACTTGCTTTCTTGACTAGACATGATGCCGGAATCATTTTATTTTTAGTTTTCGTCTATCTTTATTATCAAGCAAACGCACAAAAAAGAAAAGACATTATCATCAAATTCCTCGGAACTTCTGCTTTAATTATCACCCCTTGGGTTTTGTTTTCGATTTATTACTATGGCACTTCTGTCCCTACCACACTTGAAGCAAAAATCGCACAAGGCAATAGCCCGTACTGGGTTGATTCGTATATTCAAGGGATTATAAAATGGCTGCCTGCTTTCTTCTACGAGAGCACAACCATTTTTTATCTGTTCTTAATTTTAGCGGTATACGGAGTTTACACAGCAATAAAAAACAAATTATATAACAGAGTACCAGCAGCTCTTTTGTTGATTTACTCTGTTCTGCACATAATTGCTTATTCTCTTTTGAGTATTCCGGAATATCATTGGTATTACGTTCCTTACGCGATTGTAGTAGCAATCCTTGCATTGATAGGAATTCAATTTATTTATGACAATATCACTCTTCCAAAACTATACGTTGTGATTTCCGGGTTAACATTGACCACTCTTTTCATAAGCTTGCTTTTCATGCAGGGAATACCCATCGAAAAAAGGTTTTTAACTTACAAAGAAGTGGGAAATTATTTAAAAAACAACCCCCCAAATGTTTCGGTGGGATTAATGGAAATAGGCATTATCGGGTTTTATGCTAATGATGTTCAAGTATTCGATTTTGCAGGCATCGTTACACCTGTACAACGAGAAAGACTTCCGGAGGGCAAAGCAGTATCATGGCTAACGGAAGAATTTGAAGGCAAGCCTGATGTTGTTGTCATTCGAGGTGAAAAACATCCCTTAGAGCCGGATTTTCATAAACAATTTCAAGAGTACTACGAATTTGAAAAATCAATTAAAGAAGGAACTGTTTACGAAGGTGAGCTGCAAATCTGGCGTGCAAAACAAACTAATCTTTCAAACCTATAACATCCAATATCCTCTGAAGATCTTCATCATTGAAAAAATCAATCATTAGTTTTCCGCGTAAGCCGGAACGCGAAATACTCACCGGCGACCCAAAATGCTCGCTCAGTTTTCTTTCCAATTCGCTCAATTCACTAACGCTCGGCTTTGGTTTTTTCCATCGTTGAACAGGGGTTTTTACGTTCAATCTTTCTACTTCTCGCACTGACAAATTGTTTTCAATAATTTTTTTATGAACAGAAAGCATCTCTATCTCGGTCTCAAATGAAAGTATCGCACGTGCATGTCCTTCTGTTATTTCATTTTCAAGCAAAGATTTTCTGATCTTATCTGGTAGTTTTAATAATCTTAACGCATTTGCAATCGCTGGGCGCGACTTCCCAACAAGTTGTGCTACTTCATCCTGTGTAAGCCCCCCCTCAGAAATTAACACCTGATATGCTTCCGCAGCTTCCAATATATGGATGTCTTCCCTTTGCAGGTTTTCTATAAGCGCAAGCTGCAATAGTTGCTCATTCTCTGCCGCACGTATAACCACCGGCACATTTTCCAAGCCTGCAATTTGCGCCGCTCGCCATCTGCGTTCACCAGCAATTAACTCATAACGATCCTTATCCAATGGTCGCACAACCAATGGCTGCAGCAACCCCACAGATTTCAATGATTCTGCTAATTCATTTAATGCGCTTTCGTCAAAACTTTTCCTTGGCTGTTTGGGGTTGGGAACAATCGAAGACAAAGGTATCTCGCGTAGATGATTTTCTTCTGCTTCACCCAGAAGTTGCGCTAATCCTTTTCCCAAAACTCTACGCATTTTCCAAAACCTCTCTTGCAAACTCCATATAGGCTTTCGCTCCTAAAGAGTGAGGATATCTGATCACTGCTGGTTCGCCAAAGCCCGGAGCTTCGCTAAGTCGCACATTTCTTGGAATGGTGACCTTTGCAACCACTTCACCAAAATAGCCTCTTACCTCTTCCTCCACTTGAAGGCTAAGCCTGTTTCTTTTATCATACATCGTTAAAAGCACTTTACCGACTTTTAACTCGGGATGGATTCGTTTTTTAATGAGCTCGAATGTTTGCAAGAGTTGCGTCAGCCCCTCAAGGGCGTAAAACTCGCATTGCATGGGAATGAGAGCGGCGTCCGACGCCGCGAGAGCATTCAGCGTAAGTATCCCTAATGAAGGAGGGGCATCAATGAAAACCCAATCGTAATCGTTCCTAATCTCATCTATAGCCTCTTTCAAAACTGTCTCTCTTCCCACCTTACCAAGCAATGCTGGCTCTGCTCCCGCTAAATCAAGCGTTGCGGGCAAAACATCAAGGTCTTTTATTTTCGTCGGAACGACTGCTTGTTTAACCGGTGTGCATTCCGTCAGTACTTCATAAGCCGTGAGATTCAAAGAACTTTTATCTATCCCTAATCCGGTTGTCGAATTACCTTGAGGATCAGCATCAATAAGAAGTGTTTTTTTGCCTAATAAACTCAAGCACGCGGCAGTATTCACCGCAGTTGTGGTTTTGCCCACACCTCCTTTTTGATTAACAACAGCCCAAATCGGCACAACGTATTCTATCCGCTAAAACAGAATCGTTGTGCCTTTTTGCACTATATCATCTTACTTGCGTTCAGTATCCTGTAGGATAAATATCTTTTCGACACGAAAAGTAAGGTCGCTTAAGATATCCGTAAACCATCCTTTTAGCATGCCCATCAGCCCATATCGCATTAGCACCTTGTCTATGCAAGAAATGGAAATGGTTTATTAAGTAAGGATCATGTGGCGGTGCTTCATACCAGTTGTATGGAAACAAAAAGTTGCACATTGGTACACGTGCGTCATGCTCCCACATGATAAGAGTCGCTGCCGGATCTTGAACTTCTGAATTATTACAGCCAAAGCTTTGGAAAAGTCCACCACTATATGTCGTTCTTTTTGCCATTGGCCCCCATTCGTTACCTTGTGCACCGGGATTTGTGCTGTAGTAACTGGAGTAGTATTGATCATTCCACCAGTTCGTGGCATATGCACCCTGCCAATGAATGGGTTGGACAGGGCATCTTTTGATTGCATTGTTCTGAAGATAAATGTCTATTGCACCGGGACGTGGTTTATTTTTTGCTGCTTGGTTGTACCTTCCATAGAATCCTCCGTCAATACCCCAGTTGTTGTTGTCGTATCCAATCCACTTCTGCTGAGGTGCGTACCCAGGTAAAGGGGACCAGATAACTGCACCGGGCCAGTACTCATCGTTATCACTAAGATAAAGATGGATAGCTAACCCTATTTCATGCATCTGGGTTAAGCATGCTATCTGCTTGGCTGTTTTCTTGGCTTCGACTATTACCGGGAAGAGAATCGCTACAAGCACTGCTATAATTGCAATTACGACGAGAAGTTCGATAAGCGTGAACGCTCTTCGTATGCGTGTATATATGTTTTCTGCCATTGCTTCCTCCTGTCTGAGTTAAGGTTGAGAGCCCTTTGTAGTCTCTACCATAGAGACGAGGTCCAATAACCTATGGCTCCCACAATTAATAGTATGCTTGAGAAAAGCAAATTTGGCAACAGTTTTTTAAAAAATAAGTGTTTTTATTGAGCTTCTCGCCTCGGGTCATATAAGTCAATGACCTTGTCACCGCTGAACGTATGCTCAAACCTATGCCATTTTGCATGACCATCCAAAAAGATGTATATTGCTCCGCCCGAATGCAAAGTCATTTCTAACTCGGTTTCAGGCGGGAAATATATGTAGTCAGGGTTGTTCTTGTACCACCATGCAGGATGATAGTGTTCACTTATGCTGTTTGTCTTCATTTCCGCGATGTAAATCGTTGTGGCAGGTGAGACGACACTTGATAAATTGTTAAACCCATGAGAACCTGTAGGGGGTTCATCATCCAATAGTGGACTCATATAAAAGTTTAAACCGTAAGAACTTTCTCTCTTTAGGAGTGAATTTTCAAGGGGCATATCGAAGTTCACACTTCTATCTGATGGACATCGGTAAATATTCTTTCCTCCTCCATAGGGCATTAAAGACCTTATCCAAACATCGCTGTAAGGTGAACTGTGGCTATCAAGTGGCAGATAGTCATCGTAATCAGACGAATACATCATTACTGCCATTCCGATCTGCTTATTATTTGACAAGCACACGGTTTGCTTAGCCTTATCCTTTGCCCGGCTTAACACAGGAAACACAATGACCGCTAATATCGCAATGATTGCGATTACTACTAACAGTTCTATTAGAGTAAAGGCTCTATTCTTTCTCATAACTTAAAATGTTGGTTTTATTGATCTTTTCTTCCTTACCGCGCCCCAAATCAACCCAAAGGACATAGCAATAACAGATGCTGGCTCAGGTACAGAAGATTGACTTCGAGTGTCGAAATCCAACTTCGGCAACTGGCTAAAGTAAATCGTGTAAACAGGTGAATCAGATAGAGGGTTTCCCGACCAATCTTTGGCATTTACAAGCTGAAAATCAAACCTAAACAGCGTCGAAACACGATTAAACGCCATAAATGCAAAGTGCTTATGTTTTTTCGAACCTGTTAAATGAAAACTATTTTTATCTGCTCCTTCGCTAAAATAAGTGTATTGAGAGTCTCGAACTATTAGTTGAGGACTAAGATAAGGAGAAATTAAAGTAGCTTCAGAAACCCACTTAATTCCATATTGGTCTTCCGGAAGGTTCCACCAATCCCACCCTACATCAGCAATCCAGTACTTGGGATTGAAGGCACTTTGCTCGACGTAGTACATCGTCTTGTACGGAGGATTTTCTAAAAGATCTGTGGGGTTGACCACCCTAATCTGCCCGTCAACCCCACCATATATCATGTCGCCTTCATGGTACGAGAATGCACAAACTACGCTTAGGGCTAAAAGCGACAGAATTACGAATAATTTAGCTCTTTTCATGTTATTGTATTATTATTGCATTTTATACAAATTTTTGCAATAACATTTTATTAAGAGCTATTTTCTCCTTTTCCTCAGAGCATAAATGCTAAGCACTCCTAATGAGAGCAACGTCACAGGTTCAGGAACAATGTTATCCTGTACCCAATCCATCACCTCATCATGCAAGTCATCAGGCATGCCGTTATTGAACACCATATAGAAGGGTACTGAGCCGTATATGGAGGGGTCTGAGCTCCACAGAGTGAGTTCTAACAGATAAATTCCATCTGCCGGGTCTGAACGATTAGGACCATTTAAAATGAACCCGAGATGCTTATGCCAACTACCATCATTGTTTACGGGAATGCCAAATCCCGGTACAAAACCACCTCCAGAGGTAACTTCCTGAAAAATGTACTTGATGGTTATTGTTGAATCGGTATTTGAAAAACCGCCGCCATTCCAAGCAAGCAATGCATTTTGGATGTTAAAGCCCACACTGCTTGGCACTGGAAAAGTTCCGGGCTCACTGTCGAACCCCGGTTCATCCGTAAAATACGGGTCATCAGGGTCCTCTCCGAACTCAGAGCCGAACACTCTCCAAGGTATGACTTCATCGTCATCTTCCATCGCAGTGATAATCGTGCTGTTCTCCAGATACAGAAGAATGTCCCCTGCATGGTGTTGAGAGAGCCCACTTACGTTGAAAGAACATACTATTGCAAGAATGCTGATTTTTGTTGATAGTTTAAACATGTGTTTACTCCTTTGCGAAATCATTATAACGCAATATTATTGAAAAAACAAGATTCATATAGCAAGTTTTACACTTTCTTAAAATTCCTATAAAAAATACTGGGTTTTAAATGTGGAGAAACTGCAGTTTCTTCTTAGTATAAAATGAGCCTGTGAAGTATCAAGCCCCAAGAGGCACTGAAGACATCCTTCCCGAAGAATCAGCCCAATGGCAGTGGCTGGAAGGCGTGTTTCGGCGTGTGTGCAGGCTCTACGGTTATAAAGAGATCAGGACGCCTACCTTCGAAGACACAGATCTCTTCGTACGTGGTTTAGGAGAAACCAGCGATGCGGTAAACAAGGAGATGTACACCTTTATAGACAGGGGTGGAAGAAGCATCACCCTAAAGCCTGAAGCCACCGCGCCTGTAGCAAGAGCATACATAGAGCATTCTCTCAGACACTCAGGTCAAGTATCACGGTTGTATTACATCACTCCTATCTATCGCTACGAAAGACCGCAGAAAGGCAGGTTAAGACAATCTCACCAAACAGGAGTGGAACTGTTGGGCAGTGCCTCACCCGATGCCGATGCAGAAGTCATAGACTTAACAGTTCGCTTTTACAAAACCTTAGGCTTGGATTCGGTGAACGTAAAACTGAATTCGTTAGGGATGAATGACTGCAGAACTAAATACAGAGAAGCCTTGTTAAGTTATTCAAAAGAGTTCATCAAAGATTATCCAGTAGATTTCCGTGAAAGGTGTGAAAAAAACCCTTTACGATTATTGGACAGCAAGGATGAAAAACTCAAAACATTCATGATGGAAGCACCTTTGATTAGTGACTACTATGAACACGAAACAAAAGAACATTTTGAACAACTGCAAGAACTTTTAACCAAATTAGAAATTGGTTTCCAACTCGACGCCAGACTCGTTCGCGGATTAGATTACTACACGAAAACCGTATTCGAAGCTCAAAGCGAATCCTTAGGCGCACAAAACGCGCTTTGCGGGGGGGGCAGGTACGACGACCTTATAGAGCAATGCGGAGGATCTCCCACGCCTGCAGTTGGCGTTGCAATGGGTATTGAGCGTGCTTTAATGGTATTGAGAACCAGAACAGACTTATCAATCTTTGCGGAAATTCCGTTAGTATTTGCAGTCTGTTTAACAGATAATCGAGCAGAGTTCTGGAAAATTATTCAATCGTTAAGAGATGAAAACCTCAGCATAGAGTGTGATACTGAACCACGATCTGCAAAAAGCCAATTTCGTCAAGCAGATAAATCAGGTGCAAGATTCGCAATCATCATTGGTGATGAAGAATTAAGCAACAACCAAATCAAATTAAAGAACTTAACCACCGGTGAAGAAACAATAGAAGACAAACAAACAATCAAAAAGCAAGTACAGTTATCTTAAACTTCAATTAAAATAAATCAGCAAATAAAAGTTTACGCCAAGGCAACAATAACGAAGAAGATGTCTCTTTTGGACCTTCCATTCTTGACTTCTTTTTAATGTCTTTCATATGCGTTTCTTGAACCGTATAAACTTCCATATTCTTACGAATTTCAATCCACATGTGCACTTCACCCATCATGCTCCATTTATCGGTATAAAAAACCACTGTATGATCATCTGCATCTTCTTCAGGTTTCACATACTTAAAAAGTTTTTCGGCTTGCACATATAGGTTTTCGGGCATATAATCACGCAATTCAGTCATCTCTTCAGGATAACTTCCTTTCTCTTGCATATACTTTTCCAACCCCTCAAGCAAAGGACCCGCAGATTTTGAGGCTTCTTCCGTACTTTGCACGGCTGTTAAAATGCTCTTCCCTTCCTCACTTCCCAAAAACCGAAATGTAAGAACAGCCACGACAATCATCCCGATAATAAACAATCCGACTATCGAGATAGCTATCCAAAAAACTACTTTTCCTCCGGTTGACTGCATCTTATGCCCTCGGTATGAAATCTGTTTTTGCAGTCACCATTCTGCAAAAACCTGCCATGAGTTTTGCACATTCTTCCACGTCTTTCAAGTGCAGTAACTCCACAGGCGTATGCATATACCTTATCGCAACCCCCAACAGTCCTGTAGCCATTCCTGGTCCTGAAACCTGCATGGCGTTAGCATCGGTGCCTGTCCCGCCCGGCTCAACCTCTATCTGAACTTTTATCTTCTCCTTCTTCGCGGCTTGCAAAATCAGGTCGTAAACTTTCGGATTAATGTTAGCTCCGCGAGCCACTACCGGTCCTCCTCCAACCTTGAAATCACCAACCTTCCTCTTGTCAACTGATGGATAGTCCGTTGCGTGAGTTACATCCACAGCAATTCCGATTTCTGCACCCGTGCCATAAGCACTGGTTCGTGCCCCTCTCAGACCTATCTCCTCTTGTACGGTTGCAACAGCAATAACTCCGACATCTTTATCAGGCTTTTTTGTGCTGAGATGCCGTAACGCCTCTGCAACAATAAAACTCCCCATCTTGTTATCAAACCCACGTGCTGTTACGACATCCCCGGCTAGATGCTGAAACTCCCATTGGTATGTCACCACATCTCCCAATTCGATAAGTTTCAAGACATCAGCCTTCTTGCTCACACCGATATCTATCCATAACTCATCGAGTTCCGGCTTTTTCGAGCGCTCTTCCGGCTTTAGCAGATGAATCGCTTTCCTGCCGATGACCCCCGGTACCCTGCCTTTCTTCGAATGCCCCCATACCCCCTGCCCCACCGGTATAACGCTGTCGTGCCCGCCGATGGGCAAAAAGTGCAAAAGCCCATCTTCGCTCACGTAGTGAACAGTAAATCCAATTTCATCGCAATGACCCGCCAGCATGATTTTTCTTTTTGCTTTTGGGTTCAGAATGGCCCAAACGTTGCCCATCACATCTGTTCGGATTTCATCCGCATAGGGTTTTAGGTATCGCCGATAGGCCTCAGCGGCACGCTGTTCGTAACCGGAAGGTGAGGGAGTATTGACTATCTCTTTGAAGAATTCGAGTGACTCTTTGCGCATTGCCTATTTTAGCGAAAAATAACCAAGAAATGACTGCTCACGGAAAGGAAAAACGAACGTCTAAGATATTGAGAGACTTTCTCATGGGAGGAAATCTATGACATTAAGCCTTTGTGTTTTATTAGCGGTTCAAGGTGCACAAACTGCCCCCCCGCATGTTGTTTCTGCTTCTTTGTTTAAAAACGGATATGCGGTGGTAACACGTTCTGTAACTTTAGGCAAAGGCGAAATACTCTTAACAGAATTACCACAAGCGGTGCTTGGCACGTTTTGGATAACTGCTTCCGATGGCGTGAAAATACAAGAAGCCGTTTTAACAGAAATAGAAACAGACAGCACACAGAAAATTTTAAATTTCGACCAGATGTTAAGACAAAATATCGGAAAAACAATAAAAATCCAAACAAAAGATGCCGGTGAAATAAACGGGCAACTCGTCAGCGCAGAAGGTGAAATACTCGTTATAAAAAATTCTGCACAAACATTCGTTGTGAACAAAAACCAAATCATCAGCATAATGGGCGGAACAGATTTAATTTGGGAGTTTTCAACCAAAAGAAAAGTTCGAGGCATAAGAATCAAAGCACAAGGAAATGAAAATGCCAAAATATTTTTCGTTTCCTTGGAACGCGGAATAACATGGGCATCATCTTACGCAATGGACATTTCACACGAAAAAAACCTTGCATTTACAGCAAAAGCAATTGTGTTAAACGATTTGGTAGATTTAAACGGTGCAGATATTCGACTTGTTACCGGTTTTCCCAATATCCCATTTCTGAATTGGGCTGACCCGTTCACTTCCGGAACTTCGGTAAACGATTGGGTGAATGTGATGATGCGCGCAGGTGCTCCTGCAGATGCAAGAAAAGAAGGTTACATGATGGGACAAAACGTCGCAAAAAGCGCACAAATGTTTGATGAAGCTTTTGACCCAGCAGGAACCGGAGAACAACTCGAAGATTTATTCTTCTATGACATCAAAAACGTAACATTACAAAAAGGTGAGCGCGCTTATTACATTCTTTTATCGGCAAAACCTGAATACGAACATATCTACACTTGGGACATGAGTGACGCCGTTTGGATTATGCGAGAAATCCCACCCGTAAACGAAACCGGCGAAGTGTGGTTTAGCATTAAAATGAAAAATTCTACAGGACAACCTCTCACCACAGCACCGGCAATAATTTTAAAGAATAACGAAATTATCGGACAAGGTGAGATTGCATACACATCACCAAATGCATACAGCATCGTACGTGTCTCAAAAGCATTGGACGTTCAGGCAAAAGTTTCCGAAGAAGAACTCAGCAGACAACGAGAACGGATTGAAGGAAATGTTGTTTATGAACTGATTATATTACAGGGGACATTGGAAGTTAAGAACACAAAACAACACGAAATCAAAATGAAGATTTCACGCACAATGCTCGGAGAAGTATTAGAATCAGACCCTGATGCAAAAGTGGTGAAAACTGCACAAGGCTTAAGGGAATTAAACCCGCGTACACAAATTGAATGGGAAAGAACTCTTAAAGCGGGAGAAAAAATCACCATGAGTTACAAATACAAAGTCTTAATGCGAAGATAACTCCAAGTTACTTTTCATAGGTATCCTTCAAAAACACATGCGCTCAGACAACGCACTCAACATTAAAAAGCGGCGTGCGGCGTTTACGTCCGTTGCTTCGAACGTGTGCATTACTATCATAAAAATTATCACTGCGTTTTATACTGGCTCTGTTTCAGTGTTAAGCGAAGCACTACACAGCCTTGGTGATATCATTTCAAGTTTATTGGCATATTTTAGTATTCGCGTAGGTGATAAGCCTGCAGACAAAGAACATCCATACGGACACGGAAAAGTCGAATCATTCGCAAGTTTTGGAGAATCCATCTTACTTGCTTGTGCTGCCGGGTGGGTGGGTTACGAAGCAGTAAAAAGAGTCTTAAACCCTCAAGACATAAAAGAAGACATTGCAATTTATGTTATCGGTCTTCTTGCAGTAGTAAGTTTTGTCGTGGGCAGATATATTAGTGGAGTTGCAAAACAAACCGATAGTGAAGCCTTGCGTGCGAACGCCGCACACATACGCGCCGATGTCATTACAAGTATAGGCGTACTTGTTGCGCTAATCCTTGTGAAACTTACGAATAACACCATCTTCGACCCCATTCTTGCATTGGGTTTGTCCATCTGGATTTTCTTTACTGCCATTAGGATAGGAATAAGAAGTTTTCAACTACTCATAGATATTTCACTTCCAAAAGAAGAGATTCTCATTATAGAAAATATCCTGAATAACCACCCTGCAATCAAATCGTGGCACCAGTTGCGCACGAGAAAATCGGGTTCTTATCGCCATGTTGACGCCCACATCCTTTTGGATGATGATTTAAGCCTTATCGAGGCTCACGCTCTCACGGAAGAAGTGGAAGACAGAATAAGGGAGTCTTTGTCCAACGTGAGCATTAGTTTACATATGGAGCCTTTCCAAGAAGAGATTAAGCACAGACAACAAAAACATTCTGAATAACTAAACTTTTTCGCGCTAAAATTAGATAGACTTTTTTATGCCCGAAGAGGGAAGTATATTTCTTTATTATTCCGAACCCGGCGTTCAAGCACTGAGCGAGTTCGCGTCACGCTTTATAAAACAGCCTCGCTCTGTTTTTGTTTCTTCCAATAACTCTGTATTGGCACAAATGCGCGACGTCATGCTCTCCACGGATGAAGGCATAAAAAGTTTTGAAAAAGGAGACATAGAAATCAAACCATTGGGGGAAATTGCAAAAATTTTCTCCGATATCAGTGACCTACCTGCAAGACGATCAGCAAGCGTTGATGAGCAATCCGTTTTGGTTGCCATTGCATTGCAAGAAACAAAATTAAGTCCGCGATACAAAGAAGTCATGCACTTAAACGGCTTTCACAATGCGCTTGCTAATACATTGTCCACAATCAGAAAATATGAAATCTCTTATGACGCAATGAGTTTACTAAAAGGAGCAATTTCCGATTTATCTGATATTGCGTATGTATTTGATAACGTTTTAGAAAAACACGGTTACACAACATTAACTACACGTATATCCAATCTTATAAAATCACCATCATTAAAACCAAAAGAAATGCAGAACATTTTTTGGGCAGGGGAACAAGAATGGTGTCCGATTTTTATTTCGTTTGCCAAATGGTTAAGACGTTTGGGAATTCATTTACACATCCTTTTGGAGGAGCACTCTTTTATACCGGAGTTTTATCTCCAATCAAAGTTTGTTACAAATGCTTTCCCAGATGCAGAAATGATAAAAATCGGAATACAGCGTGAAGGACAAAGTTCGCTTGGAAAAGGCGACTGGAAAGGATTTTCACCCCGGAACATAAAAAAACTTTTAACAGCAGATAACATTTTGGAAACAGAGTGGGCAATTCGATTAGGGCTTGAAAAATATCAACCTAATGAAATAGTTGTCTTTTGCCGCTCATTAAACGATTACGCACATCTCTTGTATTCCACTGCATCTCGTTTTGATATTTCATTAAAAATGAATCAACAGATGCCATTACTTACTAATCCGTTTGCAAAACTTTGTTTAAACGCGTTAAAATCCTGCGAAAATGGAAACATTCAACACGTAGCAAATATTGCCGATTCAGGTTTTTCTGGAATACCTCCAAATCTAAGAGAACATGTTGTTCAGGAAATTAGAAAATGCGCACAAGCAAATGACCCTTGGATAGAACTACACAC